>NZ_JAHBRX010000001.1:3021428-3327142 GCF_018398335.1 Chelatococcus sp. HY11
CAACGCCTCGCTACGCCGGTTCTTCGACCAGACGGATCCGCTCGTGAAGAGGAAGCGATATCGCGCGGTCGCCCTCGTGGGCTTCGACAGCGAAGCCTATCCGACCGCTGGCGCAAAGTGTGGCGCAAATGACATCGTCGATGCGTCAAGGGACGCGCTCAAGAAATGGTCCGAGAACGTCGGGAACCGACTGATCCTCGAGAAACTCACCGACTGCCAGATCGAGTTTCTCTGCCTGCCGCTTCCTAACGCCGAGGCTTTCCGCTTGGCTGTGCTCGACTCCCTGGGACTGGCCAAGTGACCGAGGATGAGCTCATCGAGTGGCTTCTCGCCGAGGGCGTGGCGAGCGATCTCGCACTGTTGTCCAGGGTCAACGCCCTACAGGAACTTGAGAACGTCGAGCCGGTCGAAACCCTTACAAAGGCCCTGAACGCGGTCGACTGGAATCGCCTCCTCCTAGCCGGCAGCATCCTGGCGCGCTCTGAGGCTCGACCGCCGCGTGAGGCGGCTCTCCTGATCGCGACTTCGTCGATGACGTTGGCGCAACGCGGCCCGACACGCGATGCTGCGGCACTGCTATTCGAGCAGCTTTCCAACAAGTTGGCGGTCGGGCTCGCGCAGCGGAGGGGTGAGGTCGGAGTGGATCTCGACGCCCGTCTAGGCGTCGGCGCGCGGCTGGAGCTGACGCGGAACCGCTTAAAGAACTCCGTGGTGCTCGAGGCCGATGGAGGACTCCTGGAGGTAAACGCCTTCCAGCGGTCCTTCTGGACGGGCTCGCAGGACGAACGTGGCTGGATGTCCGCGTCGGCTCCGACCGCGTGCGGGAAGACGTATCTGGTGCTGCAATGGCTGCTGGACCAAATGCGGGCGAAGCGCGCCCGTATGGTGGTATATCTCGCTCCGACCCGCGCGCTCGTCAGCGAGACTGAGACGAACCTTAGGGGCCTGCTGTCAAGCGCAAGCCTCGGCGCCGATCAGATCCGAGTTAGCTCGCTCCCACTTACGGACGAATACTTGGCGATGCGGAACGGCGGACCTCCGCTGGTCGCGGTCTTCACGCAGGAGCGACTGCACCTTTTCGCCAACGCGCTCTCGGACGAGATGGAGATCGACATTCTGATCGTTGACGAGGCTCATAAAATCGGCGACGCGAAGCGTGGCGTGATCCTGCAGGATGCGATTGAGCGCGTGACGCGGGCCAGCCCCAAGGTTCGGGCGGTCTTCATCAGTCCGGCGACACAGAACCCACACACCCTGCTGGACGACGCGCCCCCCTCAGTTGATCGCCGGGTAGTCGACAGCGATGCGCCGACGGTGCTCCAAAACGTGCTATTCGCGGAGCAGGTCAAGCGGAAGACCACCAGGTACGAACTCGCCGTCCGGCACGGCGACGAACCTGAGAGCGTAGGCATTCTCAGCCTGACGGACCGTCCTGTGGGGCTGCGGAAGAGGATAGCCTTCATCGCCGAGGCCCTGACGGGCCACCGGTCGGGCACCTTGATTTACGCCAACGGTGCCGACGAGGCAGAGAAGATCGCGTTCCTGCTGAACCAGCGACCGGTTGGTGGCGAAATCGATCCTGAATTAGCGGCCCTTGCGGATCTCTCGCGGAAGGGGGTCCATCCCGGCTATCTCCTCGCACCCCTCGTTGAGCGCGGTGTCGCATTCCACTACGGCAATATGCCGTCGCTACTGCGATCGGAGATCGAGCGCCTCTTCAAGTCCGGCAAGCTCCGCTTCCTCGTTTGCACCTCGACCCTCATTGAGGGCGTCAACCTTTCTTGCCGGATGATCGTGCTCCGCGGTCCAAGGAAGGGGAATGGCAAGCACATGCTGGCGCACGACTTCTGGAACCTGGCCGGGCGGGCGGGTCGATGGGGTGACGAGTTCCAAGGCAAGATCGTGTGCGTCAATCCTGACGACAAAGAAGCTTGGCCGCACGGCGTTCCCAAGCGCGCGCGTTACGAGATCAAGCGTGAAACGGACCTCGTTATGGAGGCTTCCGACGAGCTGCTCGCCTTTCTGAATAGGCGCGCCGACATGTCGATGGACGAAGTTGGCCGAAGCTCCAAGCTCGAACAGGTCTCGTATTATCTAATATCGACGTTTCTACGCGCAGGCTCCGTCACTGACGCTGCATTTGCGAAGCGGCACGATCCGCGCTTCGTCGCGGAACTGGACAACGCGCTCGCCGAGCTATGCGCGGCCAATCGACTGCCTCCCGCGCTGGTCGCGCGGCATCCGGGCGTGAGTGCTATAGCTATGCAATCCCTCCTCGAGTTCTTCGAGCGGCATTCGGACGAACCCGAGAATCTCGTCCCAGCGGCTACCGAGGATGACGAGGCGATAACCTCCATGATGTTCGTGATGCAGACGATCAATGATCACCTCTATCCGGCCTTTAAGCCGGATGACCTGATCTACGGTCATGCCGTGACTGTTCACCGCTGGCTCCGCGGCTGGTCGCTCGCCCGCATGATTAAGGCACGCATTGAGAATCTCCGAAGGAACGGGAAGGCCGTCGATATCCCGAAGATCTGTCGACAGACGATGGAGATGGTCGAGCAAACCGCGCGGTTCGCCGCACCGAAGTACATCGCCGCCTACGTGGATGTCCTGAGGTTTCACCTGGACGGCATTGGACGTGCTGATCTTCTTCGCGACCGCTTCGACATAGGTCTGGCACTCGAGTTCGGCATTTCTACACAGACGCTGCTCTCGCTAATGGAACTGGGTCTCTCCAGGATGAGCGCCGTCGCGCTGTACGAGGTGATCGCGATGGACGACCTCGACCAAGACGCCTGCCGCAATTGGATGCGCACCAACGGCCACGCCTTGGAAGGTGCGGGAATCCCCTTCATCATCGTGCGGGAGTTGCGAGAGAGGCTGCTCGGCGAGACACCGCCAGCGGCGACCGCGGGAGAGGCGGCAGACTGATCACATGCGTCCCAGCGGTCGGACACGAACGCCTCCCTTGTCCGTAGAATTCTGCTTTCGTAGGCTTGGCAGAGCTATTGGCATGTGAGGCGGACACTAAGCTTCCGATCACTTCACGACCCCGCGCCGCCACGGTAGACGCGGCCAACCAGCATGTTAGTTTCCACACGAGGAGATCGGGATGGGAAAAGCAAGGCGGATAACGCTCACCACGCGGTCGTTTGACAAGGCTGGGGACGCGACGGTGTTCTTCACTGCTATGCTGAACCGGTACAACATCGGTGACCGCGTCAGCGCCGAAGACGCGACCGATCTATCCGCACTACTCGAACGCCACGACGAGGTTGAGGAAAAGGCCGGAACCGGCATCGCAGGCTTCGAGGTCAACATACCGCCGAAAGACGTTCCACAGTTTTCGAAGAGATGCTTTTGGGTGATCAGACGCGATGGTACGAAGATCGATTTCTCGATCGGCCATTGTCTCAAACCGAAACCATACGACTGATCCGCTGGCAGGCACGTCTTATCGACAACCCGCTCGGCGAACTTCGCGCCAAGCCGGCACCGGTCTCCGCTTCTAGGATCCACCAGACGTTACCAGGATGACCGGGTATGGGTCTTAGCGGCACCGTCGAATGATAAACAAAGGTCAGCCCGTCGCTTTTAGCCGCCCGAAGGCCGCTGGTCTCCTCCCGGCCACAAACTACGCCATCCATCGTGCCCCGAGCTAACGGAAGGTTTCGCGTGGCAACGGAAGCACCCCGAACGGCGACAATGGGGTCTGAGCTGACTAGACAAATTTTATCCCATGCCGCAATCGAGGACGGCTGCTTCCAGCCTTGTGCTGCTCAGAAGCCGACCGTCCGGATACGTGAAGAGTTTCGGATGCCGTCAGGCGTACGAAAGTCCCCGAGGAAGGAACCCGCGGGGCACGGGTTGCAGTCTATGGAGATTTCGGTTTTTGGCTGATGTCGGCGGTGTCGCGACCGCTGCCGGGATGCAATCTCTTTGATGTCGGCGGGCCGCTTTGCTGTATGCTTGGATGTAACTGCCGCGACGACGATAGGATGAGCGCGGCCTTTTCGTCGGCGATGACCATGCCAAGGACGTGTGGATGTGTTGCCGGAGATCGAGCGCCTGCGGCTGACTGTTGAGCCATGCCATGCCGGGTCATGGCGGGTACTCCCGGTTCGTTGAGCGCGTGTGCGGCGGCCCGCGCGGTTGCCGCCATCGCTCGAACACCTCTATGACGATCATGCGCCCGCCACAGCAAGAGCATGGCGGGCGGAAGTCGTCAGGCTCCACAGCTTGATCGCTGGCCGGCGTCGGTAGTGCGACGTTTAGCAATTTGCGGGCCAAGGCGAGGTTTGCCTTGCGCGCGCCGCTGGCGAGCAGGCCATAGTGGCGGATACGATGGAAGCCTCGCGGCAACACGTGGAGCAGGAAGCGGCGAATGAACTCGCTGCTGGCCAGCGTCATGACCTGCTGACGGTTGGCTCCGTCGCGGCGATAATCCTTGTAGCGGAAGGTAACGCCGTCATTATCGAAGGCGATCAGACGGCTGTTCGAGATCGCGACCCGATGCGTATAGCGTGAGAGATAGGCGAGAACGGCTTCGGGACCCGCGAACGGGGCCTTGGCATAGACGACCCAGCGCTTGGATCGAACAGGCTTGAGGTGATGCAGGAAGGCGCGCCGATCGCAGAGGTGAGCCATTGATCCGAAGAAGGCCAATCGGCCTGCATCGTGCAGGGCGTTGAGCCGTGTGAGGAACAAGCGGCGGAACAGCCTACCGAGAACGCGTACCGGAAGTAAAAATGCTGGACGCGAGGAGATCCAGCGGCTTCCGTCAAGTGAGATGCCGCCGCCCGGCACGATCATGTGGACATGCGGATGATGTGTCATCGCCGATCCCCAGGTGTGGAGCACGGCGGTGATGCCGATGCGTGCGCCGAGATGTTTTGGATCAGCGGCAATCGTCAGCATGGTCTCGGACGCCGCCTTGAACAGCAGATCGTAGACGACCGCCTTGTTCTGGAAGCCGATGTCGACGACCTCGGCCGGCAGCGTGAAGACGACGTGGAAGTAGCCAATCGGCAAGAGATCGGTCTCGCGCGCGGCGAGCCAGGTCCGCGCAGCAGCGCCCTGGCACTTCGGGCAGTGCCGGTTGCGGCAGGAGTTATAGGCAATCCGCCACTGGCCGCAGTCTTCACAGGCTTCGACATGCCCGCCGAGGGCTGCGGTGCGGCAGTTCTCGATCGCCGACATGACCTTCAACTGGTCGAGGCTTAGATGCCCAGCATGGGCGATCCGATAGACAGGACCAGCAACATGGAAGATATTGGCGACCTCCAGCGAGGCCCGCACGGCTCAGCTGTCGGGCGCAGTCTCTTCCATTTTAAACAAGCCAAGCCGATCGAGCGGACTCGTCACCGAACGCACGGTGCGTGTCGCAACCTTGGTGTAGAGAGCCGTGTTGTTCAGCTTGGCATGACCGAGCAGCACCTGAATGACGCGGATATCGACGCCGTCTTCCAGAAGGTGGGTGGCAAACGAATGACGCAGCGTGTGCAATCCGACCCGCTTGTCGACATCGGCCTTCCTTGCGGCTTCGACCACGACGCGGTGGAGTTGGCGCGTGCTGATAGGCCTCAGCGTGTTGATGCCCGGAAAGAGCCAGCCGTCCCGTCGCATGACGCCCTCCCGGTGGCCAGCTTGCCACCATTGGCGCAAAAGCGCGAGCAGATCTTGTGACAGCATGGCGTTACGCCCACGCCCGCCCTTGCCACGCTCGACCCGCAGGAGCATGAGCTCGCTGTCGACGTCGGCGACCTTGAGCGAAGCGACTTCCGATACGCGTAGGCCCGAGCCATAGGCAACGGCAAGCGCGGCTTGGTGCTTGAGACAGGTCGTGGCGTCGAGCAGACGTGTCACTTCCTCACGGCTGAGCACGACCGGCAATTTGCGCGGATGCGCCAGCCGAACAAGGCGGCGGGCAAGATCAGGGCGATCAACCGTGATATTGAAGAAGAACCGCAGCGCCGACACAACGCTGTTCATTGTCGGCACCGGGACGCCCTCGCTTTGCTGCCATATCTGGAAGCGGCGCAGATCATCCGCCGACGCCGTATCGGGAGACCGCCCGAGAAAGCGAGGCAATAGCCATCGAGACCTCCTTTTGCGCCAACGGCGCTGGTTGATCTCGACTTCTCCTCCTCTGGGATTTTGTCCCTCGGGTGCAGCCGTGGAACTCCCACGGTTTCTGCAACGCTCGGTCCAGCGACGGCAGTGCGGCCCGGAACCCTAGTTGCCACTCGGTCGATGCTGGAACCTTAGTCGATTTGACCGGCAACGATCAAGCACGGTCGCGAAAACCGAAAAACGTTCACCACCTAGCGCGACAGATTTTCCGTCAGAAACTCGGCTGCACTCCGGTGAGCTAAGCCAGCGTTGTGCGTTCCCGACCTCAAGAAAAAGTCGTGCGCCCCGCCCTTGTAAACATCAAGGGTAACAGGCCCGCCAAGCTGCTGCGCCTTCCGTTGCAGCTCCCGGCCGATCGATAAGGGAAAAGTCTCATCGGCGCTTCCCCAAATCAGAAGAAGGGGTGGCAACGAGCGGACAGGTTGCGAATAGCCGTTCGGGAAGCCGCCGTCGACCAGCACCAAGGCGTCGATGTCGTCCTGCCCGTCCGAGGCCGCTGAAGCGATCTGGGCACCAAGAGAGATTCCGAGAACACCGACCTTGCCGCCGTGGCGCGATTGATCTTTCAGATAGGTGGCGACGCCTAGGACGGCAGAGGTCCAATCAGGCAACCGCTGCCTAGAGTAGGCGAAACGCGCTCGCGCGCTCCCCGCTGTGGCGATGGCGTCAAGGTCGGCCTCCGACAGGGCATGAACGAGGTAGGCATTCAAACCTGCGGCCTGAAACGTCTTCCCGATCTCTTCGTAAACCGGTGACCCGAAACCCCTGCTGCCGCTCAGGATTAGAACGGCCGGGCAGATTGAGGCCCTGCAATCCCCGAAGCTCTCGACCAGAACCCCGCCGCTCAATGTCGGCACAGTGAATTGCTGTCGAGACGATTGAGCACTAGTCGCTGCTGAAAATAGGGATATTGCAAGAACTGCGACGGTAATTCTGAATAAGTGCATCAACCTGTCCGTATGCTTGCAAGAGATTGGCGACGGCTTCAACCATCATCGCGTCACGCTTACGGGACGTCGTTCATACAAACAAGCGGCCGCAGAGGGTCGGAAGCAGAACCCGCGAGTGACCGTCGATTTCCCAGCTCCGAGTTAGACGCTGGCGGTCCTGACCGCGCTGCGCCGCGCGGTACCTTTGCTCCATTCCGTGATTTCACCTCGGCCGTCGGAGCTACAGGCCGATCGGCAACGCCGATCAAAGGTGGTCGAGCGCTGGACCTAGGGCGAAGCCGAAGCGATGTCTTTCAGCAGATCGATGAACGCGCTGGTTCTGATGCCACGTGGATTCTGTTTGAGATCGACGGTTTGGACCACCACCAGCCGCTTCGCGGATACGACGGCAATGATCTGGCCACCATAACCCGAGGCATAGAATGCGTCTGGCCCCCAGGTGTCAGCGGGAAGCGTCCACCACATGTAGCCATAGCCCTGGCGTAGTCGCTTCGCCCAGGAATGCGGAGACGTCGATTCTTTGACCCAGGAAGCAGGAATGACCTGGCGGTCGCCCCAGCGTCCACCGTTCAGGAACAACGGACCGAAGCGTGCCGCATCGCGGGCGCTGAGCCGGAAGGGATAGGCTGGGTGTTCGGACAACGCCTCCAAGGCGTAGCGGCCGTCCCTGACCGAGAAATCCTCCATGCCGATAGATCGTCCCAAGCGCATTGAAATCCCAGTTGTTATAGAACCAGAACGATCCCGGCGCGTGCCTTCCGCGCTCCGGTCGTTTGCGCCTGATAGCTGCTGTCTAATGAGCTGCGGGATGATAGATGCCGGAACGCGCCATCAAGAGATCACGGACCGTTGCCGTCTTCTCGCTCGCGGTCAGGCGCGGCGGAATGTCGTCGATGCCAAGGTCCGCCAAGCGGGCCGGCAGATCGATCCGGCCCTCGGCAACCGCGATGCCGTAAAGCGCACTCAGGAGGCTCTTCCGAACCGAAGCTACATTCACTTTGCGGGAAGTATCGCCCCATCGGGCGATGACCCGTCCGTTGTGCACGATAATGAGGGCTGCCGGCTTGAGAGCGGCCGAATGAAGCCGGATGGCTTCGAGCTTGTCCGCAGACCAGCCCACCGTCGCCGGATCGACGTCCTGCCACGGCTGCGCGCTCGCAGCTGCCGTGCCAAAGATGCCGATGACCAGCAGCACCACGAATCGCATCTTGAACATTGTGCCCTCGCTTCTGTGCTGAGGAAAAGAAGCAAAAGACGGCGGTTTTCCGGCGTGTCGCTGGGATACCGTGAAGATCCTTCGCATTCGAGCGCAAATAGAGCTTAATCAGCTGAACTGAAGACTGCGGTTCAGTCGGACCACACAAGCTCTTGGCAGATTAATTTTGAAAGCGGGTTTACTGTCGATCGCGGTGCTGGGAAAGCGTGACGAGCCTAGCTTCCACCCGCGCGTAGCTCATCCAGACGGTCGGCCCACCACGCCATCATCCTCACGCGCTCATCCCAATGCTCGCCCCGAGCATAGGCGCGCCGGACGCTGTTCTCCTCGACATGCGCAAGCTGCCTCTCAATGGCATCGGGATGCCAATAGCCGCTCTCGTTGAGCATGGAACTGGCACTCGCGCGAAACCCGTGCGAGGTCATCTCTTCCTTGGTGAAGCCCAAACGGCGTAATGCGGCATTCAATGTGTTTTCCGACATCGGACGCAGGACCGAGCGGATCGAGGGAAAGACAAAGGTGCCATGGCCGGTGAGTTGCTGCACGTCCTTGAGAATGGCAACGGCTTGCTTGGACAATGGCACCCGATGAGGACGGCGCATCTTCATCCGAGCTTCCGGAACGATCCAAACCCCCTCGTCCAGATTGAACTCGGACCAGTGGGCCGCTCTCAACTCGCCGGGCCGCGGAAAGAGCAGCGCCAAGAGCTTCAACGCGGCTGTCGTGGTGGCCTGCCCCTCGAAGCCATCAATCGCCCGCAAGAGCGCCCCAAAGGCCTTTGGATCGGTCAAGGCGGCCCAGGATTTCGTCTGTGGTGCGGTTAGGGCGCCCCGCAATGCGAAGGTTGGATCATTATCCGCACGCGCGGTGGCAACGGCATAGCGGAACACGCTGCCGATGGTGGAGCGCAACCTCCTCGCGCTCTCATACCGGCCACGCACTTCGACGCGCCGTAAGGTCTCTAGAATTTCGGGAGCGGTAATCTCGCGGATTGGTCGCCGGCCCAAAGACGGGGTAGCTAACCCCAGAAGCCAACTCACCTTCTCTACGGTCGGCGCTGCCCTCCCCTCGCGGATCAGCTTGGCTTTATATTCCTCAGCGATTTTACCAAATGTCTCGTCGCCACCGGCACGTTTGGCGATCTTTGTCAGCTTAACCTTCAGGCCTGGATCTTCGCCTGCTGCCAGCACCTGCTTTGCCGCGTCGCGTGCCCGTCGCGCATCGGCCAAGCTCACGGCCGGATAAGCTCCGAAACTCAGCAGCTTCTGTTTGCCCATATAGCGGTAGGACATCCGCCACAGCTTGGCGCCTGAAGCTGCGACAAACAGGTGCAGCCCCTCACTGTCTGAAATTTTCTGCGGGTGTTGGGACGGCTTGATTCGTCGGATGGCAACGTCAGTGAGCGGCATGGCTGTTGGTATCGCTGCGAGGCGGTTTTGAAACTACCAACAAAAATACCAACAATTTCGCTGGATACCAACACATCCAACCGGACAGACCTGGATACACGCCTCACGCAAATCCATTGTTTCTCAACGGATTCAGGACAAAACCAGACTGAAATGGATGGAGAAATGGTGCCGCGGAAGGGATTCGAACCCCCGACCCTCGCATTACGAATGCGATGCTCTACCAGCTGAGCTACCGCGGCGTTGATACTCACTCTTGGCTGGCGCTCTCATATCCGCATTGGGGGCGTTTTGGCAAGATCCTCTTTGCCACACTCTGCACGTCCGCCTGATTTAACCTGTCTATCGACGGCTCCGCCGCCTTGACGGGGGGAGATGGGGCATCGACGGGCCGGACAGTGCAGCGGTCTGAAGCCCCGACACTCCCTCCATCTAGAGGCGGCTCATGAACGGATGACGCTCACCAGCCTGGGGGTCATCGCGCGATATATCCTCCGTGCCGGGATCGTCCGGGGGACGGGCAACGGGGAAGACCACCGGCCCGGCAGCACGCTTCGCGGGAGCTTCCGCCTTTCCCCCTGATAGGCGGGCGCCAGCCGGCTTGGTGTCTGAAGCACTGGCGTCTGAAGCCCTGGCGTCTGACATCTGGGTATCAGTAGCCTTGGCGTCGGGCGTCACGGCGTGGAAAGCCTCGCCGTTCCGTTCCCCGGGCGACGGCGCGGGGGATTGCGCGGCATCGCGTGGTCCCGCCGGTTTCGCCAGCGGTTCCGATGGGACGGAGGCCGTGGCCACCGGAGCCGGAACAGCGGCGGGCGGCGGATCGGCCGGTTGCGGAGAGGCGGAAGGCGCGGGGCCAGGAGCGGCCGTTTCCGGTGAGGACGCGGGAGGCGCCGCTTTGCTATCCGGCTCCTCATCAGGCGCGGAGGGCAAAAACACCGTCCGCTCATCGCCGTCGGCAATCACTGCGTCGGCGTCGTTGTGAATACGTCCATGGGCGAGCTGCTCGGCCGGCGCCACCCACTGGAAGGCGTCGAGGCGTCCGGAGACCGGCGAAACCGGCTCCCAATGATCCGAGCTGACACCATCCGCCATCCAGGTGGCGTCACGCGGCGCCCGCGCGGCCTTGCCGAGCCATTGCCGGAGCGCCGCGGAAACACCGTGCTCAGCCTCCTCGATATCCGCCATCAGAAGGCAGGCCCGCACAGTCGGGCGCTCGGCCAGGAGCGGCGCAAGCGCCTGCTTGGCCCTGGCATATTCATGGGCGGCGATCGCGGCTTCGGCCACGGCGAGCGTCGCTTCAGGATGGCGCGGCTTGAGCCTGGCAAGAGTCTCGGCGCGCGCAAGGCGGTCGTGGGTCGAATCGCCGTGGCGCAGATCGAGATAGGCGGCCGCGATGTCGGGATGCGGCTCGATCTTCCAGTTGGCCTCCAGAACCTTTGCCGCCTTGCGTAGCTTGCCGCCGGCAGCGAGCAGCCGGCCAGCCAGGGCTGAGGCCGGCACGAGATCCGGCGCGAGCTTCACCGCCGTCTGCGCGGCCGCCAGCGCGGCTTCGGGCTCCTTGTCCGCCCGGTCGAGCGCATCGGCCGTCAACAATACGGCGCGCTGGCGCTTGGCTGTCGCCTTGTCGATGGAACGGAGTGCGACGCGCTGCTCAAGCTTGGCGAGCGCCCCACGCCAATCCCGCTCCGCCGACTGGAATTCGAGCATGGCCTCGCTGGCCCAGGCGACGCCCGGTGCGAGTTCGACAGCCTTGGTGACATAGGCGCGCGCGGCAACGGCATCGCCCTTACGCCGCGCCTCGACGAACAGCCCGCGCAGGCCCAGAACCCGCGTCTCGGCATCGTCGAGCATGTCGGTGAAGGTGGCCTCAGCGCCCGTGCGATCGCCCGAGATCTGAGCGGCCTGAGCCTTGAGGAGCATGGTGAGGGGCTCCCGCCCCAGCCAGCGCTCCGCATCGCTGGCATGGCGCCGGGCGGCCAGCGGATCACCAGCTCCGACGGCGACCATCCCACGCGACACCGCCACGTAACCCCGATTGCGTCGCCGCGCCCGCGAGGCAAAGCTCATGACGCTCGGAAGCCGCAGGACGAGGCGCAGCAGCGACCACAGGCACACCAGCAGGAAGGCGAGAGCGAGCACGGCCGCCAGCAGCACCGCGACCGATGTCTCGATGCGGTAGCCTTGCCATATCACCGCGACCTCGCCGGGACGATCGGCAAGCCATGAAGCGCCGAGGGCGACGAGCGCGAGCAATGCGAGGAAAGCGAGGACCCTGATCATGGCCGCGCCCCCGTGCTAGCGCCGGCGGCTTCCCCTGCGAGGGCGGTGACGGTCTCGTCGGAGAGCGCCTGAGCCGCGCCTTCCGTCGCCACGCGGCGCTCCAGCGCCACGCCCCAGGTCGCGGATGTCTTGCGGGCGCTCTCCGGCAAGGCCCGCCAGGCCGTCAGCGCCGCTGCGCCATCGCCACGCGCCAGAGCCGCATCCACCGCGGCCACGCCGTCCGTGACCGCGTTGCCACCGACGGTGCGAATACGAACGAGGCGGTTGATGCTGGCCAGCGCGCGGCTGGTGAAATCCTCGGGCTGAGCCTCCTGCGGCTGAACCAGTTGATCGCCCAGATCCGTGAACATGGCACGCAACGCGGACAGGCTCTGCAGATTGGCGCCAGACGCCTGGCGCAAGGCCGCGAGCTTTTGCTCTGGAACGCCGAGGGCCGCCAACCGGTCGACCGTCTGAGAGAAAGGCTCGCCACGCCGGATCCGGCCGAGCAGATCCTCGGCGACGACAGCCTGCGCGGCCAAGGTCGCCACGCGGCTCGCACGGGTTGAAGCATCCGATGTAACCGCCGCCAGGCGCGCGGGATCCAGACGCTCGATCGCACCCTCAAGGGCGTTGAGCCTCTGTTCCTGCGCCTGCAGGGCCTGCGGCGGCACGGCCGGTTGCGCGGGAGACGGCGCAGGCGCCTTCTCGAGTGCTGCGGCGCGGCTCGCGGCCGTATCCGCCGTGCGGCTTGCCGCGGCGATATCGCGCCCGAGCCCGGCCACTTGCTCCGATAGTCCCTGGACGCGTCCCGCAAGCGCCGTCACGTCATCCTGCGGAACAGCAGCGGGCAACGCGGCGACCCGGCGCTCCAGCGCGACGAGACGCGTGGCGGTTTCATCGATCGGCGTCGAAGTCGGCATCAGCAGGAAGCTGACAAGCCCCCCCGCGATAGCGCCCGCGACAGCAGCAAACGCCAGCGCCTTCACGGAGACGGAAGGGTCGGGCCTGGGCTGAGGCCCCGAGGGCGGAGGCGGGGTAGTTCCGGGTGGATCCGAGACGATGCCCGATGGCGGGAGGCCCGAGGCCGCCGCGCGCAGGCGGTTGGCGCCATCATCGTTCATATCGGCTGCGGCCGTTTGATCCATGCTGTCCTTTTCCCTGCCCGCGCCTTCATTGCCCGCGCCTTCATTCGGCCGTTCCATGAAGCCCTCGGTTCCGCTGCTCTCACCGGCTGGACGAGCAGGTTCCTGCTCGGCCACTGAGGGGCTCGGCGCGGCTTCGATGGAATCATCTTGCATCGCTGGCCGGCGCGCGTCCGATGCGGCAACATCGCCCACCCCATCCTCGGGTTTGAGCGCCTGATCCCTCTCAGGATCGGGAGCGGGCGAGGCGGTCAGATCCAGTGTCGTGGGATTGCGCCGCAGCTTGCCCCGTCCCGGCTTGGGCGGAGGGGTCATGGCCGTGTCATCGGTCATTCTGGCTGCTCCCCGTGAATCAATGCGCCTCGCTGTCGGTTCATCCCTGCGTCATACCACCTGTGCGGCGCCGGTGGCGAGCCTCAAGCCTCATCCAATGCCGCGAACAGAGCCTCTTCCCTTGGCGCCGTCGCCACCACGATGTGTCGCGCGCCGGCCCTGCGCAATGGCTCCGCCACATCAAGCGACAGGCACACCTGTCTGGCTGCGAAAAAAGGTCGCCCAAGACCGGTGCGATCCACAAGCGCGAGCGCGACCTCGGCGCTCCTGCGCGAGTAATGGAGAACAGCACCGATCCGTTCCATGCGAAGGGCCTCCACCGCCTCACTGGTCAGGCTTTCAACGGGCGCCGCCGCGTAGACGATCCAGCTGACCGGCGTCAGCCCGGCATCCGCCAGCAGCGCCATCGTATCGGCCTTGTGATCACGTCCCTGGAGAACAAGGGCGCGCCCACCTGCCGGAAAGCGCCGACGGGCGAGCGCCGCCATGGCGATGCGATCGCCGTCGGCGCTTTCCACATCCGTGAAGCCGCGCGCCCGCGCCACCTCCGCCGTGCGCTCTCCCACCGCGATGACGGGAATGTCGCGAATCGCATCGTCCGCCACAATGACGAAACTGTTCGCGCTGCCCACGACGATCGCCGCGAAAGGCCCCTCCGGCCGCGGCGTATCGAGGGGGACGATGCGGGTTGCCGGCGCGAGTACCGCTTCGTGCCCCAGCACGGCAAGTCGCGCTGCCGTGCGCTCAGCAGCGGACTTGGGCCGAAAAACAAGAATACGCATGGCAGCCTCTCGTCATCCACGCAGGAGATCGGGGCCAGCCTCATTGATGACCGCACGCCCCGCGTCCTCGCCGAGAGCGGCCGCATCCCCGGCGGCACCCTCACGCGCGACAGCGACGGAGCGGCTGCCATCGGGCGCGAGCAGCAACCCCCGAAAACGCAGGCGCCCGCCGTTCACGGTCGCATGCCCGGCTATCGGCGTGCGGCAGGAGCCGTCGAGGACCTTGAGGAAAGCGCGTTCAGCGGCGAGGGCGATGCCGGTGTCATGATCAGCAATACTGGCCGCGGCGGCGAGGACCGCCGTGTCGTCCGCCCGCGCCACGAGCGCGATAGCACCCTGCCCGACAGCAGGCAGAAACGCGTCCGTATCGAGAATGGCTGTCGCGACATCCGCCTTGCCAAGCCGCTTCAGCCCGGCGAGAGCAAGGAGAGTGGCGTCGACCCGGCCCTCGTCGAGGCGCGCGAGCCTTGTCGCGACATTGCCGCGCAGCAGCGTGACCTTGAGATCGGGCCGGGCACGCAGGATCTGCGCCTGCCGCCGCAGAGAGGCGCTGCCGACGACCGCGCCAGCCGGCAGGCTCATCAGGCTGTCCGCGCGGCGGCTTATGAAGACGTCACGCACGTCCTCGCGCGGGAGATATCCCGCGACGACGAGGCCCTCGGGCAGTTCCGTCGGCAGATCCTTGGCGGAATGCACGGTCAGGTCGGCCGAGCCGGCGAAAAGCGCGGCGTCGAGCTCCTTGGTGAAAAGCCCCTTGCCGCCGGCCTCGGACAGGGCGCGATCCTGGATCTTGTCACCCGTGGTGGTCAGCGGCAGCAACGGCAAGGCTTCCGGCGCAAGGCCGACCGTCGCGGCAAGCCGCGCCCGCGTCTCCTCGGCCTGTGCGAGGGCAAGCGGGCTGGCGCGCGTTCCGATGATCATGCGCTCGGGAAAAATGATCGACACTGCAACGCACTCCATGGGCACTGACCATACGAGGCCAGGCAGACTCTAGATGGCAGACTTTAGATGGCGAAGGATCGCCGCTCGGACTATAGGTTGTTCCAGAACAATTCCGAAACAACGTCGCGGGAGACCCGGCCCGCTCTGGTGACCATGCGTATACTCGGTTTGGAGACCACTTGCGATGAGACGGCGGCGGCCGTCGTCTCCTGTGATGGCGACGGGCGCGGCCATATCCTCGCCAATGAAGTCCTCAGCCAGATCGCCGAGCACGCCGCCTACGGTGGCGTGGTGCCGGAAATCGCCGCGCGCGCCCATGTGGAGGCGCTCGATCTCCTGGTGGCACGGGCTTTGGCGCGGGCCGGCCTCGAACTCTCGGACATGGACGGCATCGCGGCAGCGGCGGGCCCCGGCCTTATCGGCGGGGTCATCGTCGGCCTGACGGCCGCGAAGGCGCTGGCGCTCGTCGCGGGCAAGCCCCTCATCGCCGTCAACCATCTGGAAGGCCACGCGCTCACTGCCCGGCTGACCGATTCGGTCGGCTTTCCCTATCTGCTGCTCCTTGCCTCGGGCGGCCACACCCAGCTCGTCTGCGTCCGCGGCGTGGGCGACTATGTCAGGCTGGGCACGACCGTCGACGACGCCATTGGCGAGGCCTTCGACAAAACGGCGAAAATGCTCGGCCTGCCCTATCCCGGCGGGCCGGAAGTCGAGAAGGAAGCCACCCGCGGGGATCCCGAGCGCTTTAATCTGCCACGGCCGATGCTGCGGCGGGATGTGCCGGATTTCTCCCTCTCGGGACTGAAGACCGCGGTTCGCCTTGAGGCGGAGCGCATCGCGCCGCTCAGCGCCACCGACGTCGCCGATCTCTGCGCCTCGTTCCAGGCCGCTGTCGTTGATGTCATCGTGGACCGCAGCCGGGTCGCCCTGCGGGCCTTCCACGCCGCGGCGGGAAACCCGACCGCTCTCGTCGTGGCCGGCGGCGTCGCCGCCAACCAGATGATAAGGGCCGCGTTGCAGCGCTTCGCGGTGGAGGCGGGGCTGCGCCTTGTCACCCCGCCGCCGGCATTGTGCACCGACAATGCAGCGATGATCGCCTGGGCCGGCCTCGAACGGCTCAGGCTTGATCTCACCGATGATCTCACCGCGCCGGCCCGCGCCCGCTGGCCCCTCGATACCATGCGGGCCTGAGCGAGGTCTGGTCCGATCGATTTGACGCAATTCGATGCGGAAAGCCGTTGCACGTTTTCCCCGGAATTGCTCCCATGACCTTTCTTTTCGAAGCCTGTACCCCTATCGAGCCCCTGCCCCTATCGAGCCCCTGCCGTCATCAAGGAAGCGATCCATGGCCGATGCCTCGTCCACAATTGAGTACGTCGTCAAACCGCCCGCGCTTCCGACCCTGCCCGTGAAGGGAACCGATGCGCGCTTCCCTGTGCGGCGCATCTATTGTGTTGGCCGCAACTTCGCCGCTCATGCCATCGAGATGGGCCATGATCCGAACAAGGAGCCGCCATTCTTCTTCCAGAAGAACCCGGACAACGTGCTTCTCCCCGACACGGGCTTTCCCTATCCGCCACAGTCCAACGACGTGCATTTCGAGATCGAGATGGTCGTGGCGCTGGGAGCGGGCGGCCGTGACATTCCCGTGGAGCGGGCGCTCGAGCTCGTCTTCGGCTATGCCGTCGGCCTCGACATGACCCGGCGCGACCTGCAGGGCAAGGCCAAGGATCTCGGCCGGCCGTGGGAGGTCGGGAAGGCCTTCGAGCATTCCGCGCCCTGCGGCCCCATTGTCCCGTCCTCGCTCATCGGCCATCCCGCCGCGGGCGCCATCTGGCTCGACGTCAATGGCGAGCGTCGCCAGACCGGCGATCTCAACCAGATGATCTGGAAGGTACCGGAAGCGATCGCCTATCTCTCGGGCCTGTTCACGCTCGCTCCCGGCGACCTCATCTTCTCCGGCACGCCGGCTGGTGTCGGCGCGATCAAGCCCGGAGACGTGATGAAGGGGCATGTGGACGGCGTCGGTGACATCGAGGTGAAGGTCGTCTGACGGTCCCGCAATCGAAGAAAGGCGGAGTGATCAAGCCTTCACCTGCGATGGAAAGTCCAACACGTTATTAGCCTGGGGGTAGACGCGATTTCGTCCACCCCGCTTGGCCTCATAAAGCATCTTGTCGGCGCGACGCATGAGTTCGTGCAGATACTCCCCGCTCTGCCGCGTGGCGATACCGAAACTCGCCGTCACGCGCGGACGCCCCGGCAGGGTATCGAAGCGGCGCGCCTCGAGATTGCACCGCACCCTCTCCGCGAAAGCCCCGGCGCCCTCGATATCGGCATCGGGCAGCAGAATCGCGAATTCTTCTCCACCAATGCGACCTGCGACATCTTCCGCGCGCATTTCTGTCGCAAGGAGATCGGCAAACTCCCGAATGACGCGGTCACCGGCGGCATGGCCGTGGGTGTCGTTGACGGCCTTGAAGAGATCAATGTCACAGTAGACCATGCTGACAGGGCTGCGCCCTTTCCCAGCAAGCATGGCGTCCGCACGCTCCTCAAACCCACGACGATTGAGAAGGCCCGTCATGAGGTCGGTGCTGCCGTCCTTCTTCAGATCGTCGATGATATCGAGAACCACGGCCGTCAACACAGCGAGCGCAATACCGACGATAACGATAACGAGAGAGAAGTTGAGCCACAGCCAGAAGATCGAACGTCCAAAATCGCGCGGGAGGAGGCCGCGATCGAACACTTCAAGGGCGAGGATGGTTCGAGGAAAGAACTGAATGCCAGACGCGACAAGGACCCAGAAAAGGATACGATCCGCCGCTCCGAAGTTGCCAGCGCGTCTCAGGCGATAAGCCGCCACAAGAAACAGGATGCCAAAACCGAAATTAAGAATATAAACCCTCATGTAAACACTATTTACCACATGATAGAAGTATAATATTGATACCATCATAGAAAAAATTATACCCGGCAGCAGAAAATATCCGAATCTTATTTTCCTACGAATGAAAATTCCAAGAAATAGTAATACTATACTAAGTGAATAAAAAATGGCGGGAAACGCGGTATTAAGGCCGATGCTTTCTGGAAGCCTGAAAACCTGAACAATGTATCCCGCGATGTAAAGCAATGCCGCGCCGAAAACATAAAGGATATAGCGTCGCGCCCGCTGGTTAAGCCAGATCACGAAGAAAATTGACGCGAAAACGGATGCAATTATCGGATTTAATAGACTCAGAAACCATACCCCGCTCATAGCGTAACCTGCCAGCTCCCCCGAACATTGCTGTTTTAGGCGAAAGGAGCGCATGTGGCCAGACCAATGATCCCAGGTGATGGGACAGCTCTCCTCTCGCACCGTGTCGGTTCTTAGTTATTTTCTCACACCCTCCGATGCTGAACCAACAGAGTTTGAAGGCGCTTCCTGCGTCCGCATCCGTAACCATCAGGCAATCACCTGCGGCTTTGAAAAAACGTCAGGCCGGCTCCACGAGCTTTATCCCCGATCCGATGTGGCAGCGACGGCAATTACTTGTATGATGTCCGGTGTTTAATGGGCCAACGCCGGAGCGCGGCACAGAAAGTGGACAAGGCGAGACAAGAATCATGCCGAGAATAGAATTTCGCCGCGGCAGCCTGTCTGAGCAGATCGTCACGATCATGCGCCAGCGTATTCAGGCTGGTGACTACCCACGTGGCGAAAAACTCCCCACCGAGCAGGATCTGATCGAGGAGTTCGGCGTCAGCCGCACCGTGGTGCGCGAGGCCATCGCCAACCTGAAGGCGGGCGGGCTCGTCTCGACGCGTCAGGGCGTGGGCGTGTTCGTGCAGCGCCACGTGCCCCTGCGGTCCTTTGTCATCGATGATCCCGACCTGAAGCTGGTCAACGAGGCGATCGCTGTTCTTGAACTCCGGGTCGCCCTAGAGGTGGAGGCGGCCGGCCTTGCCGCCAGCCGGCGGGATGAGAAACATCTGAAGGAAATGCGCAAGGCCATGAAGGCCATGGTGCAGGCGACGGAGGCAGGAGAGGATGCCATCCAGGCGGACCTCGCCTTCCACCGCAGCATCGCGGAAGCCTCCGGGAACGTCCATTTCCTGCAGCTTTTCAACTATCTCGGCGAGCTGATGATCCCGCGCACCAAGTTTGAAACCTTCAAGATCACCGGCGCCAACCGGGAAGACTATCTCAAGCACCTCAGCGAGGAGCATGCCGCCATCCTTGCCGCCATCGAAGCGAAAGCGCCTGAGGACGCGCGCAGGGCCATGCGTATTCATCTCATCGGCAGCAAGGATCGCCTGGCCGCGGGCGCGGCCGTCGCTGCCAAGGTTCAGCTAGCTTGAGCGACGCTCCGCAACGGGCTGGCCCGAGGGAGCCTGATCTGGATAGGCGGGCTGGGGCGACGCAGGAGTGGCTGCCGCCGCGGCTTTTGCGGCGGTATCGACTGAAACGACGACCGACATGCCCGGCGCCAAACGTTTCGCCAACGACTGGCCTGAATCGATCGCGATGCGCACGGACAAGCGCTGCGTCACCTTGGTGAAATTGCCGGTGGCATTGTCAGCCTTGAGCACGGCGAATTCGGACCCCGCCGCCGGTGAGAACTGCTCGATGCGACCCGTCAGCGTTTCCCCATGCAGCGCGTCCACGGTGAAGGTGACCGGCTGGCCGACCTTCATGCCCGGAAGCTGCGTCTCCTTGAAATTGGCGACAACCCAGACCTGCTCGGGAACCAGCGCAGCGAGCTGCGTGCCCACCGAAACATACTGTCCGAGGCGGGCACCGACCTCGCCAAGCTGCCCGTCTGCCGGAGCGACGATATGTGTGTTGTCCAGATCGATTTTGGCGAGCTGGACCGCCGCCACGGCATTGTCAATCTCCGCCTTCAGCGAGTCCCGGTTGACAATGATCGACTGCAGATCCTGACGGGCCACGTCCACCGCAGATTCCGCCTGATGCAGCGTCGCCTGCGCCTGGGCGAGCGTGCCATGCGCCTGATCCGCGGCGCTCTGTGTCGTCGCGCCGCGCGGCAGCAGGGCCTCGACGCGCTCTGCATTCGATCGCGCAACGTCGAGGGCCGCGTTGGCACTTGTCACCTGCGCCTCGCTTGAACGGATACGCGCTTCGGCGGCGCGCTGGCTCTGCTCGGAGTTTTGCAGCGCCGCCCGTTTCATCGCGAGCGTCGCCTCCGCCTGCTTCAACTTCTGCCGATAGATGCGGTCATCAATCTGGACGATGACGTCACCGGCATGGACATGCTGATAGTCCTGCGCATTGACGGCAACGACATAGCCCGTGACCTGCGGGCTCAGGGTCGTGACCTTGCCGCGCACATAGGCGTTTTCCGTGGTCTCGACCGAGCCGTGGAACGGCGGCAGCTGCCAGGATTGGAGGATCAGCAAGGCACCAACGATGCCAACAGTGATGGCGGCGCTGGCCCGAATGACGTGTGACTTGGACATGATCTTCTAAATTTCTCGATCGATAGGGTCAGGCGTGAGCGTCGCGGCGGGTCGTAAGCCAGCCGTGGACAGAGGAGAACCCCATCTGGACGACAACCACCGTGAAAGCGATCGCGGCGAGGGCTGAGATGAGGAGAAAGGCGTCGTTATAGGCCAGCACGGTCGCCTGGAGCGTGACCTGCTGGGACAATGTCGCCAATCCCTCCGCATTGAGGAGCTGGCCATCCGTGAGTACCTTGCCGAAAGCGCCGGCGAGCTGGCGCACGCGCTCGCTCACCTGCGGGTCCGTCATCACGATGCGCTCGACGAGATGCGCCGAGTGAAACTTCTCACGAACAGTGATGAACGAGCCGAAAGCAGCCGAGCCGATCAGGCCACCGAGGCTCTGGGTGAATAGAAACACGACGAGGAAGCTGGTGATGAACATCGGCCCCTGCTTCAGGGTCTTCATCAGCCCCGCGAGCAGGGCAGGTGGCAGAAACAATGCTCCTCCGAACGCGATAAGCGCCTGGCTGACATGCATGTTCCCAGGTCGCGTCAGGCTCGTTGCATGGCCGTCCATGTAAGCACCGACGGCGATGCAGAGGAGCGCGACAGCATGCATGGGGTGCACGCGCTCGATCTTGAGCATCGCGCCGCAGACCAGGCCGCCCGCGACGGACGCGGCGAGGATCACGAGATAAAGATGCCGGCTCTGTTCGTTGAAGAGGCCAAGCCCCTGGAACAGCGCCAGCGCACCCGATGTCTGCTCGGTGAGGACCATACGAAAAACAAGCAACGTCAGCGTCAGATGGAGGATCTCAGGACTCGTCAGCCAACGGATATTGATGAGCGGGGTGTCGCGATTGATCTCGATGGCCGCGGCGCAAGCGATCGCCATCACGGCCACCGCAAGTGCGACACCGATCCACGGCGCCTCGAACCACCAGTAATAACGGCCGACAGCCAGCACGACCGCGAGCAGGCCGAAGCCCAGAGCAATCAGCGGATAGGTGATGAAATCCTTCCAGTGCAGGACCTTGGCGTGCGGTATGGGGGTTAGCGGCAACAGATAGACGATCGGCAATGCGATGAGCGCGAGGCCGATCTCCATCAGATAGAGATGCCGCCATTGGCCCAGATCCAGCAGATAGGGCGAGATGAGCCGCGCGATCGTCGGCGTTATGCCCGATAGCATCAGGGCGAGACTCAAGCCCCAGCTCAGCTTCTTCGCGGGTGGAAAGGCCTCCAGCATATAGAGGAAGCCAAGCGTCGATATGGGGGCGGCTGCCGCGCCCGCCAGGAAACGCACCGGCAGGGCCGACCATAGATCGTAGATGAAGAGATGTAGCAGCGATGTCAGCACGAATACCACGATGCTGATCTCGGTGAAGCGGCGCAGGCCGAACTGCGTCCTGATCTTCGTCAACAGGATGGTGAGACTGACGTTCGGGGCCATATAGGCAGCGATCAGCCAGTTTGTTTCCGTCAGTGTGGCGCCGAGAGAGCCCTGAATCTGCGGCGTGTTGGCCGCCACCAGGTTCATGCCGAGCCCCTGCGTCAGCCATAGCAACGTGGACGCCGCCATAAAGATCGCCGCACGGCTCAAGGGCAGCGGCGGAGGAGCAGGCGACGCGACCGCCGGTTGCGGTTGCTGGCTCTCGCCCGGCGCGGCATCGCCATCCGCCGCTGACTCCGGCGGCAGGGCGTTATTCCGCGCAGCCCCGACGGCTGCCGATTGCTCAGCCGAGGCTGACATTGGTCTCTTCCTCTCGGCGCGCGGCGGCCGCCCGCTCGGCATTCGCAACGAAGCGACGCAGGGTGCTCAAGGCCACCTCGAGCGATGCGGCATCGATGTCTTGCAACAGGTCGAAACGCAGACGCTCGGTCAATTCCTCGAGTTCGCGCACCTGCGCCTGCGCGACCAGAGTCAATTCGATCTGCTTGGCGCGCCGATCACCAACGACAGCGCATCGCGTGATCAACCCTTGACGTTCAAGGCCATCGAGCAGTCTCACGACCGACGGATGCTCTATCTCGAGCGCGTCCGCGAGTTCCGTCTGATTCCAGGAGCGGTCCTGCGCCAGGAAAAGAAGGGCCCGGGCGCGCGGCAACGTCAGCCCTCGCTCACGCACATAGCGGTCGAAAAGCTTGCGCATTTTACGGCCGGCCGTTGCGAGCTCGAATGTGAACGCCGCGCCGAGTTCCGATTTCATAGGGAAGGCAACCAATTTATAGATAGCTATTATATGCATAGCTATATAATTGGCGACCCCCGCTCTGACAAGGCATATCTTTGACGCGGATTCATCGCGAAGAGGCGCTCATCGCCGCACGTCAAACGCCGGGTGATACGCGACCATCCCCTTCGGCACGTCAGTGCCGAAGGGCAGCGCCTGGAAGTAAGCCGCCGGCACAGCGGCCAGGCTCAACTCCGCCCGTGCCCGAAAGCCAAAACGACCGTAATAGAGGGGATCGCCCAGGACGACACAGCCGCGGGCCCCTGCTGCGCGCAGGCCTGTGAGACCTTCCATGGCGAGCCGCGAGCCTATGCCCAGACGCTGATGGCGAGGGAGTACGGCCAGGGGGCCGAGGCCGTGCCATCCGGCTTCCGCTCCGCCGACTGTGACCGGCGAGAAAGCGATATGGCCAAGGACGACGCCTTGCTCCGCCGCCACGAGCGAAAGGGTCAAGGCGCCGGCCCCACGCAAGGTGTCGACAATAAGCGCCTCTGTCCCGCTGCTATGAGGCGCGCTTCGGAAGGCCTCCTCGATCAGGGCATGAATGGCTTGCCGGTCCCCCGGCTTTTCACATCTGATGTCCATAGCCGTTTCCCCATGGTCCTTTCCCCATTGGCCGTTTTCCTGTGGTGCGCCGGCGCACAGCCCAACTCCATCATAGATATCGTCCACCTTGGCAGCGACGGTCGCCGAACCCTCATGGCCTGCTCAGCCCGCTTATTGTTCACTTATAGTGATAGACTCATCAGCATCGCTGACAATACTCGGCGACATCGGCCCAATTCGCCCGGACGACTGATGCAAATCCTCCAGCCGCCGATGAAAAGAGCAAGCGGCGCCGTGTTTCGGCTTGAAGCCGGCCCAGTCCTGTGGCACCAACATGCTGCTATGAGAAACTTCGCTCACATCATTAGCTCGGCGCGAATGCCACGTTGACCGGCAGCCCCTTGGGGCCTTGTCGTCGCGTCTGCGCTTTGCCGAAGACCTGACCCGGCTGCACCCGTCCGGTGCCTCACTGCCGTCTGCTATTCTGTGAGATCCTGCAATGTCGACCGTTCAAGAGGCAGCGCGCGCTCTGCGCCGCGCCCGGCGCTTTCTCCGGCGCAAACCCATCGATCTTCGCGCCGACACCATCCTGTCGGTCTTTCGCTTCACAAGCACCCATTGGGCGGCCCAAAGGCGGCGCGTGGGCGCCATCGTGCTGTTCGGCATACTGGCGACGGCGGCTGAAGTGCTCACGCCCTATTTCGCGGGCAAGCTCGTGGACGCCATAGCGCGCGGCTCCTTCGACAATCCGGCGACGGTCAATGCGGCCTGGACCGCCTTCGCCGTCCTGGTGACGCTCGGCCTCGGCGCCATCATCCTGCGCCAGCTCGTGATGAACAGCATCGTCAAGCTGACGTTGCGCATCATGAGCGACATGGCGGCCGAGACTTTCGCGCGTGTGCAAAGGCTCTCGACCGACTGGCATGCCAACAGCTTTGCCGGCTCGACGGTGCGCAAGATCAGCCGCGGCATGTGGGCGCTCGATCTGTTGAACGACACGCTGCTGGTCGCCCTGCTGTCGTCCTTGATCACCCTTGTCGGCGCGACGCTCCTTCTTAGCTTCACCTGGCCGGTGATGGGCCTCGTCGTCGGGCTCGGCTCACTCATCTTCATCGTCGTGACCTGCGCCATGGCCGTTGGCTATGTCGCGCCCGCCGCGGCGCTGTCGAACGCCTGGGACACCAAGCTCGGCGGCGCCCTGGCCGATGCGGTGAGCTGCAATGCGGTGGTCAAGGCCTTCGGCGCGGAACGGCGCGAAGACACCAAGCTCGCGCGCGTCATCGCGAAATGGCGTGGCCGCACCCGGCGCACATGGAATCGCGCCGTAACCAATGTGGGCCTGCAGGGCCTGATGATGGTCACCATGCAGGGTGCCATTCTGGCCTCGGCGCTTGTTCTGTGGCAGCGCGGCGCGGCGAGCCCCGGCGACATCACCTTCGTGCTCACGTTGTTCTTCGTGCTGCAGGGCCATCTGCGCGACGTCGGCATGCATATCCGCCATCTCCAGCGGTCGGTGAACGACATGGAGGAAATGGTGAAGCTGCACGAGGAGCCGATCGGCGTGGCGGACCGCCCCGGCGCGCGGCCGGCCGAGATCACGCAGGGCGAGATTGCTTTCGACCATGTCTCGTTCCGCTATGGCACGCATCCGACCCCGCTCTACCGGGATTTCTCGATCCGCGTGAAGGCAGGCGAGAAGGTCGGCCTTGTCGGCCATTCCGGCTCCGGCAAGACGACCTTCGTCAAGCTGGTGCAGCGCCTTTACGACGTTACGGGCGGCGCCGTGCTGATCGACGGGCAGAACATCGCAGATCTGCAACAGGCGAGCCTGCGCAGCCGCATAGCCATCGTGCAGCAGGAGCCCATCCTGTTTCACCGGTCGCTCGCGGAGAACATCGCCTATGCGCGCCCGGACGCGACCCGCGAGGAGATCATCGCCGCAGCCGAGCAGGCGAGCGCCCATGCCTTCATCACGAGGCTGCCGAAAGGCTATGAAACGCTGGTCGGCGAGCGCGGCGTCAAGCTGTCGGGCGGCGAGCGCCAACGCGTGGCGCTCGCCCGGGCCTTCCTCGCCGATGCGCCCATCCTCATCCTTGACGAGGCCACCTCGAGCCTCGATTCGGAAAGCGAGGCGCTCATCCAGCAGGCGATGGAGAAGCTGATGATCGGGCGCACGACGCTCGTCATCGCGCACCGCCTCTCGACGGTGCAGTCCCTCGATCGGCTCCTCGTGTTCGACGCCGGCCGGGTGGTGGAGGAAGGCAGCCATGCCGCGCTCATCCGTCAACCGGACGGCATCTATCGCCGCCTCTTCGAGAGACAGGCGCTGGAACTGACCAAGGGGTTTGAGATCGTCTGAGTGGATACCCGATGTGTTCATTTACGCATCGGGTATTTCAAAAATCCAGGCAGCTCATTGATGTAAATATTCTCTATCGCCTGGCAAAATATGCAATATATCCCGCTCTATTCCATCTTTCGGGAGAGAATATCTGGAAGGATACCCTGGAAAGCCCACACGGCCGCGCCCGATCACACCACGGCGCGTGCCGCGAGAGAAGGCTGGGACATAAGGCCGGCGAGCAGCGTCAGGGCGTCTTCGAGCGCGCCGCGATCGGGGGCGACGCCGAGAGAGATCCGGACGGCTTCGAGCGGATGAGCAACAACGGCAAATGCCGAACTCGGCACGATCGAAACCCCGGCGCGATCGGCGTGGTCCGCGAAATCGGCCGCGCGCCAATGGGCCGGCAGCCGCAGCCACAGGTGATGCCCATGGGGGTCCGCCGCGAAGCTCACGCCGCTCAGGATGCTAGCCGCCAGTTTCTGCCGCTCCTCATTCTCCGCGCGGATCGATCCGGCGATCTGGTCGAGCGTGCCGTCCACGATCCAGCGTGTGGCCAGCGCCGACATCAAGGGTGGGGCCATGAGAATGGTCGCGCGCAGCGCACCGGCCAGACGCAGCGCTTGCGAGGCGCTCGGCGCCACCACATAGGCCACGCGCAAGGCCGGCGTCGCGCATTTTGACAGCGTGGCGATATGCCAGGTTATGTCGCCAGCCAGTTCCGCGAGCGCGACCCGTCGCTCGGGCCTCAGCGGCGCGTAGGGATCGTCCTCGATGATCGCGACGCCATGCTGCCGCGCCAGCGCCGCGAGCGCGCGCCGCCGCGCCTCGGGCAATGTCGCGGTCGTGGGGTTGTCGATGGAGGGAATAAGATAAAGCGCCTTTGGCGCTCTTTCACGGCAGGCCCGCGCGAAGTCGTCTGGAACAATGCCCTCGTCGTCCATCGCCAGCGGTTCCAGGACGAGCCCCTTCTGCGCCGCGACGGCCTTCAAACCGGGATAGGTCATCGCGCCGGCCGCAACCACGTCGCCACGACCGAGCAGAAGTTCGCAGACGGCGAACAGCGCGCTCTGCGCGCCCCCCGTGACCACGACCCGATCGCCGGTCACTCCCTCGAGACGCGGTGCCAGCCAGCTCGCGGCAGCCTGGCGATCAGGCTCCGCGCCGGTGCTCGCCTGATAATGCAGGCTCAGCATGCCACGGGAGCTGCCCAGGATGGTTGCGATGCCCTGGGGAAAGGCCCTTCTGAAATCCGCCTCGGCCGGTTGGGGCGGGATATTCATGCTGAGATCGATCAACGGAGGCGCGTGCTCGGCCCCGCCGGGGCCATCCCGCCCCTCACTGATGAAGGTTCCGCGTCCGGCCTGGGCCTCGACGAGGCCGCGCCGGCGGGCTTCGTTGAAGGCGCGCGTCACCGTGGTGAGATCCACCTTGAGCGCCTCCGCGATCGCGCGTTGCGGCGGAAGCCGCTCTCCTCGCGCCACCCTGCCTGATTGAATATCCGCCTGGAGCGCCTCGACGATGCCGAGATATTTCATGCGGGCGCTTTCGATCAGTCGTGGCTGCCACATCCCGTTACCCAAATTGTACGGCCCCTCAACATACACGGGCGTAGCATGTATGGCATGGTCACGGGAAGCCAGACAGGCGAAGATCAATCGTTGGCGACGGCTCGCCATCGACCGCCCGAGTTTGCCTCAAGGCGGTCGGGCCGGCGTTTCTTCAAGAAACGGCCGTGAACCGCATTCAGCTTACCGGCTGAGCCTTGGGGAACGTCCATTTTCCGTTGAGTATTTCCGGGCGCGGCCTATACATCCGGACAGTATAATTCCAGCCCTTCATGATCGGCAGGCAGTTCGGGATCTCGCCATCGCAACCGCCAAACTGGATGGTTACAGAGCCATCTGCGTTTTTCTTCGCGGTGATGTCGTTGACAGAGTAGGCATTGTAGGAGTTCTTCTCAAAGAATCCCTTTTCATTGTAGAGGCTAACCGACCAAAAGGCATCGACCGGCACGTTCTTCGGCACGTTGAGCTTGTAGACCGTCTTGCCGTCGTCCTTTTGGGGACTGAAACTGTCATAGCTCGCGTCCTTGTCGGGATTGCCGCCCCAGCCGGCTGCCGTGCCGATCAGATGATGGACAGGGTCGACCTTTCCACGCGCGCCGAATGAACCGGCAAACGAGGTCGTGTGCTTTGCCAGGCTGAGCAGCGCGTCACGGATCTCGGTCAAGCTCGTCTGATCCCAGTTGGGAAGCTCCAGTTTGCCGGTATCCTTCTGCGAAACCTTTATCGCATCCTGCAACCTGTGAACTTCGGCAAGATCCTTTGGGTCATTGGGGTCCACGAGAGTGCGGATCGCCACGAACGCGTATCGCGTGCCGATGTCCTTCCGTGTCAGCGTGTGTGGCTTGGAATCGTAGATCACCTTTGGCACATAATGATCCTGGTCGACGATCATCATGGACATGAAGCGCTTGCCGGCGTCCGGCATCGCGATCGTTACCGGCCCCGCCGCCAGATCGAACACCGCGAAGGAGTACAACGTGTCCCGGTTCAGGCGGATGACCGTTTGATTGTCGATCGAAGCGGGCTCGCGGACATGATGGAACTTGCCAACGCCGCCTGCTTCCTTGGCATTGTCGGTGAGATAACGATCCGTTTCGGCTCGCACGAAGCTATCCACGGTGACAGGGATCGGGACGGCTTGGGCCTGGGCTTGGGCTTGGGCTTGGGCTTGGGCGAAGACGGTGCCGTTGAGCACAACAAATGCGATCCCAAAAGCAATTGATGCAGACTTGCACATGATTCATCCTCGTCGAACGCGGTCCCTCACCAGGAATGGATACTGAAGTAATCCATCCTGCCCCACAACGGCGTACCGATGGGAGAGACTTGCACCAATTGCCTCGCGATGCCGCGATTGGCCGCGCGCCAATCGGCGGCCGATCTCGCGCCATTTCCAACTCGCCTCGGCTTCGCACTGCGAACTTGCGATCCAGATTTTCAGGAAAAAGGTGGTGCGGGTGGTCGGAATCGAACCGACACTCCTTTCGGAACCGGATTTTGAGAGACCGAATATCCCCTATCCTTTATCTATCCGGGGGTATCCGATTTCCCGATAACCGATTGCAAGCACTAGCTTTTCTCGGATATCGCATCATCCATACCTAACCGGATTTACGCCACGGTTGGATTTCTAGGTGCTCCTATTTTGCACCTGATTTCCAGCCTCAACGGAGGTTAGGGAATGCCCAAAATCAAGCTCACAAAGACCGCTGTCGACGCCGCGAGTGCGCAGGGGCGCGATTACGAACTCAGGGACACGATAGTCCCTGGGTTTCTGGTAAAGGTTACGCCGACAGGTCGCAAGACCTTCATGCTGGCCTACGTTGCGAACAACGGTCAACGCCGAAAGCCCGCCATCGGACGCTACGGCGAAGTGACCGTCGAGCAGGCTCGAAATATCGCTCAGGATTGGTTGGCCGAGGTCCGACGCGGTGTCGATCCGAGCGCGGAGCGCGAGGCTGCGCGCAAAGCGCTTACGGTGAAGGAGCTGTTTGATCGCTTCATCACGGAGTATTCGGAGGGCCGGAATAAACCTTCGACGGTGAAGTCGAACCGTGGATACGGGAAGCGCTACATTCTTCCGATCCTGGGGCAGCTCAAGGTGCCCGACGTGACGCGCGCGGACATCGCGCATCTGATGAAGAAGATGTCGAAAAGCCCGACGAACGCCAACCGGGTGCTCGCCGCCGTGCGGAAGATGTTCAACATGGCCGAGGTGTGGGGCCTTCGACCGGATGGGTCCAATCCGTGCCGTCACATTCCCAAATTCCCCGAGCGCGGAAAGACACGGCTTATCCCCGACGCGGAATTGCGGAAACTCTATGAGTACCTCGACCGTGCAGAGGCCGAGGGCTTGGAACACCCGTTCATTTTGCTCGCCGTTCGGCTTCAGTTCGAGTTTGCGGCTCGCATGTCCGAAATCCTCGAGATGCGTTGGGAGTGGGTTGATTTCGATAATCGCCGTGTTGTTTGGCCAGACAGCAAGACCGGCGGAATGTCCAAGCCCATGAGCGCCGAGGCTCTGCGCCTTTTCGAGACCGCGCCTCGACTAGAAAGTTCGCCGTTCGTTTGCCCTTCGATTTTCGACCCCGAAGCGGCAATGTCAAAACACACCTACTATCATGGCTGGCGGCGCATCCTCTCGCGTGCAGGAGTGCAGCACATCGGAACGCATGGCATTCGCCACCGCGCGGCGACCGACATCGCAAATTCCGGAATCCCGGTGAAGGTCGGCATGGCCCTCACGGCGCACAAGACGGTCACGATGTTCATGCGCTACGTCCACACGGAAGACGATCCGGTAAGGGCGGCGGCCGAGGCGGTGGCTCAGCGGCGGCAATCCGTGGTGGCCAGCGCCCCTGTACCCACCACTCCACCCGCCCTCGTGATCCAGCAGCCGGTGGAAGTCGTTGCGGCAGCTCCGGCCGAAGCAGCGCCCCCGGCCCGACTGGCGCCGGATGGGAAACCGCTTGGCTTCGAAGACGGTAGCTACACGTCTAGGACGCGCCTGGGGAACTATCGCCCCTATCGTCATCGTTCCGGCGAAAATCGCGCCACGCCTCCGGGCACCAAACCCGTGCCCACCAAGGAGGTGAAACATGTCTAAACAGGCGCGCCGTGGATCTAGCTGGCCTTCGACCGAGCTGTTGCAGCGAGCGACATTCGTGGACGACGCCGGTCCGGTTCGCTTCGTCGATACCGAGGCTGCGGCGCGCTATCTCGCCCTCGATGCCCATACGCTCGAGTGCTACCGCTCCCTCGACAGCGGACCGGCGTTCTACAAGTTCGGCCGTTATGTCCGCTATGCAGTCACCGACCTCGACGCCTGGGCGGAAAGCTGCCGACGTTCGACATCGGCCTCGCCGCATGCGCCGCGGGTCCTTCCCGTTGACGCAACATAGCCTGAAAGCTATATCATGTGGGAAGTCCAATTCCATGCAGCCTTCGAAGCTGAGGTTTTGGCCTACGAGCGCGACGTTCGCATCGCCTTGATCGCCGTCACCAAGCTGTTGGCCGATTACGGCCCTCAGCTTGGCCGGCCCTATGCGGACACGCTCAAAGGTTCGAAGCACTCAAATATGAAGGAACTGCGCTTTGAAGCAGCCGACGGCGAATGGCGCGCAGCCTTCGCCTTCGACCCGCAGCGACGGGCAATCCTGCTCGTCGCCGGCGACAAATCCGGCGGAAGTCAGAAATTCTTCTATCGTCGTATGGTCGCCAAAGCGGATTTCAGGTTTTCCGAACATCTGGAAAAACTGAAACCCGGAAAGAAGGGAAAGTAAAATGGCGCGGAGCCTGAACGATATAATCGCCAGTCTGCCTCCGGGCGAGCAGGAGGAGATCGAAGCGCGCTATCAGGACCTCAAGCAGGAAGTAGAGGGTCTTCGAGAGCTGCGGCGGATCGCAGGAAGGGCGCAGGAAGACGTCGCGACTGCCCTCAAGATCAAGCAACCCTCAGTCTCGAAAATCGAGAAGCAAGCCGACATGTACCTGTCGACCCTGCGCGGCTATGTGGAGGCAATCGGCGGGAAGTTGGAGCTTATCGTCAAGTTGCCGTCTCGACCGCCGGTCACAATACAGCACCTTGGTGACCTTGCTCTCTCGGAAGGTCCAAAATCGGCCAGGCGCGGCACTACGAAGTCATAATACCAACGGCCTCGGGTTTTGACTCAAGAGGGTAGCCACGGAGCTTTTGTGGTGATTCCGTTGGCGCGAGGAGGATTCGCGCCATGCCTGCCGCCGTCTCCCTGAGGAGTGATTTTACCGCTGCAGCCCTTCGACGCCTTGCGGCAGCCTCGCGTCACGCCAGGCAGAGCCGGCGCCTTCTCTCCCTGGCGGCCGTGCTGGATGGTATGAGCCGGGATGCGGCCGCCCGGATCGGTGGCATGGACCGCCAGACGCTGCGCGACTGGGTTCACCGCTTCAACGAGCACGGCCCCGACGGGCTGATGGACGTCCGTGGCAAAGGCCATGCGCCGCGGCTTTCGGCGGATCAGATCGCCGCATTCGCAACCATCGTCGAAACCGGGCCCGACCCCATAGTCGACGGCGTAGTCCGCTGGCGCCGGATCGACCTGAAGCGGGTGATCGAGGAACGCTTCGGCGTGGTCTATCATGAGCGCACGATCGGCAAGCTCCTCAAGCAGATCGGCTTTTCCCATATCAGCGCGCGGCCCCATCACCCGGCTCAGGACGAGCGGGTGGTCGAGATGTATAAAAAAACTTCGCAGCGACGCTGAAGGCCCACCTCGCCCATGTCCCGAAACGAAAGCGGATCGAGATCTGGTTCCAGGACGAGGCCCGGATCGGCCAGAAGAACGGCCTGGTTCGGCAATGGGCGCGACGCGGAACCAGGCCGCGCCAGCCCGCGGATCAGCGCTACGAGAGCGCCTACCTCTTCGGGGCGATCTGTCCGGCTCGTGGCGTCGGGGCAGCTCTCGTCATGCCCTTCGCCGATACATGGGCCATGCAGGCCCATCTCGACGAGGTCGCTGCGACCGTCGCCAAAGGGGCGCATGCCGTCCTGCTGCTTGATCGCGCCGGGTGGCACACCACCGAAAAACTCATCGTGCCGAAGAACCTCTCCCTCGTCTTCCTGCCGTCACGCTCCCCGGAGCTCAACCCGGTCGAGAACATCTGGCAGTATCTGCGCGCCAACTGGCTCTCAAACCGCGTCTTCGGCACCTATGTCGATATCCTCGATGCCACCTGCGAGGCCTGGAACAAGCTCACGGCGCAGCCCTCCGTCATCGCTTCCATCGGCACCCGGAAATGGGCTCATGTCGGTCAAAACTGAGGGCCGTTGGTATAAGACCTTGCGCTTGGCGTGAATGGGGGACAATCTGTACACTGAGGGGGCTCGTCGCTGGCGGTTCCCCGTGAGATCAGGTGGCAAATAACTAATTCCAGCCCTCTTCGGGGCGCATATTAGCAGGGAGGCGCCGGCCCCCTGCCGCTGGTTACTAGCCGACCGTGATCGTCGGGACAAAAGCCTGCGCAGTTCGGTTCTGGTCGTAGAGTTTCATCGCGAGATCCGCTTTCGGCATCCATACTCGCCCCGTCTCAACCGCTACGGACGCCGGCACTACCGGGAAGACATGCAACAACACGCCTTCCCCGTGATAAGCCTTAATCCGGTTGAATAGGTCGCGCAGCAAATGCTTGTAGGCGGCGAGGTCGTCTTTCCGTCGCATGATGTCATTGCCGGGCTGGTCGCAGGTAATTGACCAGATGGCAGTATTTTCGCCCAATACCGAGGTAATGCGGTCGTCATTCACCGTGGCGCTCAGGGCCAACTTCAACGCGACCGGCACGTCCTTCCTGCCGCCATACTCGTTGACTTTGTAGGCAATGCGCGGCTGGTCGGGCAGCCATTTCCAGGTGTCCGGTTCGCGGTGCTTTTGATGCACCGAGACCGGTACTATGTCGCCAAGAAGCGTCCCGAGACGGATGAGCAACGGCTGCGGCGCCAACGCGAAGACGCTGAGTTGGCGAATTTCCCGCTGCTCGATGCGTTCCTTGATTTTGCGGGCGAAAAGGCGCTCGAGGTTCTCGTTCTGCTCGGTCCAGTAGACTTCTTCGTGATCCTTGCGCTCCGACCCGATCAACTCGATGTCGATTGTCCGGCCTTCGGCGGGATGGTGATCCGGAGGCATGGCGCTGAAGATCGAACGGGTTGTTACCAAGGAGTCACGCTGGCCAATAGTCGCCGCGAACCTGACGACATGGGAGACACGGTCGACATCCATGTCGGTAACGATCTCGATGCGGTCCTCATGCTCCGCTTTCATGGCCAGGAGGACATCCTCGGGGTAGTCGGCCAGATAGTCCACATCGATCGCCTTATGGTGGACGGGACACATCAGCATCAGGTTGTCGATGTCTTGCGCAAGCAGTGGCGATCTCACGGGATCACCCCTGGGACCTCCAGCCTCGTCGGCGACGATGTGGGCGATATAACCGAACTTGCCCGTACGCTTGCCGGCGATCAAGTCACCGATCAGGAGCTTGTTGCATCCACGAAACTGACACCGCCCCCCAGCCTTTGCCCAAAGCGCATTTGCAACTTTTGGTGGAATAGCAGTCTTAGACATGTCGCCCCTCCAATTGCCGACGCCTTCAGATGAATCTTCTTTTCGGTCGTGACACCGGGTCGTCGATCATCTCGACGCGTTGCGGACTTTGGCCGCGCATGAACAGGTACGTTCCCACCTGCAGCATCACGAACATCCGCAGCCGAACGATCATCAAGACCGAGAAGTCGATGTTTCCGGCGTCCTCGACCATCGCTTGCATGGTCCTGATGTCGGTCGTGCTGGGGCTCACCGGAAAGCGTGGATGGGAATGCCATTCCCCCAAGTAGTTGAAACGACTGAAGTCGTTGCCATTCTTCTCGAAGAAGGCTTCCAGTGCCTGTGCGTGCAGTTCCGGACGACGCTCGAAGTACGCGCTCTCGCCGCCCCTCGGGTCCACAGTGACGTCCACGACCCGAAATCGCCCTTCGTCGTCGAGTTGCTCGGCAAGCAGCAACCCCCCGGTTTCCCGGCGCCCTGATAAGGACAGTTCCTTGCAAATCTTCTTGCGAACAGAGCTAGGCAGGGCGATCTGCATCTTGGGCCTGTTCGGGGAAGAGGAGGGTCACGAGCTCTTTCAGTTTCACTTCGTCGGGCGACGATCCCGCGTCCCAGCCTTCCGTGCCGGTATAGGTGATGGGGTGCGTATCGAATGGGGCAGTGAATATCCAACCTTCCCCGAGGCCGACTGCATACGCCGGTGCGGGGAACTGGCTCCCCCCGCCGCGAAGCGTGTCGATCGCGAGCCGCGCTAAGTGACTGGCAATTACGGAAACGTCGGCATCGTCTGCGATCAACGGGGCCTGATCTGCCCGCAGGATGCCGTACTCCATCTGTCGAGAGGGCATCTCCCACTCGACGCCCTTGCCGTCACACCACGTCAAGATTTGGCGGCGCGCCACGTCGGGAGCCGGATCGTGACCGGGTCGGGACCGCGCAACGATTCCGCCGATCCCTCCCCCGAACACCTCGCCCCATACCATTGGACGGCCCTTGAATCTCGCGGCAGCAGCAGCGAGGCCGAAAACAGTCGCGTCCGCCGTAGCGTCGATGATCAGGTCACAGTTGGAAAGCGTCTCCAGCGCGGTGGCGGTCCACTCGGAACTCTCCTGGCCACCAAGGTTCACTATCTGCACCGTGATCTTCGCCTCGGGGGCAATCTCGAGCAGCCGTGCCCGCAGTGCCTTGGCCTTGTGCGCCCCGACACCACGCCAATCCAACTCGTTCCTCACCAGGTTGCCGGGAGAGAGAATGTCGTCGTCGAACAGTTCGAGCTTCCGGGCACCCGATCGCACAAGCATTGCTGCTGTTCTCGATCCGAGTGACCCGCATCCGATCAGCGCGATCCGTTTGTCGGCCAGCGCCGCGTTCATGGTGGGCAGTCGCTGTTGGTCGGCATCGATAACAAACGTGGCGTAGCCGTAATCCTGAACGACACCATCGGCCTTGCGGTAGACCATCGCCAACCACGCGGTTGTGTCATCTACCAGCAGGTAGGTTCCAGGCGGCCACGCCGGATATTCAGTGGTGATGCCCGCAGACTTGAGGGCAACCTCCAGGGTCTTTTCGGTGGCCGGTCCCGGAAATTTTAGACCCCGTGGAATACGAACTGCGGTGCCTTTGTAGTTGGATGCAGTCGAGACCGGCTTGCTCCGATGCCATATCCGATCACCGTCTCCACCCAGGGCGGTCAGATGGGCAACCGCGGCTTCGCCATAATAGTGTTCTTCGACCTCGATCGGCTCCGTGTGGCCATCAGCCATCGCCTGGATTAGTCGCAATGGTTCATCGGGTATGACCAGCCTGAGATAGCTCCCGCGAAGACGCTGGCCTTCGGATACGGCATGAGCTGACGGAACCCCGTGACCCGCCAGCTCCGCGCTCTCCCCAACGAGTAGTCGATGGGCGCTTTCGATCATCATCGCGCCAGTCCAACTAAGCTCCCAGTTGTCGGGTCGATACTCCAGGCAAAGTTCGCCTGACAGACCATATTGATGCCCGGATAGGCGCTCGCCGTCCGCGTTGAATACCAACGGCGGGATAGAAGGGAAGAAGTCTGGGTAGTGCATCACGAGACGCCACCTGGATTCGGCTTCGACAATCTCAAAATCCAGGAGCAACTTCAGGCCGTCGAGGCGCCACCGTGCGTTCTGAAGCCAGTCGGCAGACTGCTCGAGCCGAGCGATCGCAAGCCGCTCCGACAGGCCCCGGTCCGGATCCGAAACCCACCAGATCATCTGCCGCCGAACCCTGCCGGTTTGCCCGGAACGCGCGCCGCCGCAGGGAAGGTTGGTGCAGCCGCGGCGGCGGATGCTGCCGTAGCGGGACGCAGGAGCGATGAAGCCGGCTTTGGTGCCGCACGATCCCTGGCCCTCTCGGCAAGGCCACGGCCGATGCGGGGAGCAACGGAGTCGGTGATCATCTGACGACTGGTCACCTGCGCTGCATAGAAGAAGTCTCGCCGGGCTGCTTCCAGCCATTCGAAGAACGCCGCCCGGCGTTCCGGATGATCGGCCCATTTGTCGGCGAAGTTCTCGAGTGGATCAGACGGGTTAGGTATGTAGGACCGGACGCCATCGAAGTCGATGAAGCGGTGCATGTTGGCCAGGATCGAAACGAGGGCTTGGCCGATTGTTTCCTCGCCTTCGTATGCGTGGGCGGACAGGGTCGTGAGGATGACAGAGATCGGTTTGACATCCTTGCGTTCCGCGAACATCTGATCGCGATGCCGTTTCAGGATCATGATCGCCTGTTGCAACGGGGTGACTACCCGGTATTCGGGAATGCTCTCAACGCTGGCTTGGGCCGCTTCGGCAAGCTTGCGGCGCTTGCGCGCGAAAGCCACAGCCATCCGCGAACGGAACCAGTTGGCATAGCCCTTCGGGTTGGAGCGGGGCCATTCGGTGGTAGGCTGATAAAACAGTGGGTGCTTGTTGTCCGTGATGGCGATCGCCGTGCCGGCCCACTGCGCGTCTAGGCCGCGAGACTCCAGCAACAACCTTGTGGACGCGCCATTTGGCAGCGCCGGCACGATATCCATGTGGAATTGGGCACCGTCGGCATATTCGAGCGTCCAGCAACGACGGCCTTCGCCGAGCGGCTTCACCATCGCCTGTGCCGTGCGATACGCCTCGATCTCGACCCGAAGCAGTTCCTTAAGCGCATACTGGGTCAACTGTTCCTTCTTCAGGGCGGTCAACTCGCAAACCGAGTCGATGTCATACTGGCCGTTTTCGTCCTCGGGCTTGATGACTGTGCCCAGCCGGAACGAACCCTGCGAGTAGACCTGCGGGTCGTACTGTTTCACCTTCGAAGCGTCACGATGCAGCCACTTGCCTAAAGACTCGTACCGAGCGACCGCCTGCTCGTATCTGGCGGGTGAGATCGTGAGCTCGTCTGCCAGCGCCTCGAGGTAGCCCTCGGCTTCCTTAGTAATCGTAACCATCGTGTCCTCATCCTGCAGACCCAGTGATGAGCACGACCACCGGTGCCCGCGCCAGATGACGCATGTCGTTCGACAACTCGGATCGGCTATGCCTAAAGCCGGACCGGGTGCGTCGCGACAAACGAAGCAGAATGGATAGTGCCCCCACGGCAATTACCGCCTACCAATAACATGTAGGCTGGCGCCAAAGGCCGATCAAGGGGGGCGCTGCTATATGTCTTGCCATTAGCGGCTTTGGAGTTGCTCGCTTCTTAAGGAATGGCGAATATCGATCACATCGTCGAGAGAAAAATGGAAGAACTAGACCGCGTCACTCGGGAAGCCACGGCAGTTATTGATGTTATCTATTTTCATTTGCCTGTGGATGGAGGTGACCCTGTCTATAGAGAGCGCGTCTACTGTTACGAACTGATATCATCAGATGAGGTCGATCTGCGCTCGGTTCTACCGGCAGCTCATCGCAAAAGCGGATCTCCGGTTTTCCGAGCATGTGGAAAGCCTGAAATCCGCAAAGAAGGGACGTTGAGATGGCACGGAGCCTGAATGAAATCATCGCCGGGCTTCCTGCTGACGAACAGGCAGCTATCGAGGCGCGCTATCAGGAATTGCGGCAGGAGGTAGAGAGTCTGCGCGAGCTTCGCCAGATCGCCGGCAAGGCGCAGGAAGACATCGCCTCGGCCCTCAACATCAAGCAGCCGTCGGTGTCCAAGATCGAGAAGCAGGCGGATATGTATCTCTCGACGCTACGCAGCTATGTCGAAGCCATCGGCGGCAAGCTCGAACTCACGGTGAAGCTGCCATCGCATCCGGCGTTTCATCTCCATAGCCTGGGTGACATGACCATGGGCGAAAGCGCTGGCGTTCGCACTGTGGCCCGCCGTCGAAAGCAGGCCGGAACAAGGTGAGCAGTTGAGGTGAAGGGGGAAAGCCTTCCCCCTGGCCGGCGCCGAGGTCGCCGGCACACCCCCTTCTGCGGGGAGACCCCCAGGCTGTGCAGAAACTCAGCGAGGACGCAACGCGGCGGCGATGACGCGAACCGAATAGAGCGGGGTTCTCAGCCCCGCGACATCAGCGCTCCGGTTCCGAACGCGTTCGAAGCGCGGATAATGTTGAATGCCAGGACCGACAGGGCCGCTTCGGCTTTCACCCGCCGCAAACCGCGGGTCAGGAAGCGACCTCCGCCAGACATTCGCTTGATGGTGCCGAAGGGGTGCTCGACCGTGCAGCGCCGGATCGTCATAAGATCAGGGTTCTCGTGAACTCGACGTTCCATCCGATCGAGCGCGCCCTGATCCACGAGCCTGTGAATGGTGCGCTGATATCCCGGCGTGCACTGCTGTTTGATCTGGCAAGTATGGCAGGCGGGCGTTCTGTAACGGATCGCCCGATTTCGGGTATGCTTGCCCTTGGGATACATGGTTTCACCAGCAGGGCAGCGGATGGTGTCGGTCTGCTCGTCATGGACGAATTGCACGGGGCGGAAGTATTGCGCGCTCATGGCCCCGCGCTTGATCGGCGCTGCCACGCGGACACCGTCCTGTTCGCAACGCGCGACTTCCTGCGCGTTCGAGTAGCCCCCGTCCGCCAGCACTTCTAGCTGGTCGACGTCGAGCACTTCTTTTGCCGCTATCGCCATTGGATGCAGCAGCTGGCTGTCGTTGGCTTCGTTGGCGACATCGTTGTGAATGATCAGGCCGCTTTCGATATCGACGACACTCTGGAGATTATAGGCTGGGAACTTCGGAGCCCGGCCATATCCCATTGGTCGTGCATCCGGTTCTCCGAAGACCACGACGTTGGTATCATGCTCAGCAAGTTCGGCCTGCCGCTTTTCCAAGCGCTGCTTACGGCGTTCGAGTGACGTGATCGCGCTGGCAAACGCCGCGCGATTGACCGTCTGATCGCGCGCGCCCGCCGAGTGTTGATCTGCTATGTTGAGGCGGTCGAGATAGTAGGCGATTTCTGTTTCGGTATGAGCGATGTCGCGTGCCAGACGATCCGCTCCTGCAATATTCTTCGCGCTGGCAACCGCCCGCATCTTTGTTCCGTCCAGCGCCACCTTGCCAGGAGTGACCAAGCCGTTCTCGCGACAGAAGCTGATGAATGCGGCCCCCGTGCGGATGATCGCTTCGGGGTTGTCGTGCCGGAACGCCGCAATGGTCCGATAGTCCGGGGTCATGCGCCGCATCAGCCAGATGGCCTCCAGATCGCGCTGGCAGGCGCGCTCCAATTGTCGCGATGAACGCAACTGGTTCAGGTAGCCCCAGATGTAGAGCCGCAGCATGTCGCCGGGGTGATAGCCAGGGCGTCCTGTCGGGGCAGAGACGGTGCGCTCGAAGCCGAGCGCCGTGAGATCGAGGGTTTCGACGAAGGCATCAATGACGCGGACGAGAGAGTCCTGCGACACATAATCTTCAACATAGGCGGGCAGCAGTAACGGCTGGCTGCGATCATATCCCTCAATAAAACGTCCCATTTTGCCCCCGTCCAGCAAGTAATGGAATATAGCATCCGCGGGCGAATAACCCCAGTAAATGCTTGGCAATACATGCAATTTCTACTGTGGCAAGCTTCAGAACATATTGCTCGCACCAGTCTGGTGATAGACAAGGAGGCTTCGGGGAACGCGCACGCTGTCGCACGCTCGGGGTGCGGACTATGATGAGGTTCAGGCAAGGTGGAATTGGATGCGCTCTGGCTCGCGGTAGCCTTCTTCCTCATCGCGCTGATCTATGCATCGGTCGGTCAGGCCGAGGCATCCGGCTACATCGCGATCATGGCACTGCTCGGCTTTGCGCCGCTGGCCATGAAGACGACCGCGCTCGCTCTCAATCTTTTGGTTGCGGCAATCGGGACAGCCATGTTCCTGAAGTCTGGAAGGCTGTCATGGCGAAGCGTATGGCCTTTTGCGATCCTTGGCTTCCCATTCTCTCTGCTCGGCGGCGCTGTCCAGCTACCGGCGGATATCTATTACCCGGTCGTCGGGGTGGTTCTCGTCCTTTCGGCCGCTCAGATGGCGAGGACGGCCCTTCGTAGATCTGGAGTATCTGCGGACCTGCCAACCGATCCGCCGTTCATACCGGCGCTGGCCACGGGTGCGATCATCGGCTTCATATCCGGCACGACAGGGACCGGAGGGGGTGTATTTCTTGCGCCGGTGATCCTCGCGATGAACTGGGGAACAGCGCGCCAGACTGCCGCGACAACCGCCGTCTATAACCTGATGAACTCGGCGGCCGCACTGCTCGGAGCCTATGCCTGGTGGGATCAGATTCCGAGTGCGCTACCCGGCTGGCTGATCGCCGTCGCTGTTGGCGGCTCGCTCGGGGCCTTCATCGGCAGCCGTTACCTGCCCGAACTATGGCTGCGCATTATTCTGGCTGTAATCCTTTTTGCCTCAGGGGTAAGCCTGCTGTTCGGGTGACAGCCAGTTTGCCTGTCGCGACCGAGTTTCAGTGATGTCCCCGCCGTCGCGCAATTATCGCGGTTACCCGACGAGGCGGAAACTACGGACCATTGCCACCTAGACTTAAACCCATATGTCGATTAGTCTCGACATATGGAATCAGATAACGCCATCCTCGCTTTCGCCGCGCTCGCGCAGCCGACCCGCCTCGACGTGTTCCGTCTGCTGATGGAGCATGAGCCGGATGGGTTGCCCGCAGGTGAGATCGCCCGCAGGTCGGATGTCCCCCACAATACCATGTCCACACATCTGGCGACGCTGGCGCGCGCCGGCCTGATCGAGGCCGAGCGGCACAGCCGGTCGATCATCTATCGGGCAAGGCTTGATGCCGTGCGCGCGCTCGCCAGCTTTCTCGTCAAGGATTGCTGCGGCGGCCGCCCCGAGATCTGCGCGCCGCTGATCGCCGATTTTTCCCCTTGCTGCCCACCGCAAACCCTCGCCGCTAAGGAGGCCACCCATGACTGACCGTATCTACAATGTCCTGTTCCTCTGCACCGGCAATTCGGCGCGTTCGATCCTCGCGGAAAGCATCCTGAACAAGGATGGCGAGGGTCGCTTTCGTGCCTTCTCCGCCGGGTCGCAACCGAAGGGGACGATCAATCCCTTCGCGCTGAAGGTATTGAAGAGTTTCGACTACCCCTCTGAAGGCTTCCGCTCGAAGGGTTGGGAGGAGTTTGCGGGGCCTGACGCGCCTGTCATGGATTTCGTGTTCACCGTCTGCGACAACGCTGCCGGCGAAGCATGCCCGGTCTGGCCCGGCCAGCCGATGACCGCCCATTGGGGCATTGAAGACCCTGCCGCCGTCGATGGGCCGGATATCCAGAAGGAAGCCGCCTTCGTTGCGGCCTTCCGCTACATGAAGAACCGCATCTCGGCGTTCACGTCCCTGCCGGTCGCCAGTCTCGACAAGGCGTCGCTGCGCACGAAGCTGACCGAGATCGGCCAATCAGATGGCGCGTCGTCTCCACGCAACAGCGCAGCGTGAAGCCGGCCATGGACGCCATCATCTATCACAACCCGGATTGTGGCACCTCGCGCAACACGCTGGCGATGATCCGCAATGCGGGCGTCGAGCCGCATGTCATCGAATATCTGAAGACACCGCCGTCGCGCGAGATGCTGACCCGACTTATTGCGCGCATGGGCATATCGGTGCGGGAACTGCTGCGCGAGAAGGGCACTCCATATGCGGAACTGGGCCTTGGCGACCCGGCTTTGAGTGACGCGCAATTGCTCGACGCGATGATGGCGCATCCCATCCTGATCAACCGGCCCATCGTCGTTAGCCCGAAGGGCGTGAGGCTCTGCCGGCCGTCCGAGGAAGTGCTCGACCTGTTGCCCCCGCAGCGCGGCGAGTTCGTCAAGGAAGACGGCGAGTGCGTGATCGACGAACACGGCCAGCGTGTCGCAACGGCCTGAGGGAATTGCATGTCCACCTTTGAACGCTACCTGACCCTCTGGGTCGCGCTGTGCATTGTCGTCGGCATCGCGCTCGGCCATTTTCTGCCGGGCGCATTTCATGCCATCGGCGCGATGGAAATTGCCAAGGTCAACCTGCCGGTGGCGGTACTGATCTGGCTGATGGTCATCCCAATGCTGCTCAAGATCGACTTCGCTGCCCTTGGTGAGGTCGGCCGCCACTGGCGCGGCATCGGCGTGACACTGTTCATCAACTGGGCGGTAAAACCGTTCTCGATGGCGCTACTGGGCTGGTTGTTCATCGGCTGGCTGTTCCGGCCCTATCTACCTGCCGACCAGATCGACAGTTACATTGCCGGCCTCATCATCCTTGCAGCCGCGCCATGCACGGCCATGGTGTTTGTCTGGTCGAACCTGACCAAGGGTGAACCGCATTTCACATTGAGCCAGGTCGCCCTCAACGACGCGATCATGGTCGTCGCCTTTGCGCCGATTGTCGGCCTACTGCTTGGACTGTCTGCCATCACCGTGCCGTGGGGCACGCTGGTCCTGTCGGTCGTCCTCTACATCGTCATTCCCGTCATCATCGCGCAGATCGTCCGTCGCCGGATGCTGGCGAATGGCGGACAGGCGGCGCTCGACAGGTTTCTTGCGAAGCTCGGCCCGGCATCCCTCGTTGCCCTGCTGGCGACGCTGGTTCTGCTGTTCGGCTTTCAGGGTGAGCAGATCATCGCGCAGCCCGCAATCATCGGCCTGCTGGCCGTGCCGATCCTGATTCAGGTCTATTTCAACTCCGGCCTTGCCTATCTGCTGAACAGGCTGGCCGGCGAGCAACACTGCGTGGCTGGACCCTCAGCGTTGATCGGCGCATCGAACTTCTTCGAACTGGCGGTCGCCGCCGCCATCAGCCTGTTCGGCTTTCATTCGGGTGCGGCGCTCGCCACGGTTGTCGGCGTGCTGATCGAGGTGCCGGTGATGCTCTCGGTCGTCTGGATCGTGAACCGCTCCAAAGGCTGGTATGAACGCGGCGGCAAAGTCTCCAGACTGGCGGAGGCGCAGCGCTGATGCCGGACGAGCTTCCCAATCTTGATGCCGGTTGCGCTGATATTCCCGGCATTGACCGGCTGCGCGCAGCAACGCCCTCGACCCATCCACCACGTATCCTGCTGCTTTACGGCTCGCTCCGGGAGCGATCTTACAGTCGCTTCCTGACATTCGAAGCCGAGCGTCTGCTCAAGCATTTCGGGGCTGAAACACGTATCTTCGATCCGTCCGGCCTGCCGCTGCCGGATGGGGCTGAGGTCAACAATCCCAAGGTGCAGGAACTGCGAGAGCTCTCGCTCTGGTCGGAAGGCCAGGTCTGGACCAGCCCGGAGCGGCACGGCGCAATGAGCGCGGTGATGAAGGCGCAGATCGACTGGATTCCCCTTTCGGTCGGCGCGGTAAGGCCGACACAGGGCCGGACACTCGCCGTCATGCAGGTCTCCGGCGGCTCGCAGAGCTTCAACGCCGTCAACCAGATGCGTGTGCTCGGGCGCTGGATGAGGATGGTCACGATCCCTAACCAGTCCTCTGTCGCCAAAGCCTTTCAGGAGTTCGACGAGGCGGGCCGGATGAAACCATCGTCCTATTATGACCGAGTGGTCGATGTGATGGAAGAACTAGTGAAGTTCACGTTGCTGACACGCGACGTCTCTAACCACCTCACCGACCGCTATTCCGAACGCAAGGAGAGCGGCGAGGCTCTGATGCGTCGGGTCAACCTGACGACTGCAACCTGAGAATCTATCTCGCACCGATCGCACGTCATCGTTCGCAAGAATGCCCCAACCAACGAGGTCTCCTGAATGGGTCATAGCCCGCAACAGTCGCAAGGAAGCGTCTCCGAGGTATTCCGCGTCTTCCTGAAGCTGGGGCTCACCTCCTTCGGCGGACCGATCGCGCATCTGGGCTATTTCCGGGACGAACTGGTGACGCGGCGAAAATGGCTGAGCGAAAGCGCATATGCCGATCTGGTGGCGCTGTGCCAGTTCCTGCCGGGTCCCGCCTCCAGCCAGGTGGGCTTTGCGCTTGGCCTGACACGGGCAGGTTGGGGCGGCGCGTTTGCAGCATTCCTTGCCTTCACACTGCCATCGGCACTGATCCTTCTCGCGCTCGCTATGACAGCTACACGGCTGGAAGGCCCGCTTGCGCTTGGCGTCCTGCAGGGTCTCAAGATCGTCGCCGTCGCCATCGTGGCGCAAGCCGTGTGGGGCATGGCAAAAAACCTCTGCCCCGATAAGGAGCGCGCCACGATCGCGGTCGTGGCCGTGCTTCTGCTTGCCTGGGCGCCGGGAGCGATCGGGATGATGGCGGCCATACTGCTGGGCGCACTCGCCGGGCTGGTTCTCAGCAATGGACAGGTCGCGGTCGGCGACCATCTGCCGGTCCCGGTTTCACGGACAGCCGGACTGACGGCCTTTGCGCTGTTCGCTGCCTTGCTGATCGGCCTGCCGATCCTCGCCAAACAGGCGCAAGGCTGGGCGCTGGCCGATAGCTTCTATCGCTCGGGCTCGCTGGTCTTTGGTGGCGGCCATGTGGTGCTGCCGCTGTTGCAGGCTGAAACGGTCGCGCCGGGATGGGTGTCCGATGATGCCTTCCTCGCGGGTTATGGCGCAGCGCAGGCAGTGCCGGGGCCACTGTTCACATTCGCGGCCTGGCTCGGGGCGGTCATGGGACCGCAGCCGAACGGCGTAGCCGGTGCCGCAATCGCTCTTGCCGCACTTTTCCTGCCGGGCTTCCTGATCCTGATCGGGGCGCTGCCCTTCTGGGATCAGTTGCGCCGCACGACATGGGCGCAGTCGGCCATGCAGGGCGCCAATGCTGCGGTCGTCGGCATTCTCGGAGCGGCCCTCTATACGCCGGTCTTCACCAGCGCGATCGGAGGCATGCCGGATTTCGCACTGGCCTCGATTTGTTTCGTGGCGCTGATCGCCTGGAAAGCTCCGCCATGGGTTGTCGTATTGTTGGCGGCCGTGGGCGGAGTTGCCCTTGGCTTGGTGACGTAAGGCGGTTTCGAAAAACTATCGGGCTCACTCTGTCAAACCCGAGGTGGCACGATGCTGAATTGTGTCGCGCCGCGCCACCGCTAGCGGGCGAGATCCAAGCCCAGCGACATCAGAGCGAGTTTCTGCACAGCCTGCCCCGCAACGCCCCCTGTAGAGTGAGAGTGCGGACGGGTTTTCCGTGACGGGTTGAGGACCGGGAGAGAGTCTTCCGGCGCCCGTCGCGGAGAACCGCGATGTCCAGACATGATCGCACCCCTTGCACCGGCGTCGACCGGGCGAACCTCTATGACGAAATCACCGACAAGATCATCGCCGAGCTGGAAGCCGGCCGCGTCCCGTGGGTGCAGCCTTGGGGAACCTCGGCTGCCAAAGCCCCGCTCGGCCTGCCGAAGAACGCCGCGACCGCGCGCAGCTACAGCGGCATCAATGTCCTGATCCTCTGGGGCGCCGTCGTCGAACATGGCTTCCCCGGTCAGGGCTGGCTCACCTTTCGGCAGGCGCTGTCACTCGGCGGCCATGTCCGCAAGGGCGAGCGCGGCACCACCGTCGTCTATGCCGATCGCTTCACGCCGGAGGATGAAAAGCGCCGCGCCTTCGAGGCCGGCGAGAAAGCGCAGGCGATCCCATTCCTCAAGCGCTTCACGGTGTTCAATACGGCGCAATGCGACGACCTGCCCGACGACATCGAGGCGATCGTGCCTCCGCCGCCGCCCGGCATGATCGAGCCCCAGGTCGAGGCGCTGATCAAGGCGACCGGCATCGACTTCCGCATCGGTGGCAACAGGGCGTTCTACGTGCCGTCTCTCGACTATGTGCAGGTGCCGCCGCCGGCCGCCTATTTCGACCCGATCAACTGGCACCGGACGGCGCTGCACGAACTCGGTCATGCCAGCGGCGCAGCGCACCGGCTGAACCGGAATCTCTCCGGCTCCTTCGGCTCGAAGCTCTATTCGGTCGAGGAAATCACGGCCGAATTGACCTCGGCATTCTGCTGCGCTTCGCTCGGCATCGTCCCGACCGTGCGCCATGCCGACTACATCGGCTCCTGGCTGGAAGTTCTGCGCGAGGACAATCGCGCCATCGTCCGCTGCGCTTCGCAGGCGAGCAAGGCGGCGGACTGGCTCTTGTCCTTCCTGCCGGATGCCGAGCATCTTCCCGACACCGACGATATGCGGAGGGCCGCGTGATGAACGCGCTCGCTTTCCCCGGCTTCGTGCCCGATCCCTGCCTCGCAGCCGACATACAGTTGCGCGTGCTCAGTCTCGGTGCGGGCGTCCAGTCCACCACGCTCGCCCTGATGGCCGCTCATGGTGAAATCGGCCCCATGCCGGATTGCGCGATTTTCGCCGACACCGGCTGGGAGCCCAAGGCGGTCTATGAGCATCTCGCCTGGCTCAGAACGCCCAACGTCCTGCCGTTCCCCGTCCATATCGTGTCAGCCGGGAATTTGCGTGCAGACCTCATTGCGGCTTCGCGCGGTGAACGATGGGCTTCGATCCCGGCTTTCACCCGCACGGTCACGCCCGCCGGCTCCGAGCTGCCCGTCTATGATGAGGACGATAACGGCGACCTCGTTCCCGTCGGCTCCCGCATTCTGAAAACCGAGCGCATCGGCGTCGGCATGATCCGCCGGCAATGCACCTCTTCCTACAAGATCGTGCCGATCCGCCGGAAGGTGCGCGATCTGCTCGGCATAGCCGGACGGCGCTCGCCTGGATCGCCGGTCTCCGAGCAATGGATCGGCATTTCACTCGATGAGGCGCTGCGCATGAAGCCGTCGTTCGAGGACTGGCAGGTCAACCGCTGGCCACTGATCGAGCGGGGCATGACCCGGCACGACTGCCTGCGCTGGCTGGAGCGCCACGACTATCCCCGGCCACCCAAGAGCGCCTGCATAGGCTGTCCCTTTCATTCGGATGCCGCATGGCGGAGCCTGCGCGACAATGATCCCGAGGCGTGGGACGACGCCGTGTCGCTCGACGCCATGATCCGCACTGGCCTTCGCGGCATTCGTGGCGAAGTCTATCTTCACCGCTCTGCGGTGCCGCTGGAGGAAGCGGACCTGACGACGGCGGCCGGCCACGGCCAGCTCGATCTCTGGCAGAACGAATGTGAGGGGATGTGCGGAATCTGATCGGCTGAAAGCCGGAAATACGGAAAGCCGGATGCGTGCGTCTGCGACAATCCCGCGAGCATGGCGCGTGGCGCTGCCCTCCTAGAGTGAGAGGGCGGCGCTTCGCTTCGTGACGGATTGAGATCCGAGAGAGAGCCTCACGGAGTCCGTCATGGAGTGAAGACCATGGCCAAGGCCGCACGCAAGCAGACCCCCGCCGTCGCCCCAATGATCGAATTTTCGCGCGCGCGCGACATTCCGTTCAACCGTATCAGGCTTTCGGACAGCAATGTCCGCGAGATCGACGTCGAACAGGGCCTCGATGAGCTGACCCAGGACATCGACCGCCGCGAAGACCTCGTGATGGGCCTTAATGTCCGTGCCGTCCTCGACGATGCCGGCGCCGAGACCGGCGATTTCGAGACCCCGGCCGGCGGCAGGCGCTACCGCGCTATCGCCCGCCTGGTCGCGGCAGGCCGCTTCCCCGCCGATGGCTTGGTGCCCTGCCTGGTCAAGAAGGCCAATGCCAAGACCTCGGCCGTCGACGATTCCTACGCCGAGAACGTCATCCGGCTGGCGCTGCATCCGCTCGACCAGTTCAAGGCGTTCAAGCGCATGGTCGATGGCGGTATGTCCAAGGAGGAAGTCGCCGACGCCTATCGCACCACGCCGCGCTATATCGCCCAGCGGCTCCGGCTCGCCCGCGTCGCGCAGTCCCTGCTGGACGCCTATGCACGCAGCGAGATGACTCTGGCGATGCTGGAGGCGTTCACCGTCAACCCGGATCATGCCCGACAGGAACAGGTCTGGGAGGCGATCCAGCGTTCGCACAATCGCCAGCCCTGGAATATTCGCGATCTTCTCACCGAGACGACCGTGCCGACCGATGACAAGCGCGCGCAGTTCGTCGGAGTCGAAGCCTATGAGCAGGCCGGCGGCGTGATGCTGCGCGATCTCTTCTCCGACGAGGACGAAGGCTGGCTGGAAAACCCCGCGCTGCTCGACCGGCTCGTCTCCGACAAGCTCAAAGCCATCGCCGATGAAGTCGCGGCCGAAGGCTGGAAGTGGATCGAGGTCGATACCGATCTGCCCTACGGCCATGATCGCGGCCTTCGCGTCCTGACCGGCACGTTCCCCGATCTGAGCGAGGAGGAACGCGCCACCCGCGAGGCGCTGCGCGAGGAATATGAGCGGCTCGAGGCGGAACACGCCGATTACGACGAGTTGCCCGATGACATCGACACGCGCCTCGGCGAGATCGAGGCCGCGCTGAGCACCTTCGAGAACCGCCCGGCCATCTATGACGCTGCCGAGATCGCCCGCGCGGGCGTCTTCATCAGCATCGACCGCGCCGGCGAGCTTGTCGTTGCGCGCGGCTACGTTCGTCCCGAGGACGAGGCGCTCGTCACCGTCGACGGCGAGGAGGATGCCGGCGATGGCGAGTCCGATGCCGAAGGCGGCGCGGTCGCGGCCCAGGTCGGCGTGCAGCGCGCCGTCATCACCATCGGCGGCGAGCCGGTCGATGCGGAGGACGAGGAGGACGACAGCATCAAGCCGCTTCCCGAACGGCTGGTGATCGAACTCACCGCCCATCGCACGCTCGCGCTCCACGACGCGCTCGCCAACAACCCGCATGTGGCGATGACGGCGCTCCTGCACCGCCTTGTCATGCAGCGTTATCACTACTCGGCGCCGACCGGCTGCATGGAGATCTCCGTGCGCCAGCAGCATTTCGGTGTGCAGGGCGGTGATCTCAGCGACACGCCCTCGGCCAAGGCCATCGACGAACGCTTCGACGCCTGGAAGGCCGATGTGCCCTCCGACGAAGGTGCGCTCTGGGACTGGATCGCCGCGCTCGACGACGCCAGCCGGATGGCGTTGTTGGCTCATTGCGTCAGCTATGGCGTCAACGCCCTCTACGAGCGGCCCAATCCGCACAGCGGTTCCGGCGTCTCGCAGTTCGGACTAGATCGTCGCCTCTCCGGTGCCGATCGCATCGCCCGCGCTACCGGCTTCGACATGGTGGCCGACGCCGGCTGGAGGCCCACGGTCGACAACTATCTCGGCCGCGTGACCAAGCCGCGCATCCTCGAAGCCGTCCGCGAAGGTGCGGGCGAGCGCGCCGCCCAGCTCATCAGCCATCTGAAGAAGGGCGACATGGCGAAGGAAGCCGAGCGCCTGCTGGCCGAAACCGGCTGGCTGCCCGAGCCGCTGCGCCTGGTGGACGTCGACGGTGACGCCGCGAATGCTGGCGATGCCGGTGACGGCGAGACCTTGCCGGACTTCCTGGCAGGCGATGGTGACGAGGATGAAGCCGCTGAGGCTGAAGACGAGCACGTCGCGCTCGTCGCGGCCGACTGATCGAAACATGCGCCCCATCATCCGGTGGGGCGCATTTTTCATGCTGGCCACAGCCAACCTTCCAGAGTGGAGAGAGGCAGAGGCCGGACGGCCTGGCCGTGACGGGTTACGAGGTGGAGGAGAGGCTTCCGCCGACCGTCGCGGAGTGAATCCCATGATCTTTTCCCGCCAATCCCGCGTCGCCTCGATCGGCGCCATTCTCGCCCGCCACGTCCTGCCGACCCTGCAGCGCGCACAGAAATTCCCGTTGCGCATCTCCTGCATCGGCACCGCCAGCTACGACGGCAGCAATGAAGCCGATGGTTTCGACCATATCCTCGTCATCGGCGAATGCCCGTCGCCCGAAGAGGCCATGTCGCTCGCCGGCCGCCGTCTCGCAGGCGGCGACATCCGCGCCGGAACCGACGACATGCTGCGCTTTCGCCCGCGCATCATGGTCATTCAGGATTGCGATCAGGGGCTCGTGCTCGCCGGAACGATCCGAGCCGGGATTATCCTCTGGCAGCAGCCGGTCGCATCCGACGCCGAGGCCAGCCAGATCGTGACCGAGGCCAGCAAACTGCGTGGCGCCGCCTTCGCCGCGGCCGGTCGCGGCGAGCACGGCCCGGCTCGCGAATATCGCTACCGCGCCAGCCAACTCGAAGCGCGGCTGGTCGATGCGCCGTGGCGCGAGACGGTCGCCGCGCTTCTGCGATTGCCGCTCGCCGCCTGACTTTCCGCCACGCTCTTTCATCCATTCGACCCGGCCATGCGCCGGGTTTCGTCGTTTCAGGAGCCAGTCATGGCCGAATATTTCACCCGCTTTTCCTGCCTGCTCGACGTGGGCACGCCCGACAATGCCGCTCGCGCGCTCGAAATCTACAACACGCTCGCCGCCGAGAACGCCGCCGAAGACCCGCCATCGGAAAGCTTTCTCCTTTCGATCGAGTCCGAGCATGGCGGCACGCAGCTCTGGATGCGCGACGATGCCACCGGCGATCCCGCGCGTGTCATCCAGTTCGTCCAGCGGTGCGCGGCGGCGTTCGGTCTCTCCGGCCGCTGGGGCTTCCAATATGCCAACACCTGTTCGCGGCCGCGCCTCGACGGCTTCGGCGGCGGCGCGCATGTCCTCGATCTCGCCACCGGCGAAACCATCGCCTGGATCTACACCGATGGCTGGCTTGCCCAGGTTCTCGATGGAGGCGCCCCCGATTCCTGAGATCATCGAAACGACCCTCTATCGGCTCGACGAGCTTTCCGATGACGCCAAGGACAATGCGCGGGCCTCGTATCGTGAAGGCTGTTTCGACCACGACCGGTATGAAACCGTCTCGGGGATTTCCAGCGAATCGCGGAAATCCTGGGCATCTCCCTCAAAATTCGGCTCGGCCGCCTCATGCTGGATCGCCTACCTCGCCGGATGGAAGCCGCGCGGAGAGCTGGATTTCCTTGTATAACGGTGAGGTCGCCCCAACCTTGCAGGCAGGTGCGCAGAGAAACACTACGGGCCGCCGATACGCTTGCAGTGCAGAGCCAAGAACGACGAAGCGGAGAACTACATCTACTCCATATCCCTCTAGAACCCTCTTTTGCGACAACGAGGTGAAATGCTCCTTTTGCTGGACGATGAAGCCTCACAGCCTGAAATACGGCCCCGCCATGTCTGGATGATCGTCGCCGACGAATCCATGATCATCGCGCCCGCCTGCAAACCTGCAGGCGGGCGCTTTCATAATCGGCGGGACCTGCCTCTCACCCTCCGACACTTGGAGCGCCTGGCCTGCCGAGAAAAGAGGCCCTGTCGCTATCGGTCTGACTCCGTCCGAGGCGTCGCGCAGAAGAAACAGCACGTCTAGGCCAAGGTGCTGGGCAAGCTCGGTCCCGGACGTCGGGCCGAGAACCGTCAACGCGGTCGCCCAGGCGTCGGCTTCAGCGCAGGTTCGCGCGACGACCGTGACCGAAGCGGGCGACGACAGCAGCGGCGCACCACGGCGCGGATCCATGGTGTGCGAGAGACGGCGACCGTTCACGACAGTCCAATGCCGGTAATCGCCAGAGGTAGCGACCGCAGCCTCCTGCAAAGCGAGGATGGAGTGCGGCGCTCGACGGGCCGTGTCGGGACTTTCAATGGCGATATTCCAAGGCTCACCGCCGGGACGCAGACCGAGCGCCCTCATCTCGCCGTCAATTCCCGCGAGGCCAGAAGTTATGCTGAAGCGCCCGAGGATCGCGGCCAGCCGGTCGACGCCATATCCCTTGGCAATGCCGTTGAGGTCGATGGCGATCGGCGCGCGCTTTCGCACCGTCGCGTGAACAGGATTGAGCTCGAGCGCCGCATGGGCGGGTTGGCGCGATGTCGCGAGTGCCTTCTGGATTAGGGCCCGGTCGGCCGCTTGCGGGCCAAAACCCCAGGCGCCGACAGCATCGCCCACGCCGATATCGAAAGCCCCGCCGGACGCACGACCGATTTCAAGCGCCAAGCGCAGCACGTCTGCCAGACGCGCCGGCACCTCGATCCAGTCGCCGACGGGACCGGCGTTCAACGTCATCAGGGCGCTGTCGGGCTTCCAGGTAGACATCTGCGCGTCCACCTCGTCCATTTCCGCCTGAAGAGCGTGCCGAACCGGCTCCGGATCGAACCCTGCCTCTGTGTAGAACAGCGCGGACCAGCGCGTTCCCATGGTGGGTCCGTTGAGCGCATGCCTCATCGGATCAGTAGACGTCTTCGACATAGCGTCCCTCCGCCTTGAGCAGGGCCGGCGTCAATCCGGCCGGCGCGAGAATCTCGGCAAGCGCCGTCGAAACGCCGACGGCCATATCCCGCCCACCACAGACCATGACCTTCGCGCCGCCGCGGATCAGGGCCGCGATCTGGGCAGCGTCCTCAAGAAGGGCGTGCTGGACATAGCGCGGCATCCGCCCACGCGAGCAGGCCCCGACGAGCCGGCGAAGACGTCCTTCGCGATGCCAGCGCGTCAGTTCGTCCTTGTAGAGGAAATCACTGGCAGGATGACGCATTCCGAAGAACAGGTGGATCGGACGGCGGCGCGCATTGGCGCGCACGAAGCCCGCCAGCGGCCCTATTCCTGTTCCAGCTCCGATCAGGATGAGCGGTGTCTTGCTCCTGCCGGCATGGAAGCCGGGATTGGTTCGGATGAATGCGCGAACGGCACATCCTGGCTCCAGATTGAAGAGCTGCCCGGAACAGAGCCCCGCCGGATGCTTCTTCACGACGATCTCGATGAAGCCGTCGCGCCGTCCCGAAGCCAGCGAGTAGAACCGGGGAACGGACGAGCCCTCGGGCAGCACGCCGAGAAGATCGCCTGCCGAAAACCGACCGAAGCCACGCCCGGCCAACCGATGCCAGAAGGGGACTTTGGGCAGCGCGAACCGCAGGATCACTGTCGGTGCTTGCACCTCCGCGCCGTATTCGCGTCGCGAAACGAGGGTCAGTGGGGAGGCCGCCGGCAAGGCTGGCCGATGGACAAGCTCCAGCCCGATCCCCATCGCCTCGCCCAGCGATCGTCCCCAACGGGCAAAATCCTGCGGCGACTGCCGGTCGACGGTTTCGTATGGGATGAGCGTGCTCCACCCTCGCGCCTCGGCGGCCCTCGCAACGACCTGGGCAAAAGCGCAGTAGGCCGGGAAGCTGCGGTCACCGAAGCCGAGCACGGCCACTGGAATGGCCGGTTCGGCCGGCAGGGCTTGCAGGCGATCGAGGAACTCCCGCGCCGAAGCGGGCGCATCGCCATCGCCATAGGTTGCCGCAAGGATGAGAACGCGCCGGGCATGCCGGTAACGCTCAGGATCGAATGACGACATCGGCGCGGTGTGAACCGCCTGCCCGAGCTTCGTCAGCGCGGCGTGCAGTGTCGCAGCGAAGCTCCATGTGCTGCCGCTCTCGCTGCCGACAAGCAGGATCGTTTCCGCACGTCCAGCCGTTACATTGCCGTGAATTCGTGGCCGCCCGCGCCGACCCGCCAGCCACAGGATGAGGCCGGTGCCCGCCATCGCCGGCACGCCGAGCGCCATCATGCCGAGCACGAGGCCCAAGGCGGCCGCGCCTCGACCGGTATGCAGCATATAGATGGTCTCCGAGAGACGCTGCCATCCGGTCAGGTCGCTCCAGGCCAGCAGCACGCCGGTGCCCTGATCCAGATAGCCCGTGCCGCGATCGGTCTTGAGCGTGAAGACATCCGTCGCATCGGCCGGATCGGGAAACGCCAGGCTGCGCAGTTCGGTGACCGGTGTCCGTTTCAGCAGGTCCATATGCGATGCGGCCATGCCGGCCCGGCCGCTCGCCTCGATCCGGGCAACGGGAGACGTGGCCGCGTCGGGAAGGAGATCGAATGTCGACGCCGTCATCCACAATGCAGTGACCGAGGACAAGACGAGGCCCACGACGGCGACGCGCGCGATCTCGACATGCAATCTTCCGGCGAGCGGCCCGCGTATCGGCGCGAACCATCGCCGCCAGCCGCCGGCCCTGCGGGCGACGAGCATGGTGCCGGACACAGCCAGGACCAGCATGGCGGCAGCGCCCACTGCCGCCGCGATACGCCCGCCGTCACCGAGAAAGAGCGACCGGTGCAGACCGGTAAGCCACTGCTCGACGGTATTCGGATCGCTGGAGGCGACACCCAGCCCTGTTGCGGGATCGATGATGGCGGCCTGAGGCACCCCATCCTCGAACCAGTAGGCGGTGATCTTGCCGGAGGGCGCGCGACGTATTTGTTCTATTTGAGGGTGGATGGCGAGGATACGTCCGGCCAGCGTCCCGACGGAAAGCCCTGCCTCGGCCTGCGGGGCGGACAACCGTTCGGCGGCGGGAAACAGCGAGAGTGCTGCACCGCTAAGGCTCAAGACCAGCAGAAAAAGAGCGGCCAGAAGGCCTGGCCAGCGATGGATGGCACGGATCATGTCGTCCACCGCCTAGAAGGAGTAGGCAACGGTCGAAACGTAGCGTCGACCGCGAACAGACGCCTTTGCGCCCGCAGTGGTCAGGGGAACGGCGACCTCGTTGGGGCTGTCACGCATGTCCTCCACGGCTGCGTCGACATGCAGCGTGTAACCTGCGTCGAAAAGCGCATCGGCAAGGTCGAGCGAGATCTCCAGCGTGCGCCCCGCACCGACGCTGGCGCCGGTAATGCCGTCGATACCGGCGCGGCCGCCAGTGGCGCGATACCAGCCCGATAGATGCTCGTAATATTTGGACTTGCCGCCAGCGACCCAGAGCGTGCCAGCATATTTGCCCTGGGGATCGGTGACATAGAGCGCGAGATAGGCGCCGTCGCCGCCATAGTTGGTCAGCGTTGTGGTCAATGTCACCGGCCGGGCCATGGCAAGGCCCGGCAGCGTGAGGGCGGTTGTCATGGCGAGAGCTGCGAGAAGCGATTTCATGTCGGCTTGCCTTCTGCGAGGAAACGATATCCGGGTCGTCACAGAGCGCCGACCCGTCCTCGTCACTCTGGCAACGCCGCCTGAGAGCTGCCTGACGGTCATCGGGATTTTCCGTCAGCACTTCGTCAGGAAGCATCGGACACGGTCAGGTCCACAGCAGATAGAGCAGCGGCCGGCCTGTTGGCAGGCCAGCCGCGAAAGCTCCGGGGACTGAACAAGTCGGCAGCCAGCCACGCTCCGCTCGGGCGCGTGATTCTGCCGCCGCGTTAGCGCGGGGACATCCGCTGCAACGTCCCGTCGCGCAGGACGTACTGGTGCCAGACCGCCATCGCGGCATGCAGTCCGGCGAGGTAGAGGATGATCGTGCCGGCATTCTCATGAATGTCCGCAATCAGGCCCGGTGCGCCCTGCACCCGCTCGGTGATCGCCGGAAGCTGGAAGCCGAAGAAGGAAACGGGAACACCGAGGCGCGAGGCGGCGTACCAGCCGCTCAACGGCAGGGCAATGAGGAACAGATACAGCAGCGCATGTCCGGCTTTGGCGGCAAGGGCGAGACGGCCATTGGACTGCGGCGCGTCCGGGGTTGCGCCCACAAGGCGCAGGATCAAGCGCGGAAGCACCAGGACGAGCACGGCCAACCCGAACGAGAAATGCAGCAAGGGCGGGTTTTCGGCCATATGACGGCCTCCCGTCGAGGTCAGCCAGGCCCCGAGGATCAGCAGGGCCGTCAGCCAGTGGATGACGATCATGCTTCTGGAATAACGGGCCGGATCATGAGGCATGGCGGAATCTCCTTGCGACGGTCGCAGTGCTTGAGCGACAGCGAGATGGGATTGTTACTTGATGGTGGTTTTGGGCCGCACGGTCGTCCCGAGCAGGGTGTTGGAGGATGTCCCGCCTGCGGCGTCGTTCTCCGAGGCCGGCAGCCGCTGACGCCTCGATCCGTGACGGTCGTCATCGCGATCCCTGTGCCGGAACTTGACGATTTCGAGGGTTTCCGGATCGACCTTGGCCTTGAAGGTGAGGCCGTTCCGGTCGGTTCCCCGGATTTCGTAACAGCCGTCGTCGATCTTGATCCTGGCAACGGTCCAGCCTTGACCGGAGGCCATCGTTTCGACCGCTTCCCGCGGCTTCCATCGATCCATCGAGACATGGCAATCGTCGTCGTCAGCCTTGGCGATACCGGGACCGGAAAACGCCAGAACGAGGATCGCGGCCAGCAAATGTTTCATCGTTTCATTGTTCCTGATCAACGCGCTTTCGGGGGGAACCATGGCACGCTCTCCTGACGAACGCCTGAAGCAGCGATGGGGCGGTCTTCAGCAAACCGACAGCATCGGACGCTAGGCAGGAGGATGGCGAGACGGGTGACCTTGGGATGAGAGTTCTACTGATCGAAGACGATGCAATCCTCGGAAAGGCCGTGCGCGAGCAGGTCGCGGCTCTCCACTCGGTGGACTGGGTGACACGGCTCGATGCGGCGCGCGAACATCTCCAAAGCGCGGCATACGATCTTATCCTGCTCGACCTTATGCTCCCGGACGGACTGGGCATCGCCTTTCTCAAAAAGCTTCGAGCCGAGGGCAGTGTGACACCGGTCATCATCCTGACGGCGCTCGACCAGATCTCCGACCGCATCGCGGGCCTCGATGCCGGTGCCGACGACTACATGATCAAGCCGTTCGATCTGTCTGAACTCTCCTCGCGGCTGAATGCCGTGGCGCGGCGATATAGCGGCAACCCGAATCCTCTCATTGAGATCGGCGACCTGCGCATCGATCTCGCCGCCCGGACCGTGATGCACGGTGCGCGCCCGGTCGAGCTTACCGGGCGCGAATGGGCGTTGTTCGAAGCATTTCTGCAGCGGCCCGGCATCGCGATGACCAAGGCGCAGCTCGAAGACCGGCTCTATGCGTTCGGCGCAGAGGTCGAGAGCAATACGATCGAGGTTCACGTCAGCAGACTGCGCAAGAAGCTCGGCCACGGCGCGATCGATACAGTGCGGGGCATCGGGTATCGTCTTGGAATAGCAAGATGATGCGGCCCAGGAGCCTGCAATGGCGGCTCTCGCTATGGCTGGGGCTGGGGCTAACCGTGTTGTGGGCGCTTGCCGCAGTCGTGACCGCGCAGATGCTGCGCCATGAAATGGACGAGGTGTTCGACAGCGCCCTTGAAGAGACGGCGCAACGCATCCTGCCGCTTGCGGCGATCGAGATCATCGGGCGCGATGCCGATGACACCGAACAGCGCGTTGCCACGCTCCGCCAGCATGATGAGTATTTCACCTATGTCGTGCGCGATGCGTCAGACAAGGTTCTGCTGCGATCGCACAGCGCCGACCTCGCTGCATTCCCGCCGTTTTCCGGGATGGGCTTTGCCACGACGCCGACGCACCGCCTCTACTCCGACGCGACCCTCCAGCAGAACCTGACCATCACCATCGCGGAGCCCCTGTCGCATCGCCGGATAACCGCCGGACGATTGTTGCTCGGGCTGAGCCTGCCGCTGGCCGTCATTGTCCCACTCGGCTTGATCGGCATCTGGGTCATTGTCCGGCTGTCCATGACCCCGGTTCGAACCTTCCGCTCGCAGATCGAGGCGCGCGGCGGCGGTGATCTGACACCCATCGACGCGGAGGACCTGCCTTCCGAGATTGGCCCCGTCGCCAAAGCAGTCAATCACCTCCTCGACCGATTAACGCGCACCTTGCAGGCCGAGCGCAGCTTGGCGGCCAAATCGGCCCATGAGCTGCGGACACCGGTGGCGGCAGCACTGGCACAGGCGCAACGCATGATCGCGCAAGCGCCGGACACCGCCACGCGCGAGCGCGCCGAGGATATGCAGACCGCCCTGCGGCGCCTTTCTCGCCTCACCGAGAAACTCATGCAACTGGCGAGAGCCGAGGGGGGACGCCTTTTCGCTGAAGTGCCTGTCGACATCGGCGCCATCCTGCGGATGGTCGTGAGCGAATTCGACGGGCAGGTCGAGATGGCAGGGCGCATCGACCTGACGCTGCCAGACGCTCCGGTATTCTCAAGCATCGACGCCGACGCCTTCGCCATCCTGGCCCGGAACCTGATCGAAAACGCCCTCAAATATGGCGTGCGGGACGAGCCAGTCGCCGTCACCTTGTCGGCAGACGGCTGTCTGCGCGTCACGAACGCCGGCCCGGTCGTGCCTCCCGCAGTGCTTGCGCGGCTGAGCGAGCCCTTCGAGCGCGGTCAGGCCCTGGTGCGGGGGGCCGGCCTCGGACTCGCCATCGCCCGGACCATCGCTGCCGGAACAAATGGACGGATAGAACTCCAATCTCCCGCGAGCGGCAGAATTGACGGGTTTGAGGCAAGGTTCTTCATAGACAAATCATCATCAACATTCGATGCCAGATGCTGAAAGGCAACTCCGGAGACTATGGACACTGACGCCCTGCTCAGCCGCCTTGCGGTATCTCTTTCGATCGGTCTGCTGATCGGCCTGGAGCGTGGATGGCATACCCGCAACGAGGAAGACCATCAGCGCGCGGCAGGTCTACGAACGTTCGCGCTGACCGGTCTCACTGGCGGCATTACCGGCGCTTTGGCCCGGCAATTCGACTCAGGCCTTGTGATCGGTCTTGTCTTCCTCGGGTTCACCGCGGCATTCGCCTCCTACCACTGGCTCGAAGCGCGGGCCGAACGAAATTACAGCGCGACATCCGTCATCGCCGGCATAGCCACGTTCCTGTTGGGAACGCTTGCCGTCGTCGGCGACCTTGCAGCCGCCATCGCCGGGGCTGTTGCCACGGCTGTGCTGCTTGCCCTGCGCGAGCCGTTGCATCGTTGGGTCGCATCGCTGAGCTGGAATGAGATCCGGTCGGGCCTGACGCTTCTGGCCATGACCTTTCTCATGCTGCCAATCCTGCCGAACAGGCCGGTCGATCCCTGGGGCACCGTCAATCCATATGAGATCTGGTTGCTGACCATCCTGATCGCCGCGGTCTCCTTCGCCGGCTACGTCGCCGTCCGCGTGTTTGGGGACCGCCTTGGCGTCCTGATGACGGCAATTGCGGGCGGCCTCGCCTCTTCGACAGCGACGACCTTGACCCTGGCAAGGCTTGCCCGCCGGCACCCGGAGTCCAGCACGCTGCTTTCCTGCGGCGTGCTTCTTTCCGGCTTGACCATGATCATCCGCGTTGCAGTCGTGGCGACGGCCTTGAACCCAAGCTTGATTCCGCATCTCAAATGGCCGTTGCTCATCGGCGGTGGCGTGCTCGCCATCGGCGCCGGGCTCCTACTAATGCAGAGTCGCGACTCTTCTGAGCAGCTGGGCCTTACGATCACCAACCCGCTGGAATTGGTGCCTGCCCTGAAAATGGGGACGCTCATCACCGTGGTCATGGTGGTGTCGCATCTGCTTCAACAGTCATTCGGAAATGCCGGCGTCCTGGTGACAGCCGCCGCTTCGGGCATCGCCGATGTGGATGCGATTTCGATCTCCATGGCCCGCCTGGCGTCGCATTCGATCGAGCCCGGTCTTGCGGCAGATGCGATCCTGATCGCCGTGGCCATGAATACACTTGTCAAAGCCGTGATGGCGGCATGGGTCGGAGGCTCAAGGATCGGCGGGCCCGTCGGCGCCCTTAGCGTGCTCGGCCTTGCGGCCGGCATGGCAGCGTCTCTGTATCTTGGCCGTTCGTGAATTGAAGGGGAGATTGCGGCCGGGCATGCGGCCACACTTGGGCCTTAATGGGCCGGTCTGGTCGGCTGTAAGCGACGGTTTCGGGGAGAGTGGCGTCGCAGATCTCCCCGAAATCGGGTAATGCAAGCGGGGCAGCCAAGCGCGGCCGCGCTGTCCCCTCACGCGTTGCGGAGCGATGCCACGATCTTGTCTTTTAACATCAGCCGCTGGCGGCGCAGATCGGCCTCGGCTGCTTCGGAAATGGCGTCGAGACGTGTCTCGGACCGATGAATCTTGTCGTTCACCGCGTCATATTCCGTCAAAACATGCGCAAACTCCGGGCTTTTCGCCTTCAGGGCATGAATGGCGTCCATCTGGTCTGGGAATTCGTCGCCAAGAGTGTGAGGTGTATTCGACAAGGTTCTTTCTCCTTTTTCTGCAATTTCGCCCCGGCGTCAGGGCTTTTCGACGCGCGCGACCTGATAGGTGACAAACGCGCCTTCCCGCCCGACCGAGATGTATTCGCCAAGACGGAAGCACTCCTCGGCCAGGCGGAAACCGATCTCGTCGTCCCGATCACCCGGCTCGTAATCGAAATACCACTGCCCGCCGGGCTTGCGCCGTAACAGCCCGATGCGGACCGTCTCACCATCCCGGAAATGTCGGACGCGACAGGCGTCCCGAGATTTCTTCCATTCGAGCGGATCAAGGAACCCTTCGTGGTTGAGCGGAACCAGAAGATCATAGCCTTCTTCCCGATCTCCCTCCGGATGATCTTTGCCGCGTGCGAGAGCCAAACGCACATGGCGGAAACTCGAGGGTAGTTCTTGTGCCTTGACCACGATCCGATCCTTCATTTTCCCCCTGATACGCCATTGGCAAAGGAACTTTCTTGATCTGGCGCAAGTGAGATCGAGGCACCCGTCATCCAACGCCGGCCGCTACAGGTGAAACTCCTGGTTCTGCCGTGGCACCACACTCGGCCAGCGCAGTTCGCGCTCGATCCGGACACGGAGCGCCTCGGAAGCTTCCGGCTCGCCGTGGACAATGAACACACGCCGGGGCGCGCGCTTGAAGCCAGAGAGCCAACGCATCAGCTCATTGCTGTCGGCATGAGCCGAGAGCATGTCCAGTTGTGCGACCTCTGCATTGATCGGCACCCAATTGCCATGGATTTTGAGGTCCTTCGCCCCTTGCTCCAGCGTACGCCCGCGTGTTCCGGGAGCCTGGAAACCGGAAAGCAGGATCGTGCATCTCGGATCGGGGCCAAATGTCTTGAGATGGTGCAACACGCGCCCTCCCGTCGCCATGCCGGAGGCAGCGATGACGATCTTCGGGTATCGGTTCGCCGTGATTGCCTTCGAAGCCTCAACATCGTTGGTATACTGGGCGATACCGAAGGCTTCCCGGCATGTCGCATGGTCGAGTTTATGTTCGCGCGGGTGTCGGCACATCATCTCTGTTGCGTCGATAGCCATTGGGCTATCGAGGAAGATTGGCGTGGAGGCGATGCGCCCTGCCCGCTTCAGTCTCCAGAAATAGTAGAGAAGCTGTTGGGCCCGGCCGACGGCAAAGGCCGGTATCACGAGCGTGCCGCCACGCTTCACGGTGCGTTCCGCGATCGCGCCGAGCGCCTCGGCCGGATCCTCCGCCGGATGGACCCGATCGCCATAGGTTGATTCGACCATGATATAGTCGGGCTCCCCATCTGATACGGGATCGGGAAACAGCGCATCGTCGTAGCGCCCGATGTCACCTGAGAAAACCAGGCTGCGGCCGCCCCAATGAATCTCGGCGTGCGCGGCGCCTAGGATGTGGCCGGCGTGTCGGAAGCGCAGCGTCAGGCCATTGGGCAGAGAAATAGTCTTGCCAAATGGCACGATCGAAAATTGCTCAATGGCCCGCCGTGCGTCTTGCGCACCATAGAGGGGCAAGGCGGGGGTATGCTTCGACAGGTGATGTCTGTTCAGGAACTCGGCGTCTTTCTCCTGCAGAAAGGCACTGTCCATTAGAATCAACTCGGCAACGTCCCGCGTCGCCTCCGTTGCGTAGATGCTGCCACGAAAACCGTCCCTGACGAGTCGGGGCAGGTATCCGGAATGGTCGAGATGAGCGTGCGTCAGGATGACCGCGTCGATCGCCCCCGGATGAACCGGAAGCTTCTCCCAATTCAACTCACGCAGGTTCTTGAGCCCCTGGAACAGCCCGCAGTCGATAAGGATGCGGTGGCCGTCGTGTGTCAGGAGATGTTTCGACCCGGTTACGGTTCCTGCTGCGCCGAGTGAAGTTAATGTTAACATTTGCGACCTTTCAAAATCTCGGCCATGTCCAAAATAAAAGATTTCGCCTGCAATTTGCGGCCCGAAAGCCCCCTCTTTGAACTGAGCCATGCCCTCCGGATGCGGGAGAAAGTGAGCTGTTGGTGCGTTAGGCGTTCCTCCGGTAGGTATCTACAGCAGAGCCTGGCGGAGCGGGTGGTTTCTGACTTCAGCAACGGCGAGTTTTGAAAACCAGACGCCCTCGAATTGCTGTCACGGGGAGGAATGGTCGCTGCCACTGCCGGCTATCGATGGACTGGGATCGATTATCACCCAACAGGAGAACATGCTGTGGCGGAACGATGAAGGTGCCAGCCGGCCCCGCCCACGTTTCGATATAAGGTTCAACGAGAACAAGATTATTGACCTTGATACGACCGCTTCCATCAATGTCGATTACGTCTCCGGGTGTACCGATAACCCTCTTGATGATCATCAAGCCGAGCTCATCTGAAGCGGCAACAACAATGTGTCCCCGCGCAATCGACCTTTCGCTATATACACGGGTGACCAGCGCGAATTGACCCGGCATCAGCGTCGGACACATTGACCAAGATTGGATCCTTATAACAAAGAAGATCCAGCGATGTACTGTGGCACCAAGGATGGCGCCGAGCATGAGGGCGAACCCAACGACAATCGTCGTGCTCACGGCGGATAGCGATGGCAACAGTGCGCCTGCGAGCCGACCGGCCTAATGATGATGTAACCCATGAACATCGTGTCTATGATGATCATGATCCTCACCCTCCGCGAACTTGAAAAAACTTACATATGCCTGAACATAAGCGCGCCCGCCGTCCACGTCGTCAGGATCGTAGTTTTTGAGGCTCATCACTTTTGCAAACCGATGCTTCAACTCATCGACGGCGTTAGGAGCGACTAGCTCAATCAACGGGCCTAGGACCCCAGTCTCTACACACTTATCGGCTACGACGATCTTCTCATCGACAGGCGTGCCGGAGGGCTTCAGGCCCTCGAAGGGAGCGCCTTCGCCGGCGCGGTGGATTCTTACTAGGCTCTCCAGGAAGAACCGGTCAGCCAAATCCTCAGCATCTGGTCCAAGCGCGCGCACCTTGATGCTCTGGGCAAAAATCTTGCGCAACTCTTCGGTATCGTCGGCCGCAATCCACTTCAGTGCATAGTTGAGATCATTGCGCTCCAGTGCCAGCTTTCCATCCTTGACAGTCGGTCCGTCCATAGTGTCGCAATGAGCGCTGACTCTTCGAGGATAAAAAACAACAGCCGCAAAAGCAGCCAACGCCACTAGCATGACGATCAGCAAGTACATGGTTGAGGTCTCCTATTGCGTTCTCAAATCTATGCAAGCTCGTTTCGAGCAACGTTGTCGTAGATCAAATGTGGAAGGGGATATAAAACAATTGCGGCGAGCGCCCGCCGCCAGACGCACTAATCGGAAGGTGTATCTCGGTCCGCTCCTTCAATTGGCGGTGAGCCCGGGGGCCGCAATCGAACTGGCGTCGAGCATTCCACGCCGGACCTGTTCATGGCGAGGTGGGCGATGCGGCCCGAGTTCGAAGCGCCTCGCTGTCAGAAGATGGAGGATCGGGCCGGCGTTGAACGGCAGCACTTCCATCACCGCTGCGGATCTTGTCGGACAAAAGGCGCAAACCGTTCATCACAACCAGAACGGTACCGCCTTCGTGTCCGATCACCGCGAGCGGAAGCGGCAGGTCGAAGAACAGACCGCCAGTCACAAGCAGCAGCATGGCGCCGATCGCGACGACGAGATTCTGTTGGATGATGACGGCCGTCCGCCGTGCCAGCCGGTGCGCATCGGCCAGCTTCTTCATGTCTTCCGACAACAGGGCGACGTCGGCGGCCTGCAGTGCGACGTCCGACCCCGCCGCTCCCATCGCGATGCCGACGTCGGCGCGAGCCAATGCGGCGGCATCGTTGACGCCATCGCCGACGAAAGCGACCTTGCCATCACGCGCGAGGTCGCCGACCTGGAGCACCTTGTCCTGCGGCAGCATCTCGGCATGAACCTCGTCGGGAGCAAGGCCGAGCTCCGCGCCGATGCGCAACGCCACCGGCCTGCGGTCGCCGGTCATCATGACGATGCGGTTGACGCCACCGGTGCGAAGCGCGGCCAGCGCTGGGGCTGAGCTGGCTCTTGCTTCGTCCGCAACACTGACCGCCCCCAGAACGGTCGCACCGCGCCCGAGATAGACCACGGTCTGAGAACTGTCGGCGAGTTCCCGGAACGCCGGATCATCGACGGAGGCGCCCATGTCCTCGACGAGGTGAGCGTTACCGGCCCATATCGGGCCGAAGGCATCGTAGCCGACGATGCCGGCGCTCGGATGCGACGTCACGTCCACGACCACTGCCGGCTCAACGCCATGAACCAGGGCCTCACGACGGATGGCGGCAGCGATGTGATGCTCGGAATGCGCTTCCAGTCCGGCAAGAAGCGAAAGGAAACGGCGATCCTCACCATCCAGGGCGACAATGCGCGTGACCTCTGCACGTCCATTGGTCAGGGTCCCGGTCTTGTCGAACGCGAAGGTATCGACAGCGGCGAGCATTTCGAGCGCACCGCCCCCCTTGAACAGCACGCCGCCTCGCGCCGCGGCAGAGAGCGCCGACAGGATCGCAGCCGGGACCGATATGACGATCGCGCAGGGACTGGCGGCGACCAGCAGCGTCGCGGCCTTGTAGAGGGCCTGCTCCCAGTCGCGGCCAAGCCAATAGAAGACCGCAAGGGCCAGAGCGGAGCCCAGCAGGACGCCGACGGTATAACGCTGGCCGAACCACGCGCTGAAGCGCTCGGATGGCGCCTTCGCTTCCTGAGCCTCGGTGACGAGCTGGATCATGCGCGCGATCGTGCTGTCGCCGACCGTCCTGGTGACGGTCATGTCAAGGACCCCGTCAAGATTGACTGTCGCCTCGAAGACCTGGTCGCCCGGCTCCTTCGAGACCGGCATGGATTCACCGGTGATGTTGGCCTCGTCGATGCCGCTGCGGCCATGCAGGATCACACCGTCGGTCGGCACACGTGCGCCCGGACGCAGCACCACCACATCGCCGACGGCAAGCTCCGCAGCGGGAACCTCCACGACGGTGCCATCGTCCCTTTTGCGGAAAGCCGTCTCCGGCCGGAGCGCCATGAGCGCCTCAACAGCCCGGCGTGCGCGTCCCAAAGCCTGATGTTCGAGCGTGGTCGACACGCTGAACAACGTCAGCAGCACCGCGCCTTCGAACGGCGCCCCGACGATGGCCGCCGCAACGGCCGCGACGACCATCAGCAGATCGATGTCTAGGATATGATCGCGCCACAACGCCGTCAGGGCGCTCCAGGTGGCCGGAAGCCCTCCGGCCAAATAGACCATCGCCAGACCGGGAGATCTTAGAATGGAAAGGCCTTCCGCCGGCGGCCAGGTCCCGGCGACGGCCAGCATCATCCCGAGGACCGCAATTGCCGACATGACGGTCTGGAAATCGAACGACACGCGTTTCATCGTCACACCGCCCGGCCGATCAGGGAGCCGATCAATGCGGTCGAGGCCATCGCGACCGCGCCCCAGAACACCACCCGGATGGTCGGTTTCCAGATGCTGGCGCCACCGGCGCGAGCCCCGATCGCACCGAGGATGGCAAGACCGATGAGGCAAGCAAGGGATACGGTCCATGCAGCCGTTCCGGCCGGCGCAAGCAGGGCGACGATCAACGGCAAAGCCGCACCCGCCGCAAACGTGACCGCCGAGGTCAGCGCGGCTTGAACCGGTCTCGCCATCACATGGCTCGCCAATCCAAGTTCGTCCCGCGCATGGGCTTCGAAGGCATCCTTCGCCATCATCTGTTCGGCAACCTGCCGGGCCAGATCCGGGGCCACGCCGCGCTGCTCGTAGATCGCGGCGAGCTCGGCCAGTTCGGCCTCCGGCTGCGTCGCCAGCTCGTGACGCTCCCGCGCCATGTCGGCTTCCTCGGTATCGGCCTGCGAGCTGACGGACACATATTCGCCCGCCGCCATCGACATCGCCCCGGCTACGAGTCCGGCAACACCGGCCACAAGAATCTCATGCGAGGCGTTGGTCGCCGCGGCGACACCGACGATCAGGCTCGACGTCGAGATCAGGCCGTCATTGGCGCCCAGTACAGCCGCCCGAAGCCAGCCTATGCGTTCGATGAGATGATTTTCCTTGTGAAGGGCGCGCATGGATAGTGCTCCGGGCAGTGATCGTGTGTGCAACGGGAACGATGCCGCGTCGACGCAACCTCGTTCCGTGATGGTGGGAAAATGCAGAAGGCTATCAGTTTAGAATTATTCTAATTCGAGATTGATTCAAGATACGATCGGCCATTGGAACCCCTTTCGTCTTTTACGGCCCCCGGCCGTTGAGCGATGACCGGGGCCCGGAGGGTCTGCGATCAACACCAAGATCGCTCGCCCGCCGGGCGACCCGGCATCGCCCATCGATGTACCTCGATGAAGAGCTTCGAGGCCAAGCCGACTTGCTGCGCAACCGCCGCTAGTCCGTTTCCGTCTCCAGCGACGTGCCGACGGCGCTGCCATCGCCGAAGCGCTTGACGCTGCCATCGACGACCTCGAGCGTTGCGGGATCGATCTTCACCTTGAGGACGTTTCCGCTGGTGTCAGTGACCCGAAGTTCGTAGCAACCATCATCGATCTTCATCTTGTCGATGGTCCATCCGAAGTCGCCTGCAAGCTTCCCGAGAGCTTCGAAGGATTGCCTCTTCTGAGGCGGAACCTCGCACACTTCTCCAGCAAACGCGGCCGTTGCCGGAAGCGTCGCGAGCAATGCAAGCACTGCCAATGTCTTTCTCATGATTTATGCTCCTGGGCTGTGTTGTCGATGGAGGAAATCATGCACAGAGGGACTGACGGGCTACTGAAGATCGGTAGGAATTGTCGTCAGCTTCCGGTCAGCAAACACCGCCATCGTTGCAGCGGAAAGATAATCGTTCTCACGGGCCTGCGTCGAAGCCGCGCCCTTCGCCTGCTTCTTCGTGGGTGACCCCGTCGCGGATGTGGTAGATGCGCCTGAAGGTGGGGATGATCTTTTCGTCGTGCGTGACGACGATGATCGCCGTTCCGAATTTGACAGCCATGTCGTTGAGGATCCGGATCACGGTCAACGCGCGCGCACTGTCGAGTGGGGCGGTCGGCTCGTCGGCAAGAATGACAGGCGGCCGGTTGACCAATCCGCGCGCGATGGCAACGCGCTGTTGCTCGCCGCCGGAGAGCTGCGATGGCATCGCATCGGCTCGGTGCTCGACATCGAGTGCTTTTAGAAGCTCTCGCGCGCGCTGGCGTGATTCATGATTTGGGATGCCGGCAAGCATGGGAAGCAGGGCGACATTGTCGGTCACGTCCAAAAAGGGAATGAGGTAAGGCGCCTGGAAGACAAAGCCGATCTTGTCGCGCCTCAACGCGCGCAGATCGCGGATCTTCCATCCATCGTCATAGATCAGCTCGTCGCCGAGAGTCATGCGTCCACCGCTCGGGTCGATGACCGCCCCCAGAGCTTTGAGCAAGGTACTCTTTCCAGAACCCGACGGTCCAATCAAACCGACGACCTCGCCGGGCGCGACCCGCATATTGACGTCTTTGAGAGCATCGACGGCGGTGGAGCCGCTGCCATATCGCTTCCGGATTTTCTCGATCAGGATCCCGCCGCCCATCTCAGCCACCGATCGCCTCGGCAGGGTCGACCTTCAACGCCATCCGGATCGCGACGATGCTGGCGAGCGCGCATATGGCGATGACGGCGATAACGCCGACGATCGTATCGGCGGAAAGAAGAAGGACAAACTTTGGGAACAATGGCGCTGCAAAGGTCGCTGTAATCTTGCCAACGACGAAGCCGATCAGCCCAAGCACGATCGCCTGCTGCAGGATCATCGACGCGATCGTGCGATTGCGGGTACCGATCAGCTTCAGCACCGCGATCTCGCGTATCTTGTCCATTGTCAGGGTGTAGATAATGAAAGCGACGATCGCTGCGCTGACAACGGCAAGGATCGCCAGGAACATGCCAATCTGCTTGGCCGAGGTGGCGATCAGCTTGCCGACCAGGATCTCCTCCATCTGCGGGCGCGTATAGACCGTCAGCCGCTTCCACCGTGCGATGTCTGTCGCGATCCGGTCCTGGTCGTATCCCGGTTTGGTGCGCACCAGAACGGCATTCACATAAGGGTTGCTGTTTTGCGAGGCGATGATGGCGTCCAGCAAGCCGGGAACGCCCGGCCGATTGAACTCGGGATTCTCGCTGGTGCGCCGACGCTGACGGACAATGGAGTCGTTGTCCTTGAGGAATTGCGCTTCCTGCGCGTCCTTCAGCGGGATGAAGACCATCGGGTCGCCGCCCGACGACACCGTCCGTCGCGTCAAACCCACAACGGTAAAATGGTTCCTTCGGACAACGATCCTGTCTCCCAGAGAAAAACCAGTGGCGACATCGGCAACCGCCTCGTAGTGGCTGCGCGTGATGTGCCGCCCGGCGACAAGGAAGGGCGGTCGGCCAGGTGTCGCCATGTCCCCTGGCGCAACGCCCACCACCATGGATCGCACGTCGGAGGTACCTTTGCGGACCTGCATCGTAAGATAAGTCACGTTGGCCGCTCGCTCGACTCCGGGGATCGCCAGGATCATGCGGTAAATGTCATCGTTAATGCTCGAGGACTCGGCGTACGGACCGAGCGTGTTCTGCTGGACAACCCACATATCGGCGCCACTATTGTCGAGCAGCACCTTGCCGTCATCGACCATCCCCCGATAGACGCCTGCCATGGTGAAGGTCACACCGATCAGCAGACCCAGACCGACACCCGTGAAGACAAACTTCCCCCAGGAATGCAAAATGTCGCGTCCGGCAAGACTGATCATTTGAGGAGCTCCGCCGGATTGTCAGCGACACGAATGCGGCTCGTGCTGAGCAATTTCGAGGCGCTGTAGACGACAATCTCGTCGCCAATTTTCAGACCCTTCGTAACCTGCACGGTTCCTTCCAGGTCGGCAGCGCCCAATTGGACTGCCGTAAACCGGATCTTCCCACCTTCGATCTTCCAGACACCCAATTTGCCGCCGACGTTCTGGATCGCGGCATTCGGAATGGTCGGCGAGGCGGCGATCTCGGGCAGGGCGACCGATACTTCGGCCAACTCGCCAATTGAGGGCAGCGGCACGGGAAGCGTGTCGAAGTTCACCTTTGCAAGATTTTCTTCCGTCACCGCATCTGCAAGGACTTCCACCCGTGCAACGCTTCCCGGTAATCCTTCGCCGGCGCGTGAGCGCAACGCGATCGTGGCGGACAAATCCCGCCGCAAGCCCGTCGCGGCAATCTGATCGAACCTGGCATTGATCCAGAGATTTTTTGGATCGATCATTTCCACCACCGATTGGCCCGCGACCACGGTCGTTCCCGGCTCCGCTTTTCTTGCAGAAACGACACCGTCTACCGGCGCAAGCAGAACCAGGTTCTCCCGCTGCTTGACCAGACCGTCACGGTCGGCGCGGTTACGATGGAGATCCTGCTGCGAAGCGAGAAGATTGGACTGAGCGGCCGAGAGAGCGGCCTGCGCCACCTCGCTCTCTTGCCGCTTCGTTTCGACTGCGACCTCACTCACGGCGCGGGTCTTCCAGAGTTCTTCATACCGCTTCGCCTGAGCAAGTGCGTAATCCTTGCGCGTCCTGGTATCGACCACCTGCGCTTCGGCGACTTTGATCGACGCTTCCGCTCGGCCGATCGCCGCTTCAAGTGCCGCGATGCGGGCATCAAGGTCTACCGGGTCCATTTCGGCCAGGGTCTGGCCGGATCGAACCTGATCACCCACGTCAACAAGAATCCTGCCGATACGTCCCGCGCTGGTGGGGCCGATCTTGTAGGAGAAACGCGCTTCGACAGTGCCAATGCCGAACAACGCCGGTGAAATCGAACGGGCTTCAACGACGGCAGTCGTAACGGACACCGGCGCGAGAGGGCCGGAGCGCAAGACCACATAGCCAAACAAGGCCGCGGTCACAGCTCCAACGCCAATGAGCAGCAGTGTGCGGCGCTGCAATGAAGGCAGTTTCATCGACCTGCCTCCAGGTAAATCTGCGTCATTGAATGATCTGCGATGGGGGTGACGCGCCTTGCTGACGTCGCCTTGATCGAGCGAACGGGAGATTTCGTCGCCGAGGAATGCCGATCGATCATCTCGGCACCTCGACAGCGCGCCGATACAACGCAAAAACACCTGGGGCGATTGCACGTATCTGCGCAACATCGCCAACTAGCAGGGATTGCATGACAAGACCCTGGATCGCCCCGATAAAGAGCGCTACGGCGGCCTTGTCATCCAGCGTGTCGGCGAATTCACCCTGCTCCTTGCCGTCCGCGATGAGCCGCCCGAGACGCTCGCCGTAGCGTTGGATCAAAGTATGCGCCATTTGCTTGGCAAGGGTCTGCTCCGCGCGCTGCAGTTCGCCGAACAGCATCCTGGGCACACCGGGATGTTCCATGATGAACTCGATATGCGCGAAGAATGCCGCTTCCAGTGCGTCAATCGGAGAGGACGTCGCGGACGTGGCCTTGTCGATGCGCGCCAGAAGGCGCTCCGCTACCCACTCCATAACCGCCTGAAGAATGGCGTCCTTCGATGGGAAGTGCCTGAACAGGGCGCCTTGTGTCACACCCATGCGCTGCGCGATCGCTCCGGTCGTAATGTCCGCAGGGTTTTGTTCGGCCGCCAGATCGATGACGGTCTCGACGGTCACCCTGCGTCGTTCCGGAGCTGAGAGGTTGGTCGAGCGCGGCATCAGCGGTTACCCCAAAGATAGTAATTAATTACTATCTTACAATTTGGACCATTTTTCAAGAGGCTATGCAAGCGCCGATCATTTCAGCGCCACATAGATCGCCGGAATGACGAGCACCGTGAGAAGCGTCGAGGAGACGAGACCGAACAGCAGCGCGATGGCGAGCCCCTGGAAAATCGGGTCGGTCAGGATCACGCCCGCGCCGATCATCGCGGCGAGCGCGGTCAGCAGGATCGGCTTGAAGCGGACGGAGCCGGCCTCAAGCAGTACATCGACCATTGGCCTGCCCTGCCCCCCGGAATGGCGGATGAAATCCACCAGCAGGATCGAATTGCGCACGATGATGCCGGCAAGCGCGATAAACCCGATCATCGAGGTCGCGGTGAACGGCGCCGCGAACAGCCAATGCCCGAGCATGATGCCGATGAAGGTGAGCGGGATCGGCGTCAGGATGACCAGTGGAAGCTTGAACGAGCCGAACTGCGCGACCACAAGGATATAGATGCCGAGGATCGCCACCATAAACGCCGCGCCCATGTCGCGGAAGGTGACCCATGTCACTTCCCACTCTCCATCCCACAGCAGGGTCGGGCGGGTTTCGTCATCGGGCTGGCCGTGCAGCGCGATCACCGGCTTCGGAACATTGCCCCAATCCGCCTTGGAAATCGCATCGTTGACGGCGAGCATGCCGTAGATCGGCGCCTCGTAGGCACCGGCAAGCTCGGCCATGACCATCTCCGCCGCTCGGCCATTGTGCCGGAACACAGGATACGATGCCGGCTGCTCGGAGACCGACACGACGTCGCCGAGTTCGACGACACCCCGGCCGCCGGGCAGCGCGTTGGCCGGAACGGGCGTGGTGAGCGCGCGTTCGTCAATGACCTTCTCACCCTTCGGCAGGGCGATGCGGATCGGGATCGGCTGACGGCCACCGCCGCGATGCGAATAGCCGACCGTGGTGCCGCCATGGAGATAACGCAACGTGTCATAGACGTCGGACTGCTCGACCCGATAATATTCGAGATTGTCTTGATCGATCGCGACGCGCATGCGCTGCGGCTGATTGTGGTAGCTGTCGTCGACGTCGACAATGAAGGGCACGCTCTTGAAGGCCTCGCGCACTTTTCCGGCGACGGCACGACGCGTCTCGGCGTCCGGTCCGTATATCTCAGCCAGCAGCGTCCCCAGCACAGGCGGGCCAGGCGGCGGTTCCACCACTTTCGCTACTGTGCCCTGCGGCAACGCAAGGCCCTCGATGCGCTTGCGAATATCAAGAGCGATCGCATGGCTCGCACGGCCGCGCACGCCTTTGGGTAGAAGATTGACGACAATGTCGCCCTGCTGCGGTTCTGCGCGCAGGTAGTAGTGCCGCACCAGTCCGTTGAAGTCGAAGGGCGACGCTGTTCCGGCATAGGTCTGGAAGGATACGATCTCCGGCATGTCGCCCAGCCGCTCCACCATTTGCTGCAATGTCCGGTCCGTATCCTCGACCGAAGAGCCCTTGGGCAGGTCGACGATTACTTGAAGGTTGGTCTTGTTGTCGAAGGGCAGCAGCTTGACCGTGACGTGCTTGGTGTAGAGAAGGCCAAGCGACGCGATCGTGGCCATGCCGACGACCAGGAGGAACGCCCAGGCCCGGGCGCGGCTCCGCAGGACAGGCCGCGCGACCATCGCGTAGATTCTGCCGAGACGCCCTCCATCGGCCGCCGCATGAGCGTGTCCGCCCACTGCCTCCTTCCGGCCGAGCTTCATCATCAGCCAGGGCGTAAGGATCACCGCGACGAAGAAAGAGAACAGCATCGCTGCCGAAGCGTTCGCCGGGATCGGGCTCATATAGGGTCCCATCATCCCCGACACGAACAACATCGGAAGGAGCGCAGCTACGACGGTCAGCGTGGCCACGATGGTCGGGTTGCCGACCTCGGCAACGGCGTCGACAGCGGCCGCGCTGCGCGATCGGCCGTCCTGCATGGCCCAGTGGCGGGCGATGTTCTCGATGACGACGATGGCGTCGTCGACCAGGATGCCGATCGAAAAGATCAGGGCGAACAGGCTGACACGGTTCAGCGTATAGCCCATGAGCCAGGACGCGAAGAGCGTGAGCAGGATGGTGATCGGAATGACGACCGCGACCACCATCGCCTCGCGCAAGCCGATGGCAATGGCGACCAGGAGGACGATCGAGACGGTTGCGAGCCCAAGATGGAACAGAAGCTCGTTCGCCTTCTCGTTGGCGGTCTCGCCGTAATCGCGCGTGACCGTCATCTCGACATCCTTCGGAAAGATCTGGCCGCGGGTCTGCTCCAGACGCTTTACGATATCGTCGGCAATGACCACGGCATTGGTGCCTGGCCTCTTGGCGATCGCAAGAGAAACCGCCGGAACCCTTTGCAGCCCATCTGCTGTCGAACGGACATCAGTGACACGGGCCTCCGCCGGCGAGGTGGCAAGGACCGTTTTTGCGACATCGCGCACATAGACGGGCCTGCCGTCGCGCGCGGTGAGAAGGATGTTGCCAATTTCGGAGAGCTCCTGCAGCGTCTGCCCGGCAACAATCGCGCGCTGCTGGCCGCCTTCGCGCACCGTGCCGACGCGGAAGGAACGGTTTGCCCCCTCGATCTTGGCGGCGAGTTGCTGAAGGGTGATGCCATAGAGCGAGAGCTTTTCCGGATCTGGCTCGACTTCGAACTGCTCGGGCTGCTCGCCAACGATATAGGTGAGGCCGATATCAGGCAGCTTGGCGACCTCGACCTGCAGCTCGCGCGCCAGCCTTGTCAGCCCGTTGGCGGTCCAGTGCCCGGCGCTCCCTTGTGTTGGCCGCAGCGTAACGACGACGATCGCCACATCGTCGATCCCGCGTCCTACGATCAGCGGATCGGGAATGCCGACGGGGATGCGGTCCATGTTCGCCCGGACCTTCTCATGCACCCGCAGGATCGCGGCATCGGCATTGGTGCCGACCTTGAACCGCGCCGTGACGAGCGCACCATCATCCTCGGTCTGGGAATAGACGTGTTCGACGCCGTCGATCGCTTTGACGATGGTCTCGAGCGGTTCGGTTACGAGCTTGACCGCATCCTCGGTCTTCAAGCCGTTCGCCTGTACGCGGATATCGACCATCGGCACCGAGATCTGCGGCTCCTCCTCGCGCGGCAACGATACCAGTGCAACCAGCCCCAGGACGAAGGCGGCCAGCAAGAAGAGCGGCGTTAGCGGCGAGCCAATGAAGGCACGGGTCAAGCCACCGGCCAGACCGAGAGCAAGTCTTGGCGGCGTCATGGCAGCACGATCCGATCGCCGTCATGAAGGCCGGTGAGGATTTCGATGCGGGGCTGGCCGTCATCTTCGAAGCGCTCGCCGATGATGACGGCCACATCGATCGCGCCCCCTATTCCAGCGACACGTACATAGTCGATCCCATGCAGCGTCCGCACCGCTTCCGGCGGCACAGCAAGCACGGAGCGTTTGCCGACCGGGATGGATACGAGGGTCCTCTCATTGACGAAGTAATCGCCGATGCCGGCGACCTCGACATCGGCGGTGACACGTCCATCGACGATTTCCGGATAGACCTTGACGATTCGACCCGGAAGCCTCGTTTCGGATTGATCCGGCGACCGTTTCAGGCCGCGCTCGCCGACTGTGACATTTGCTCCCTGCACGATATCGGCCGCATGGCGCTCCGGCAGAGAAAGACGCAGATAGTAGGGGCCAGGAGCAATGCGCGCGATTTCCTCGCCCGGCAGGACGACCGAGCCGAGCGTCACCGGCACGGTCAGGACACGGCCTGTGGCGGGCGCGACAACAGTGCCTTCCCGAGTGCTTTGCTCGATAACGGTCTTGTCGGCCCGAGCCGCCACGACCTGATTGGTCGCCACCTCGAACTGCATTCTGGCCTGATCGAGACTGGCTTGCGTACCGGCGCCGCTTGCCCTCAATTGCTGCGCCCGCTCGAGCTGCAGTTTGGTATTGTCGAGTTGAGAACTGAGAGCATCGATTTTGGCTTGGGCGGCGTCGAGCTGGAGCGAGAGCTTGTCATCGACGATGACGGCGATGGCGTCGCCTTCCTTGACCTCATCCCCCTGGCTGACGCGCAGTTCGCGCACCGAGCCGCCGGTGCGAACCCGCGCCGGCAGCACGATACGGCTTTCAACCTGCCCGAACACGGCCTTCATGTTCGGAACAGTCGTCGTTTTCACGATGAAGTCGGCAGCGTATGCGCCATGGCTCGTCAAAGCCACGATCAGGGCGAGCATTGCCGCTCGAGGGTAAGGGATCGGTCGATACATGAAGGGATTGCTTCCAAAGAAGACCGGCGCTCCACGCGACGGTGGCAAACAGGAATACTTGACTGCTATTTGAACGCGATGCCTGCCGGGCAGCCGAGCTTCCTGAACAGGATCGCCGCCGGGCAAAACCCGGTGATCGACGATTGGATCAGATTGAAGCCGACGAAGACGTTCAGCAGATACCACCAGGGCGAGACATAAAAGCCGAGCGCCAGGGACAACAGAACCATGAACCCCGCGAACATCAGCACGGCGCGATCGATCGTCATTTTGAATACTCCTATGTTGAGAACTCAGGTTGGAAATTACTCGGTAGTCTCGATGCGGATGTCCTTCAGCTTCCCAACGCCAAGCATGTTGAGCACGAGATTTTCGTAGAACGTCTCAGCCTTGCCCTGCCGCACCTTGAGCAGGAAGTATTTCTCAAAGCCGATCTTGGCGGCATGGACCCATTTGCCGCGTGACGCCCAGTTCACGTTGCGCGGGGGAATTTGCGGCTGCGCGACGAAGGCAATGCCATCATCGCCAAAATCGGCGAGACAGACCGCGTTCCAGGTCGCGACGGCCCTGGGCTCCTCCCCCTTCAGCAGCGCGGCAATATTTTCGGCCGTCGCTGTCACCATGGATTCGATCATGAAGCCGGTCTTCGGCACGCCGACCGCGAGCGGGCTCTTGCCGACCGGCGGAATGGCAACGCAGACCCCGATGCCGAAGACATTCGGGAAAGCCGGATTGCGCTGGTGCTTGTCTATGAGGACGAAACCGCGCGGATTGGTCAGCCCTTCTATACCAGCGATCGCCGGCACACCGCGGAAGGCCGGCAGCATCATCGAGAAGGCGAAGGGCAGCTCATGAGTTGTCTTGACGGTGCCATCGTCGTGGACCTCTTCGGCGATCAGCTTGCCAGGCTCGACCGTCGTCGTCCGGGCATTGGTGATCCACTTGATGTGACGTTCGCGCAAGGCGCTTTCGAGCAGCCCCTTGGTGTCGCCAACGCCATCAAGCCCGAGATGGCCGATATAGGGCTCGGGCGTGACGAAGGTTATCGGAACCTGATCCCGCACCCGCGCATTGCGCAGCGCCGTGTCGAGGATGAAGGCATACTCGTAGGCCGGACCGTAGCAGGAGGCGCCTTGCACAGCTCCAACGACGATGGGACCGGGCCGTTTCACCAGTGCGTCGAATGCGGTCTTCGCTTGGGTCGCATGGCCGATCTGGCAGATGGATTGGGTATGAGCATCGGGGCCCAGGCCCGGCACCTCATCGAAGGCAAGGGCGGGGCCGGTAGCAATGATCAGGAAGTCATAATCGAGAAGGGAGCCGTCATTGAGTTCGACGCGGTTTTGCGCGGGCTGGACCCGACGTGCTCCCTCGGGCCTGAGTGCGATTCCATGCTGCTTCAGAACGGGAACGAGATCGACGGTTATGTCCTGCGGCTGCCGCCAGCCAACCGCGACCCAGGGATTGGAAGGAACGAAGGAATAGCTGGAGCCGAGATTGACGACAGTCAGACGATCGTCACGCCGGAGCTTGCGTTTCATCTCATAGGCCATGATGATTCCACCGAGGCCTGCGCCGAGAATGACAATATGAGTCATGGCTTTCGCTCCGCTGTTTCTATGATCGGTCTGCCCATTTCTGGTTGCCGGAGACCATTCAATTCAGACGCTTCCAAGCTTTATGGCTTGCATCTAACATTCAAAGGTTTTAAATTCAAGGATATGAATGTAGAAGAAATGATACCGGCCGCCGAAAAGGCCGCCGAATTGATGCGCAGTCTGTCGCACCCCCAGCGGCTGCTCGTTCTGTGTGCGCTGGTCGATGGTGAACGATCGGTCGCCGAACTGCGGCAAGGACTGGCAATCGAACAAGTGCCGATGTCGCAACAACTTATGCGGTTGAGAGCGGACGGGCTGGTCGAGGCGCGGCGCGAGGGAACGACTGTCTATTACTCGATTGTCCGACCGGAGATCCTGACTGTCGTGCAGGCTTTGCACGACGCGTTCTGCCCACCAGGCAGCGGCAAACAGCCGCGAAGCGGTCCGGCGAATGGAGGAAATGATGATGGAGCAGCGAAGCAAGCGAACGGCAACCCAGCTTGAGCCCGGCAATTCCGGTTTGCCGGATCAACCATCCTTCTTTCCAGAGCTTCAACGCATTTGCGTTGCGTTGATGAGGAAGGACGAAGCCGCAGCTTTCTTGAAACTACTCGCAAACGACAAGCGCTTGCTCATTCTTCACTACTTGCTGACCGGTGGAGAGCATTCGGTAGAAGAAATCGGGATAGGTCTCGATATCAGGCAACCATCGCTCTCGCAGCATCTGGCGAAACTTCGTAACGCAGGATTTGTTCGCACGCGCCGCGATGGACGGCACATCCTTTACAGTATTTCGGACCATCCCTCGATCATGCGCTCGTTGAATGGCATCGATCGATTGCTGCAACAGAAATGCTGATAACGGCTGCTTTTGAATTGGCTTCGGCTATGCGCCGCCCGACCCCACACCAGAAATCTTGCGCGAACTCATGGCCCGGGAGCTTTCGCGTTTTGGTGAACTGATACGCCGGGCAGGCCTGTCTCGGGTTCCAACCACCAACCTATCGCGCCAGACCGTAGGGATAGGAGGCCGCGCGCTGTACATCAACCTGCCCGGCAAGCCGGCGGCCTAGATTTATACTTTGCCCTGTGTCCTGGTCTTTCCAGCCGTATTTTTATTACCGGGAGCTGATCGGCGCCGAACGCATCGAACTCTCCAACTGATTGAACTCGTTCTTCGAGCCTATCCCTGTCAGGATGGCGAAGCACCAGTCCACGATCAGTGCCGCATCTGGTGCCAACTCCTGCGCCATTCCCCCGGCAAATTCTAAGAAGGCTGGCAGGTTCAGACCGTTTACACCTACGAGTACCGGAAGACCGCGTTCGAGAGCGTCCGCGATCGTACCGGTCAAACCCTTGCCCTCCGCTTCCTGCTTGCCGAATTTGTTGACCACCAGCATCTCGGCATCGTCCAGAGCGTTCGAAACCCACAGCACCGATTGCTCCAACACACCGGCATCCAGTCGGCAGCCCCGCGCGTGGGCACCGCGGTCAACGCTGATGCGCACCACCGGACCGTCGGGTAGCAACCGCAGATCCATGTCGCACCGAGGGCGATCACTTCGGTCGATATTGGTCTGTACGGTGCCCGCCAGGGCCACGCCATGCGCTTCAAGCCGGTCGACGACGTCGGCCAGAAGAAGGTCGATCCGACCGCGACCCCGCATGGTTACATAGCCAAGCTTCATCGCGTTCTCCCTCGGGTTCAGCCGTCCGAAAACGGCAGAAATTCCAGCATATCGCCACGCTGGATGTGGTGGGTTTCCGAGGGGATCAGCAGCAGCCCATCGGCTTGTGCCAGAAGCGCCACCCGATGCGATACGGCTGAGGCTGTAATCTCCACGTTTCTGGTTCCGTCTTCGTCATAGCTGCCGAGACGGGCCGGCAGGAACTCGCAACGGCCCGGGTTCCGGATGCGATCGAAGTCCGCGCGCACGACGCAGCGTGGTGGCCTTGCCTTCCGGATACCCGCCAGCGCCTCTGCGATACGCGCTCCGATTACATACCAGGCGACGAAAGCTGAAACCGGATTGCCCGGCAAACCAATGTAAAGCGCCGAACCGAGGAGGCCGATGATGAGCGGCTTACCGGGCTTCATCGCTACTTTCATAACGTGAATCTTGCCGCCTGCGGCGTTGAGCACTGCGGGCATATGGTCCTCATCCCCCACGGAGACTCCGCCGGTGGTCACTACCAGATCGGCATCGCGGGAAGCCTGCTCCAGCGCTTCACGCAACCGGTCGGGCTGGTCGGGAACGGCGCCCATGTCGATTGTCTCTACCCACGGAAGATCAAGGGAACCCTGGAGATGATAGCGGTTGGCGTTCCAGATCTGCCCTGGCGCCAACGGCGTTCCCGGTGCGCGCAATTCCGAGCCGGTGCTGAAGAAGGCGACCCGGATACGACGCCTGACGACCACCTCGCTGCAACCGGCCGCTGCGAGCAGTGCAGCCACGCGCGGTCCTATGCGACAGCCGACTGGCAGAAATTCAGAACCGAGTACCAGGTCCTCACCGGCGCGCCGAATATTTTCGTTCGGTCGGGGACGCCTTTGTATCTCGACGGTATCGCCTTCCAGCCGTGCTAACTCCTGGATGACTACCGCATCGCATCCCGGAGGGATGGCCGCACCGGTAAAGATGCGCAACACCGCGCCGGCCGGAAGCGGCCCGCTGTCGGTATCGCCGGCCGCCACTCGCCCTGACACCCGCAGCCGCCACGGCCCCTCGCCAGCAAGGTCGGCAAGCCGGACGGCGTAACCATCCATGGCGGAACTGTCGAACAGTGGGAGCGAGACGCCCGACCGCACAGCCTCGCCCAGTACCCTGCCATGCGCCCTTTCCAGCGGCAGCCGTTCCACCTGCGCGACTGGCTTGACCAGCGCCAAAGCCCGGCGAAGAGCTGCGTCGACGGAAATCAGCGCGCCCATCTCAGGCTTGATTTCGCAGCCGCAAAGGAAGGGATCGGACAGGGCGGGGGCGTCGTTCATTTCGAAAATTTCACCTCCCCGGCGGGGTGGCCTGCAAAATCGACGCCCGCCACCTGGTACCGTGCCGCGAGCTCCTCGACATAGGCGCGGCTCGCCCGCACCCAATCTGCCTTTTCCTGCGCTTGGCGCAGATGTGGCAGAACGGTCGTGAACGGCAAGACCTCGCCACGCACACGCGCGTCAAGCCGGATCAGGTGGAACCCATAGCGGCTTTCTACTGGCGCGTCGGAGATGCTTTGTTCCTCCATGGAACACAGCGCTGCTTCGAATTCCGGCACCGTATCGCCTGAGGCGAGTTGGCCCAGCATCCCGCCATTGGCGCGGGAAGAGCAGGCGCTGAACTCGCCCGCCAGCTCAGCGAAGCGGCGGGGGTCGCGCTGCAGGTTCGCCAGCACGGCTTCCGCTTGCTGGCGCGCCGACGCCCTGCCGGCGGCGTCGCCGGGCGCAGCGGCGAAGAGGATATGCGCGGCCTCGAACAGCGATGGCCCGCGGAACCGGTCGGGCGCCGCATCGTAGAGCGCGCGCAGCGGCGCCTCGTTGACCGGAGCCGGGGCAATCGTGCGCTCGAACAGCTGGCGGATTAGTGCTTCCTCTTCGGTCTCCCACTTCCCTTCTTCCAGCTCGATCGGCTCGGGCGCGATGTCGTGCGCGCGCGCCTCCTGCAGGAGCGTCTCGCGTAGCGCCAGCGCCCGCGCCGCCGCCCGCCAGGCAAAGCCGGGCTGACCTTTGGGCGCCGGATGGTTCTGCGCCTCGGCGGCAATGGCTTCGGGGGCGATGGTCACGCCGTTGACCGTGACCGGCTCCGGCCGGGCGGTGCGATCCAGGATAATCATTCGCCCGGCTCCATGCGCGGCCCCGGCAGTGGCGTAAGCCCGGTCGGCGCGGGTTTGGCGCCGCGCCGCGAGCGCACGATCTGGTAGCCCGGCCGCCACAAATAGCGCACCGGCGCCGAGAACATGTGAACGAGCCGGGTGAAGGGGAACAGCAGGAAGATGGTCAGCCCGAGGGCGATATGCGCCTTGAACAGCGGATTGACGTCGACGATAAAGTTCGCAGCGCCAGCGCGCATATAGATGATCGCCTGCGCCCAGTTCATGAACTTCACCATCTCCGTGCCATCGAGATGGCCGAGCGAAACGATGATGGTGGCAAGCCCAAGCAGGAGTTGGGCCATCAAAAGCACCATGATGCCGGTATCGGCGAGCGTGGAATTGGCGCGGATGCGCGGATCGAACAGCCTGCGATGTAACAGCAGCGTGCCGCCGACAAGGGTCATGATTCCAGCGATGCCGCCGGCGGAGATGGCGAGAATCTGCTTGGCCTCGTGGCTGACGCCGAGAAAATCGAACACCTGGATCGGCGTGAGCAGCCCAACGAGATGGCCTCCGAAGATCGTCAGGATGCCGACATGGAACAGCACCGAACCGGCGATGAACTGGCGCTTGCGCAGCAGCTGGCTCGACTTGGACTTCCAGGTGAAGGGGTCGCGCTCATAGCGGGCGATGCTGGCCATCACCATCACCGTGATGGCGATATAGGGATAGATGCCGAAGACGAAATTATGCATGGCGGTCTCCTGTTCACCGAGCGGCCCGCGCCGGTGCGGGCTCCATGCGGGCAAGAATGTCGCGGCTGACCGGGCAGCCGGCGTTCGGGTCCGGGCCGAAGGTCACCTGCGCTTCTTCCCAGACCGCGTCGAGGGCGGCGAGATCCTCCGGGTTGTCGTCCTGTTGCGCCAGCAGGGCCTGTGCCTCCTCGGCCGCTGGATCGGCGGAGGAAAGCTTGACCAGCCCCTCGAAAACGGCGGCATAGACGCTCTCCCGCCGCGCCAGCCGCTCGGCGAGCGCGATCAGGATATGACCCGCATCGGCCAAGATTTCGCGCGCCTCGGCCAGCGGCCGCATCGAGAGAAACTCCAGCAACACCGGCAGGTGGTCGGGCAGCTCCGGTCCCGCCAGATCGAAGCCGCCGGCGCGGTAGGTTTCCAGCAGGTCGACCATCGCCCCGCCCCGGTCGCGGCTTTCGCCATGGATATGCTCGAACAGGTTGAGCGACAGGGTGCGGGAACGGTCGAACAGCAGTACGTAGCGCTCCTGCAGATCGTAGAGATCGCCGTTTTCCAGTGAAGCGAGCAGCGGCTCCAGGGCGGTGGCAGCGGCTGGCGTCACGACACCTTCGGCGAGGATCGCCCGGATCACCGGAATCGCCTCCTGAAGATCGTGACTCGGATAGCTGAGCAGGGCCGACAGCGCCTTGAAGGTCTTCATGCGATGAACTCCTGCGGGCTGCGAAACTTCTTGGCCCCGAACAGCGACTGACCCGAATGGCCCGCCGAGCAGCCGTTGCCGTCGGTGAAACCGCAGCCGCTCCTGAGGTCGTAGGCATCCTCGACCAGCTCGCGATGCGTGGTCGGGATGACGAAGCGGTCCTCGTAATTGGCGATCGCCAGCAACTGGTACATCTCGTCAATCTGCTGCGGCACCATGCCGACCCGCTTGGCGACACCGAGATTGACGACGCCGTCCACGGTCTTGGAGCGCATGTAGGAGCGCATGGCCAGCATTCGCTCCAGTGCCGAGACGATCGGCGCCTCGTCTCCGGCCGTCAGCATATTGGCGAGATAGCGCACCGGAATGCGCAAGGAGCGCACGTCCGGCATGTCGTCCTGCGCGGCGATCCGTCCCGCCTCGGCCGCATTCTGGATCGGCGACAGCGGTGGCACGTACCAGACCATCGGCAGGGTGCGGTATTCGGGATGCAGCGGGAAGGCGATCTTCCACTCCATCGCCATTTTCCAGATCGGCGAGTTCTGCGCGCTCTTGATCCAATCCTCGGGGATGCCCTCGGCGCGCGCTGCCGCGATCACTTGGGGGTCGTTCGGATCGAGGAAGACGCCGAGCTGCGCGTCGTAGAGGTCCTTCTCATTCTCCACGCTCGCGGCATCGGCGATGCGGTCTGCATCGTAGAGCATGACACCCAGATAGCGGATGCGGCCGACGCAGGTTTCCGAGCAGACGGTTGGCAGACCGCTTTCCAGCCGCGGATAGCACAGCGTGCATTTCTCGGATTTGCCGGTCGACCAGTTGTAGTAGATTTTCTTGTAGGGGCAGCCCGACACGCACATGCGCCAGCCCCGGCATTTCTCCTGGTCGATCAGCACGACGCCGTCATCCTCGCGCTTGTAGATCGCGCCGGACGGGCAGGAGGCGACGCAGGCCGGGTTGAGGCAATGCTCGCACAGCCTGGGCAGATACATCATGAAGGTGTTCTCGTACTGGCCGTAGATCTCCTTCTGGATGCCTTCGAAATTATAGTCCTTCGAGCGCTTCTCGAACTCGCCGCCGAGGATTTCCTCCCAGTTCGGCCCCCACTCGATCTTTTCCATGCGCTCGCCGGAAATCTTCGAGCGCGGGCGTGCGGTCGGGAACGCCTTCATTTCCGGCGCGGATTTCAAGTGGTCGTAGTCGAAATCGAACGGCTCGTAGAAATCGTCGATCTCGGGCAGGTCGGGATTGGCAAAGATATTGGCAAGAATGCGCCATTTTCCGCCCTGCTTCGGTTGCAGAGCGCCGCTTTTTGTTCGCCTCCAGCCACCGTTCCAGCGCTTCTGGTTCTCCCAGTCCTTGGGATAGCCGATACCCGGCTTGGTTTCGACATTGTTGAACCAGGCGTATTCCACGCCTTCACGGCTGGTCCAGACGTTCTTGCAGGTGACGGAGCAGGTGTGACAGCCGATGCATTTATCGAGGTTCAGCACCATTCCGATTTGAGCACGTACCTTCATTCCGCGGCCTCCGTCGTCTGGATTGCGGGCTGGTCGAGCCAATCGACCTTGGACAATTTGCGCACGATCACGAACTCGTCGCGGTTGGAGCCGACCGTGCCGTAATAGTTGAAGCCATACGCAAGCTGGGCATAGCCGCCGATCATGTGGGTGGGCTTCAGTACGATGCGGGTAACGGAGTTGTGGATGCCACCACGCTTACCCGTGATCTGGCTGCCGGGCGTGTTCACGATCTTTTCCTGTGCGTGATACATGAACATCGAGCCTTCCTTCATCCGCTGGCTGACCACCGCACGCGCGGTGATGGCGCCGTTGAGATTGAAGACTTCGACCCAGTCATTGTCGACCAGACCGGCCTTCCTGGCGTCGACTTCGGAAATCCACACCACCGGGCCGCCGCGGTTGAGCGTCAGCATCAGGAGGTTGTCGGTGTAGGTGGAGTGGATACCCCATTTCTGGTGCGGCGTGAGAAAGTTCAGCACCACATGCGGCTCGCCCGCCGCCAACGGCCGTCTCGCCGCCTCGCCCACCGTCTTCAGGTCCAAGGGCGGTCGCCATGTGACGAAGCCCTCGCCGAAGGCCCGCATCCATTCATGGTCCTGATAGAGCTGCTGGCGACCGGTGACTGTGCGCCACGGGATCAATTCATGCACATTGGTCCAGCCGGCATTGTAACAGACCTGTTCGCTTTCGATGCCCGACCATGTCGGCGAGGAGATGATCTTCCTCGGCTGGGCGGCGATGTCGCGAAAACGGATTTTTTCATCCTCCTTGACCTCGGCCAGATGGCGGTGGCTGCGGCCGGTGGCCTTGGCGAGGGCGTCCCACGCCTTCACCGCCACCTCGCCGTTGGTCTCGGGGGCCAGCATCAGGATCATCTCGGCGGCGTCGATGGCCGTGTCGAGGCGCGCCATGCCCTTGGTCGCGCCCTCCTCGGTCACGGTGCCGTTCAGCGCCTTGAGATGGTGAACCTCCTCCTTCGTGTCCCAGGCGATGCCCTTGCCGCCATTGCCGATCTTCTCCATCAGCGGCCCGATGGCAGTGAAGCGCTTGTGGAGGTTGGGATAGTCGCGCTCGATCGCGATATAGGCAGGCGCCGTATGGCCGGGGATGAGGTCGCATTGGCCCTGCTTCCAGTCGCGCACCACGCCCTGCGCCAGCTCGCCGGGACTGTCGTGCTGCAGCGGCAATTGCACCACATCCGTCTCAACCCCGAGGATTTCGGGCGCGACTTCCGAGAATTTCTTCGCGATCGCCTTGAAGATTTCCCAGTCGGTCTTCGATTCGTAGGCGGGGTCCACCGCCGCCTGCAGGGGGTGGATGAACGGGTGCATGTCGGACGTGTTCATGTCGTCCTTCTCGTACCAGCTCGCCGTTGGCAGCACGATGTCGGCATAGACGGCGGTGGTCGACATGCGGAAGTCGATCGTCACCAGGAGGTCGAGCTTTCCTTCAGGCGCCTGCTCGCGCCAGACGGCTTCGACCGGCTTCGTGCCGCCCTGGGCGCCCAGGTCCTTGCCCTGCACGCCGTGATCGGTGCCGAGCAGGTGCTTCAGGAAATACTCATGACCCTTGCCGGACGAGCCGAGCAGGTTCGAGCGCCAGACGAACAGGTTGCGCGGCCAGTTTTCTGGCGCGTCCGGGTCCTCGCAGGACATCTGCAATGCGCCCGATTTCAGACGTTCGGCGACATAATCCTTCGCCTCGACACCGGCGGCCTTGGCCGCGCGGCCGACTTCCAGCGGATTGGTCTTCAACTGCGGCGCCGACGGCAGCCAGCCCATGCGCTCGGCGCGGATATTGTAGTCGATCAGGCTGAGCTTGTGCCAATCGCCGGCCGGCGCCGTCGGCGACAGGATTTCGGCCGCGCCCACCGTTTCGTAGCGCCACTGATCGGTGTGGGCGTACCAGGCCGAGGTCGCGTTCATGTGGCGCGGCGGCCGCGCCCAGTCGAGCGCGAAGGCGAGCGCCGTCCAGCCGGTCTGGGGGCGCAGCTTCTCCTGGCCGACATAATGCGACCAGCCGCCACCCGACTGGCCGACGCAGCCGCACATCACCAGCATGTTAATGGCGGCGCGGTAATTCATGTCCATGTTGAACCAGTGGTTCATGCCGGCGCCGATGATGATCATGGAGCGGCCATTGGTCTTTTCGGCATTGGCGGCGAATTCGCGGGCGACCTGGATGATCTTGTCGCGGCGCACGCCGGTGATGCGCTCGGCCCAGGCCGGCGTGAACGGCACGTCGTCATCGTAATCCGCCGCGACATGCGCGCCGCCGAGGCCCCGGTCGAGGCTGTAATTGGCGCAGAGGAGATCGAAGACCGTGGCGACCAGCACCTCCTCGCCGTCGGCCAGCTTGAGGCGCTTCGCCGGCACGTTGCGGGTCAGCACCTCGCCGCGGCTGTCGACCTCGAAGCCGTTGCTGGCCGCGCCGCCGAAGAAAGGGAAATCGACGCCGGCGACCTCGTCGTGATCCGCTTCGCCGATCAGGCTGAGCGTGAGACGGATGTCGTCCTTGCCGGCCTTCTGCTCGAGGTTCCATTTCCCCGTCTCGCCCCAGCGGAAGCCGATGGAGCCGTTTGGGGCGACGATCCTGCCGGAAATTCCATCGATCCCGACGGTTTTCCAGTCCGGATTGTTGGTCTCGCCGAGCCCATCGATGAAATCGGCGGCCCGCAACTGCCGGCCCGGAACCAGCCGGTCGCCCTGGCGGTCGAGGCGCACTAGCATCGGCATGTCGGAATATTTGCGGCAGTAATCCTCGAAATAGGCAACCTGCCGGTCGAGGTGGAACTCGCGCAGGATGACGTGGCCAAAGGCCATGCCGAGGGCCGAATCCGTGCCCTGCTTGGCGTTCAGCCAGATGTCGGAGAATTTGGCGGCCTCGGAATAATCCGGGCAGACGACCGCGCTCTTGGTGCCCTTATAACGCACCTCGGTGTAGAAATGGGCGTCCGGCGTGCGCGTCTGCGGCACGTTCGAGCCCCACAGGATCAGGTAGCCGGCATTGTACCAGTCGGCCGATTCCGGCACGTCGGTCTGCTCGCCCCAGGTCTGGGGGCTGGCGGGCGGCAGGTCGCAATACCAGTCGTAGAACGACATGCAGGTGCCGCCCAAGAGCGACAGATAGCGAGTGCCGGCCGCATAGGACACCATCGACATGGCCGGGATCGGGGAGAAGCCGAACACCCGGTCGGGGCCGTATTTCTTCGTCGTATAGGCATTGGCGGCGGCGACGATCTCGACCGCCTCGTCCCAGCTCGCACGCACGAAGCCGCCCTTGCCACGAATACGGGTGTAGCTTTCGCGCGCTTTCGGGTCGTTCTGGATCGCTGTCCATGCCGCGATCGGGCTCAGGGTCCTGCGCTTCCCGCGCCACAGCCGCATCAGCCGGCCGCGAACGAGCGGCGTCTTCACCCGGTTGGCGCTGTAGAGGTACCAGCTATAGGACGCCCCGCGCGCGCAGCCGCGCGGCTCGTGGTTGGGCAGGTCGGGGCGCGTGCGCGGATAGTCAGTCTGCTGTGTTTCCCAGGTGACAATGCCGGATTTGACATAGATCTTCCATGAGCAGGAGCCGGTGCAGTTCACGCCGTGGGTGGAGCGCACGATCTTGTCGTGCTGCCAGCGCCGGCGATAGACGTCTTCCCAATCGCGGTTCTCAATCGTCGTCTGGCCATGGCCGTTGGCGAAGGTATCCTTGCGCAGCGAGGTCAGGAAGTTCAATCGATCCATCAGCTGGCTCATGGCTGTCTCCTCAATTTATCTCGGCTGGAAGGGCGGCTGGCATGGCGCGGCCGCGCTCGATGTCGTGCAGGAGGCCGCCGCGGCGGGTGTAGACGGCCCAGGTGACGACGAGGCACAGCACGTAGAAGGCGAGGAAGGCCCAGAGCGCAGCCAGCGGTGTCCCCGTCAGCCCGATCGAGGTGCCGTAGGCTTTCGGGATGAAGAAGCCGCCATAGCCGCCGATGGCGCTGGTAAACGCGACGATGGCGGCCGCCTCGCGCTCGGAGCGCCGCCGCTGCTCGGCCGCGCCCTCGTCTGGATAGAGGCGCGCAATCTCCTTGCGCATGATGACCGGGATCATCTGGAACGTGGAGGAATTGCCGATCCCGGTGAAGAAGAACAGTGCCATGAACCCGGCAAAGAACATGGCGAAAGATGCGCTTTCGAGACCCTCGATCACCACAAGTCCCGAAGCGATCATGCCGGCAAAGACCCAGAAGGTGACGCGGCCGCCGCCGACCCGGTCGGCGAGCCAACCACTGCCGGCGCGGCTGAGTGCGCCGATCAGCGGCCCGAGGAACACGAATTGCAGCGCGTTCACCTGCGGGAATACCAAGCCGGACAATAGCGGGAAACCGGCAGAATAGCCGATGAAGGACCCGAAAGTGCCGACATAAAGCAGGCACATCACCCAGTTCTGGGTACGGGTGAAGATCACCGCCTGCTCGCGTAAGCTCGCCCGCGCGTCGGCCAGATCGTTCATTCCCAGCCAGGCCGCCGCCGTCGAGGCCAGAATGAAGGGCACCCAGACGAAACCGGCATTCTGCATCCAGACGCGACCGCCATTCGATAGTTCCTGCGGCGCCCCGCCCATGGCGCCGAACACACCCGCGGTGATGACCAGCGGCACCAGGAACTGCATGACCGAGACGCCAAGATTGCCGAGCCCCGCGTTCAACCCCATTGCCTGGCCCTTCTCGGCGCGGGGGAAGAAGAAGCTGATATTGGCCATGGAGGAGGCGAAGTTGCCGCCGCCGAATCCGCACAGTAACGCCAGCACCGCAAAGATCAGATAGGGCGTGGCCGGATTTTGCACCGCATAGCCGATGCCCATGGCGGGGATCAGCAGCGAGGCGGTGGACAACGTCGTCCACAGCCTTCCGCCGAAAATCGGCACCATGAAGCTGTAGAAGATGCGCAGCGTAGCCCCCGACAGCGCCGGCAACGCCGCCAGCCAGAACAGCTGGTCCTGGGTGAAGCCGAAGCCGATGGCCGGAAGCCGCGAAACGACGACAGACCAGACCATCCAGACCGCGAAGGCCAACAGCAGTGCCGGGATTGATATCCAGAGATTGCGCCTTGCGATGCGCTTTCCCTTGTCATTCCAGAATTGCGGATCTTCCGGTCGCCAGTCCTCGATCACATGCGGCATGACCGTGCGTTCGGGATCGTGGAGCTCGGCCAACTCCGGGAAATTCGGCAGCCGATCAAGGGCTGCGCCTTGCGCCTGCCGTTCCATGGCCCGGATCGAAAGATGCATCCAGCCGAGCGATACGGCGACGATCAGCAGCAGCAGCACGAAGGCCGAGGTCCAGATGCCGGTGACGTCGAGCAGCGCGCCGAAGACGATGGGCAGGACGAAGCCGCCCAGACCACCGATCATGCCGACGAGGCCGCCGACCGAGCCAACATGCTTGGGGTAATAAATCGGGATGTGTCGAAAGACGGCCGCCTTGCCTAGGCTCATGAAGAAGCCCAGTCCGAACAGCGTTGCCACGAACGGCCACAGGCCCATCTCGGTCGAAAAGGCGATCGGGCCGTTCTTGCCGCGGATGACATACTCCGTCGGCGGGTAGGACAGCATGAACAGAAACAGCAGCGAGAAACCCAGCGTCCAGTACATGACAGCGCGGGCGCCGAAACGGTCGGACAGCACCCCACCATAGGCGCGGAAGATACTGGCGGCCAGGCTGAAGATGGCTGCGGCGACACCGGCCGTGCGCACATCCACGCCATAGACCTGTACGAGATAATACGGCAGCCAGAGCGCCAGTGCGACGAACCCGCCGAACACGAAGAAGTAATAGAGCGAGAAGCGCCAGACCTGAAGCTTCTTCAGCGGCGCGAACTGCTCAGCAAGGCTCGGCGCAGCGACGCCTTGGGCTCGCCGTGCGGTAAAATCAGGATCGTCCTTGGCCAATAGATAGAAGACGACGCCCATACCAGCGATGACCGTCGCCCACAGCTCCGCTACGCCTTGCCAGCCCCAGGCAATCAGCACGAATGGGGCAAGGAACGTCGTCACCGCCGCGCCGATATTGCCCATGCCGAATACGCCGAGCGCGGTGCCCTGTCGCGCCTGCGGATACCATTTGGTGACATAGGCGACACCAATGATGAAGGAGCCCCCCGCCAAGCCAACGCCCAGCGCTGCCAGCAGGAAAGTAAGGTAGCTGTCGGCAAAGGTCAGCGCGAAGGTCGCTGCACCGGTCAAGATCATCTGGGCCGAAAATACCAGCCGTCCGCCGTAGCGTTCCGTCCAGACTCCGAGTATCAGCCTTATAATCGAGCCGGTCAGCACCGGCGTGGCGATCAGGACGCCATATTCGAATTCGGAAAGACCAAGCTCATCCTTGATGGACAACCCGATGATGGAAAAGATTGTCCACACCGCAAAGCATAGCGTGAAAGCGATAGTGCTGAGCCAAAGGGCTCTTTGCTGATCGCGACGGCTCGGCAGGATATAGTCTGTCATGGCTCGGCTCCCGGTCGATTCCGGTGGCGGGATTGACTATTTCATTTCGAAACAAGCATCCGCGACGGCGCACGTCTTTGATCCTGATCAACCAAATTGGATCTGGACTCTGTGAGTCGTTTTTGTCGCAGGGAACACCTTGGATCTTCGTGCATATTCGGCCAAATAGTCAGCCGTATTCCCTTCGCTGATTGACAATCAGCGGCTTATCACTTGATAAATATCAAGTGCTCTGCGTGGAAGGAAATTTCATGCATGAAGATGAGAAGTCGCGCCTACGTCGTCTGCCTCTGTTTCGCGAGATGATGACGCCGACCTTCGACAGCTTGATGGAGATCGCCTACGCGCAGACATTTCCGGCACAGTTGGAATTGATCCGGCAGGGCGACTATGCCGACTTCCTTCACGTCATAGTCGAAGGGTCTGTCGAGTTGTACGCGACATGGAACGGACGGAGCACCGTGATGGGTGTCGTTCATCCGGTTTCGACGTTTATCCTGGCGGCTTGCGTATGCGACGAGGCCTATCTGATGTCAGCGCGCACTCTTGAACGATCGCAGATCATCATGATTCCCGTCGCTGACGTCCGGGTAGCGCTGCGGCGCGATCCGGATTTCGCAATGGCCGGCATGCGGGAATTAGCCAATGGATATCGCACCTTCGTGCGCCATGCCAAGAACCTGAAATTGCGCAATTCACAAGAACGGCTCGCTGCCTATATCCTTTACCAATCACAGAGCAACGGCGATACAGACACGATCATTCTGCCGGTAGAGAAACGTCATCTCGCCTCCCATCTGGGCATGACGCCCGAAAATCTCTCCCGGTCTATGAAGGCCCTGAAAGGTCATGGCGTAGCAATCAAGGGCACGCGCGTGACCATCACCGACCGGACGCGCCTAGCCGCGGTTGCAGCACCTGATCCGCTGATCGACGGACCACAGATCAAGACCACAATTGCCGCGACTTAGCCATTCCCCAAGGGATAAGGCGTCGGTCCAAGGCAAGTTCGGAGGAGGTCATCAGCCAGAAGCGCGCAGTCGCGAGTGCGGAAAGCTGATTTGGAACCGGCTGAAGAAGCTCAAGAACCCCGACACCGGGCGCGATACCTGCCGTTTGAACCCGTAAAGCGAATGGGTTCACGAAGACGCGCCGGAATTGCGCATCCTGCCGCAAGAGCTATGGGACGCCGCCAAGGTCCGGCAGGATGAGTTGACCACGCTCTACAATGGGTCGTTTGCCGGACGCGGCGAAATCCTTCGCTCCCATGAACGATTTAGGTTTTCCGGGCACGTTTGGGCTACCCCACTGACGCGAGGTTGGTCATTTCTCCCTCTACCTGAACCCCTCTGAAAGGGCTCGCTCCAACGCGGCGCATGCAAGCAATCTGGTTGTGTCGATCAGCGGTATTGCGCAGTTATCGTCGCCCAAGGCCATCGGAAGTTCTGTACATGCCAGTATGATGGCATCGACGCTGCAAGATCATCCCGATCTCCGCAGCACAAAATCCTCGCACTGCATGGCTCATCAGGATGAAGCCGCGAGCCATGCGTGGAGGGCGCGATTGTGCAGCTAGTGCGATCGAACCTGGCATCGCGAGAGATTGAGATCGCCCGATCAACGACGGCGATAGTTGCCGCCGCACGCACGTAAAAACCGAGACGCGGCCCTGAACCCGAGCTCATCTCCGCCGTCTCCCCGGCTAGTCCACTTCGGTTTCCTGTGCTGCAGTGCCATTGCTGCCATCGCCGAACCGCTTGACGCTGCCGTCGACCACTTCCAGCGTTGCGGGATCGATCTTCACCTTGAGGACGTTTCCGCTGGCGTCGGTGACACGTAGCTCGTAGCAGCCGTCGTCGATCTTCATCCTGTCGATGGTCCATCCGAAGTCGCCCGCAAGCCGCCCCAAGGCCTCGAAGGATTGTCTCTGCTGGGGTGGGACATTGCATGTCTCACCGGCAAATGCCGCCGTTGCCGGCAATGCCGCGAGCAGCGCTAGCATTGCGAATGTCGTTCTCATGTTTCCAACTCCTGCGTTGCGGTTGTTCACGAAGGAGATCACGCGTCGATGAACTGACGGGCCACTGAAGCACAACACGAAGTGTCGTCAGCGTTTCGTCAGCGCGACCGGGGCAGCTTCCGTTTCTCTGATACATGTCGGTATGGGTTGGCATGGGCGCCTCGGGCCGACTGCTTGGGGGCTCTGCCCCTTGGCGCGGCGCAACGGATCGCTGGGACGGGTTTAAGCCCTTCCGGTCCGAGCGCGCGCCGGGCACTCTTGATGTTGCATATTTGATGTCACTATCAATGCCATCAATTGACTCACGGCGATATTAGTGTCATTTGAAGTGACATTAATTCAATGGAGGCAGCCATGGCCGAGACGCGCAGCTACAACAGCCCGCTGCGAGAGGAGAAAGTCCGCGAAACGCGCGAGGCTATCCTTCATGCTCTTTATCGTCTGATGAGCACATCGGCCGTTCCGGACGAGATCAGCATGGACGCCATCGCCGCGGAGGCTGGCATCCAGAGACGCACCGTCTTCCGCCATTTTCCGACGAAGGACGACTTGCTGACCGCTTTCTGGCCCTGGCTCAACGCGCTGATCGGCACGTCCATCGCCCCGGACAACGCCAAGGATATCGTCACCGGTCCCCAGGACGCCTTTCCCCGCTTCGATGCGCATGAGGCGGCGATCCGGGCCTCGCTTCACTCGCCAACAGGGCGTGCCATGCGGGCGAGCATGATCCCGGCCCGGCGCCTGCGCTTTGCAGGGGCGCTTGCCACCATTCTCGAAAACCTTCCGCCGGCCGAAGCCCGAAAGGTCGAGGCGCTGGCACACCTTCTCTATTCGGCCTCCGCCTGGGAGGTCCTCAAGGACTACGGCGGTCTCGACGGCGCCCAAGCCGGTGAGACCGCCTCTTGGGCGCTCGAAACGATCCTGTCCGCGGTCGCCTCGGGCTCGTCACCGCGGACATGACATCAAAAGCCAGGAGATATTGGCAATGAGCATACAGGTAACATCTGCGCAGGATGGCGAGACCCGCTGGGTTGTCGCCGACCGCATCCGCTTTCTCGGCGGACCTGCGGGCGCGAACCTCGAACTGGTCGAGGTCGAGATTCCGCCGGGTTCCGGCACGCCGCCACACAGTCACGCCTCGCCGGAACTGTTCTACATACTCGACGGCGAGATCACCATTCGGCACTTCGCCGCCGGCAAGCCGCCCGAGGTCGTTGCGGCGAGAGCCGGAACCTCGGTTCGCATCGACGGTTATGCGCCGCACAACTATGTCAATGAGAGCGATCGATCCGCTCGCATGCTGGTACTGGTCGAGCCCTCGATGACGGCGTTCTTCCGGGAGATCGGCACGACGGAGCCACAGGCCGCACCGGACTTCGCCCGTATTGGCGCTGCCATGCAGCGTCACGGTATCGAAGCTTTGCAGATGGCGTCCTGACCGGTGCCTGACACGAGCGCTCCTTCCATCGAATGGGGCGCTCGTTCAATTGTGGCGGGCATGGACGAAACGGATGCGCCTGATCCGTAAGAGATAGAGAGGGGCCGGGACGGGTTTGAGCCCGTCCGGTCCGAGAGAGAGCGCTGGCGGGCTTGCCCGTTTCCGCTCTCCCGAGGATGCCCCGATGAACGCTCCGTTCCCTCTTGCCGATACGCTGTCGGCAGCACCGCTTGCCGCGCCTTCCGATTCCGCCGCCTCCGTCCGTGCGGCCGCCACGGCGCTTCTGCCTCACCTCGAACGCGGTCAGCGCGTCGATACTGCGATCCTGCGTGACGCCATGGAGACCGCGTTCGGCGCGTCCGACGCCACGGGCCTCTGGAACTGGAAGACAGCCTATGAGGCGTGCGAGGTCGCAACCGTCCTCTTCCTGCGCAAATACGGAAAGGCGCTTTTCCGCAAAGCCGGTTCTCCGGTCGCCGCGCTTCCGCTGCTCGGCAAGATCGCCGGTCTTCTGCCGACCCATACCCGTCGTTCGCAGGAGAGCCAGGCGCTCCAGCAATTCTCGACGCCGATCCCGCTCGGTTTGGTCGCCGCGACCGCGGCGGCCATCACGTCCGCCGACCGCGTGCTGGAGCCCTCGGCTGGGACCGGGCTCTTGGCGATCCTGGCCGAGCTCGCGGGCGGCTCGCTCGTGCTCAACGAGCTGGCCGACACGCGCGCCGCGCTCCTGTCCTCTCTCTTTCCAGCGATTCCCGTCACCCGTTTCGACGCGGCGCAGATCGACGATCATCTCGATGCGACCGCCGTGCCCTCCGTCGTGCTCATGAACCCGCCGTTCTCGGCGATGGTCCATGTCGATGGCCGCATGGCCGACGCCGCGTTCCGCCATGTCGCCTCCGCGCTGGCGCGGCTCGCGCCCGGCGGCCGTCTCGTGACGATCACCGGAGCGAACTTCGGCCCGGAAGCGCCGGCCTGGACCGCCGCATTCACCCGCCTGCAGGAGCGCGGCCGGGTCGTGTTCTCGGCCGGAATCGACGGCGCGGTCTATGCCAAGCACGGCACGGCCTTCGCCACGCGGCTCACCGTCATCGACAAGTTGCCCGCCGACGATCCCACGGTTTTCCCGGCGTCACCGGGCACCGCGCCGGACGCCGCGACGCTCATGGACTGGATCGGCGCGCATCTTCCGCCGCGCCTGCCGGTCGATCCGTCCGTCATCGTGCAGGCCGCGGCGCCCGCCGCCGCGCGCAGCGTGCGCGGCTATCTCAACCGCGCCGCCAGGACCGCGCCCGCCACGCTGATGGCCGAGCCTGATGGCGTCGCGCTCGACTATGAGATTATCGACGCCGAGGTCGGGGCCGACGACGACAGCCGCATCTCGGACGCGATCTACGAAGAATACGGATTGCAGGCGATCCGTATTTCCGGGTCTCAGGCCCACCCGACCAAGCTCGTGCAATCGGCGGCGATGGCGAGCGTCGCGCCGCCGAAGCCGAGCTACCGCCCGCAACTCCCCACCAACATCCGCGAGCTTCTGTCCGATGCCCAGCTCGAAACGCTCGTCTATGCGGGCGAAGCGCACTCCGACTATCTCGCCGGCGCATGGACGGTGGACGAGACCTTCGATCTCGTCTCCGCCGCGCGTGACGATGCCGAGAAGGCCGTGCGCTTCCGGCGCGGCTTCTTCATCGGCGACGGCACCGGCGTCGGCAAGGGCCGCCAGTCCGCCGCGATCATCCTCGACAACTGGCTTCAAGGCCGGCGCAAGGCGGTCTGGATCTCCAAATCCGACAAGCTGCTGGAGGATGCCCAACGCGACTGGTCCGCGCTCGGCATGGAGCGCCTGCTTGTCACGCCGCTGTCACGCTTCCCGCAAGGGCGGCCGATCACGCTCGGCGAAGGCGTCCTATTTACAACCTACGCCACGCTGCGCTCCGACGACCGCGGCGAGAAGCTATCGCGCGTCAAGCAGATCGTCGAATGGTTGGGCTCCGATTTCGATGGAGCGATCATTTTCGACGAGGCGCACGCGATGGCCAATGCGGCAGGAGGCAAGGGAGAACGCGGCGATGTCGCCGCCTCGCAGCAGGGCCGCGCCGGGCTTCGCCTCCAGCACGCGCTCCCGAATGCCCGCGTCACCTATGTCTCGGCGACTGGCGCCACCTCCGTCCACAATCTCGCCTATGCCCAGCGGCTCGGCTTCTGGGGCGGTGAGGATTTCCCATTCGCGACTAGGGCCGAGTTTGTCGAGGCCATCGAAGCCGGTGGCGTCGCGGCGATGGAGGTGCTGGCGCGCGACCTGCGGGCGCTCGGCCTCTACACCGCCCGCTCGCTCTCCTTCGACGGCGTGGAATATGAGCTGGTCGAGCACGCTCTGACGCCGGAGCAGACCCGCATCTACGATGCCTATGCCGGGGCCTTCGCGATCATCCATAACAACCTCGACGCGGCGATGGAGGCCGCCAACATCACCGGATCGTCCGGCACGCTGAACAAGCAGGCGAAGTCCGCCGCGCGCTCGGCCTTCGAGTCCGCCAAGCAGCGGTTCTTCGGCCACCTGTTGACCAGCATGAAAACCCCGACCCTGATCCGGTCGATCACCGTCGATCTGGAAGCCGGCCATTCGGCCGTGATCCAGATCGTCTCGACCGGCGAGGCGCTGACCGAACGGCGGCTGGCCGACATCCCGACCGAGGAATGGAACGATATCCGGGCGGACATCACGCCGCGCGAATATGTCCTGTCCTACCTCGAAACCAGCTTTCCGGTGCAGCTCTACGAGCCCTTCACCGACAGTGACGGCAAGGTCTCGTCGCGTCCCGTCTTCCGTGACGGCCAGCCCGTCGAGAGCCGGGAGGCCGTCGCCCGCCGCACCGCGCTGATCGAGAAGCTGGCGAGCTTGCCGGCCGTCCCCGGCGCGCTCGACCAGATCGTCCAGCATTTCGGGACCGAGATGGTGGCCGAGGTGACGGGCCGCTCGCGCCGGATCGTCCGCAAGCCGGGTGCCGGCTCCATGGGCGACCGTCTCGTGGTCGAGAACCGCGCCGCGTCCGCCAATCTCGCCGAGACGCAGGCGTTCATGGATGACGTCAAGCGCGTGCTGATCTTCTCGGACGCCGGCGGCACCGGGCGCAGCTACCATGCCGAGCTATCGGCGCGGAATACGCGGCTGCGCGTCCATTACCTCCTCGAACCCGGATGGAAGGCCGATGCCGCCATCCAGGGCCTCGGCCGCACGCATCGCACCAATCAGGCGCAGCCGCCGCTGTTCCGCCCGATCGCGACCGACGTGAAGGCCGAAAAACGCTTTCTCTCGACGATCGCGCGCCGTCTCGACACGCTGGGCGCGATCACGCGCGGCCAGCGCCAGACCGGCGGTCAGGGCCTGTTCCGGCCCGAGGACAATCTGGAAAGCCCCTATGCGCGCGATGCACTGCGCCAGCTCTATCTCCTGCTCGTGCGCGGCAAGGTCGAGGGCTGCTCGCTCGACCGCTTCGAGTCCGCCACCGGCCTGAAGCTGATGGATTCGACCGGCATCAAGGACGATCTGCCGCCGATCACCACCTTCCTCAATCGGCTGCTGGCGCTGACCATCGAGCTTCAGGGCATCCTGTTCACCGCCTTCGAGCAATTGCTGACGGCGCGCATCGAGGGGGCCATCACCAGTGGCACCTATGACGCCGGGCTGGAGACGCTGACCGCCGAGCGGTTCATCGTCACCGATCGCAAGACCATCTATGTCCATCCGGGCACAGGCGCCGAGACGCGGTTGCTTACAATTACCCAGCGCGAGCGCAATCGTCCGCTCTCGCTGGACGCCGCGCTCGGCCACCTCGATGACTGGCGCGCGAAACTCCTCGTCAACGAGCGTTCCGGCCGCGCCGCCGTGCAGGTGCCGACCACCAGCACCATGCTCGACGACGGTGAGATCGAGCGCCGCGTGCGTCTCCTGCGCCCGATGGAGGGGCACAACATCCCGCTGAAGACGATGGGCGAGACGCACTGGATCGAAGCGGATCAGGATGCGTTCGCCGCCGCCTGGACGGCCGAGATCGCCGAGGTGCCGGAGTTTGCCGACAACACGATCCATGTCGTCACCGGTTTGCTGCTGCCGATCTGGAAACGCCTGCCGAACGAGTCGACGCGGGTGTATCGCCTCCAGACCGATGACGGCGAGCGCATCATCGGCCGCAAGGTCTCTCCGGCCTGGGCCGCGAATGCGACCACGACCGGCGCGACCGCGCTCACGCCGGATGACGCCTTCATGGCGCTGATGGACGGTCGGACCATCCTCGATCTCGCCGAGGGCCTTCAGCTTCGCCGCGCTCGCGTCATGGGTGCGAACCGGATCGAACTCTCAGGCTTCACCGACACCATGCGCGAGCGGCTCTCGGCCGATGGCCTGTTCCACGAAATCATCTCGTGGAAGCTCAGGATGTTCGTGCCGGTCGACGCCAACGGGCCGGTCGTACTCGCAAAGCTGCTCGAACGCTGGCCGGTCGAGCGCATCGGCGAAAAGGAGGCAGCGTAAATGGCTCGCCTCGATGCCGGCGAGCTCGCAATCCGTCTCGGCCGGAAGGCCGAGGCGGTTTGCCGTCACTATCTGTCGTCCGGCCATCGCGCCGGGCGATACTGGCAGGTCGGCGACGTGCGCAACACGCCGGGCCGGTCCATGTTCGTCCGACTGACCGGGCCGGAAACCGGCAAGGGCGCAGCCGGCAAATGGACCGATTCCGCCACCGGCGAGCATGGCGATCTTCTCGACGTCATCCGCGAGAGCTGCGGGCTGATCGACTTCAAGGACGTTGCCGATGAGGCCCGGTCCTTCCTGGCGCTGCCGCATCCTGAACCCGGACCGGGGAACCGTGACTGGCGACCGGCATCGGCGCCGACAGGATCGCCCGAAGCCTCTCGGCGGCTCTTTGCCATGGCAAAGCCCATCGGGCGGACGCTCGTGGAAACCTATTTGCGGGGTCGCGCCATTACGGCTTTGCACGAAACCGCAAGCCTGCGCTTCCACCCCCGCTGCTATTATCGGGCCGACGAGAACGCACCGACCGAGACATGGCCCGCGATGATCGCTGCCGTCACCGACCTCGCCGGCGTCATCACGGGGGCGCACCGCACCTGGCTCGATCCCGACGGCTTCAGCGAGGCGCGTCTTGGCCGTGCGCCGATCGAGACGCCCCGGCGTGCGATGGGTGATCTCCTGGGAAACGCCGTCAGGTTCGGCATGGGCTGCGACGTGATGACGGCCGGCGAAGGCATCGAAACGGTGATGTCCGTCCGTTCGGTTCTGCCCAGGATGCCGGCACAGGCGGCGCTCTCGGCGGCCCATCTCAGCGCCATCCTGTTCCCGACGACGCTGCGGCGGCTCTACATCGCCCGCGACAACGATCCGGCTGGCGACGGTGCGATGGCGACCCTGACAGAGCGTGCGAGCGCGGTCGGGATCGAGACGGTCGTGCTCACACCACGCCTCGGCGACTTCAACGAAGATCTCAGGCTGCTCGGCCACGACGCATTGGCGGCACGGCTGCGGGACCAGATTGTCTCGCAGGACATTGCCCGCTTCATGCTGCTGGCGGCCTGATCTATCACGGTCAGGTGGCGGCGGCAACGCGCGATCGCGGGCCGGTTCAGCTATGGCGATCTACCTCCGGCGCGGAGAGGCCACACCCACGGCCTTCTGAGAGGGCGATCGGGGCGTCAGCCGTGCCGGACAGGCAATGCCGGTTGCCGACGATTTTCCGCCGCGTCCTGCGGACGCTTTGCATCGCGAGGCAAAATCGCCGGCCCCCGTCATCCTCCTCTGCGTTCCGGCCTTCCGCTTCGCGTCAGGTGCAGGTCCGTCCCGCCCGCCGCCTTTCGTCGCCACGAAGGCCGCGATGGGCGCGGCCACGAGCCGGAGGCAGACCACCATGACCGAACACCACGACACCGACTACGAGCCGCACCACGCTTCCTCCCCGACCGATCACGTCCTTCAGGAACTGGCGCTCTACGGCTACCGTCCCTTCGAGGACGAACCCGACCCGCGGCCGCTCCCCGAGGGCAATGTCGTGGCCGGCAGCATCGCCGACATCTTCGACGCCCTCGTGGTGGCGCTCTCGGACACCCGCCTCGAACCTGACCTCGAAGAACTGCTCTGGGGCACGGTCAACCTCTTCCAGCGCGCAGGCGACCGGATCGAACGCGAGCTGGACGACAACGAAGTCGCGCAGCGCCGCCTTCAGCGGGAACAGGACGGCTCCGAGGTGAAGTCCGTCGAGCTGGAGCGCCTGACGGCAGAGGGGCAGACCCTTCTCGAACGGCGCGACGCCTTCGAGTTGATGCGCGACCAGGCCGCCGATCACTTCGAGCGCCACACCCACTCGGTCTGGCGGCCGCGCACAGGCTCCATGGTCAACCATCGCAACCTGACCGCCGCGATGATCGACAGCCGCGACTTCCTCTCCGCGAAAAAGCACGCCGAGAACGAGGTGCTCCTTCCGCCCGGCCCGAAAGTGGCCTTCACCGGCGGTCTCGACTACAACGACCATCGCTTGATCTGGGCCAAGCTCGATCAGGTTCACGCCAAGCACCCCGACATGGTGCTGCTGCACGGTGGAAGCCCGAAGGGCGCCGAACTCATCGCCGCGAAATGGGCCAGCAACCGCAAGGTCACTCAGGTCGCCTTCAAGCCCGACTGGGCGAAGCACGCCAAGGCCGCGCCCTTCAAGCGCAACGACGCGATGCTCGACACCATGCCGATCGGGGTCATCCACTTCCCCGGAACCGGGATTCAGGACAACCTCGCCGATAAGGCCCGCAAGCTTGGCATCCCGGTCATGAAGCACGGCGGCGCGTAAAGCGCCGCCGCAAGGCGGTTGTTTCAACCGCCAATACTTGACGGCACAGCAGACAAATGGCTTTGATGACGCTTCCTTGCAGAACCGGCGAAGCAGCATAGTCGCAGGCGGAGCGTATCTCCCGGCAGCCTGTCGTGATCCTCAACCGATCATCTGGAGGTTTCCATGACGCTGATCCTTCTCGCCATCTCGCTCACCATCACCTTCTGCGTGATCGCTTGGCATCTCGCCATCTATGCGTTGCCGGTGATGACCGGCATCACCGCCTTCCAATACGTCTATGCGACCGGCTCGGGCTTCATGATGTCCGCCCTTGTTGCCGTCGGTGCGGCCATCGGGTCCATCGTGCTGGTGATCGCCGTGCTCGGCTTTGCCAGGAATCCCGCGCTACGGCTGATCGCGCTCGCCATCTTCGCCATTCCGGCCGTCATCGCCGGCTTCGCGCTGGTCCATGGCGTGACCAAGCACATGATCGACTCGGCCATCGCCATCAACATCCTCGGCGGGATCGGCGGCATCGTCATCGGCATCGCGGCGGTGCTGAACCTCAATGCGGTCGGAACGGTTGCGCTTTCACGCTGACATCGCTGCTGCGGTGATGTTGGCGGCATGGGCCTGAAAGGAAGGGTGTCGCCCTTCGGGCCGCGCTTTCGGCTGCGCCGGAACCACGCCTGCGGCGCGTTTCCGCCATTCGGCTTCAATCGCTGACACGGGGCGGCGGCGATCCATCGCTCCCATGACCATCCCGGCAGCTTTCGCCGCCGGGCCTCCCGCCGTCCGATCAGAACAGAGTGTCATCGCCGTCGTTGAACCGCCATCGCAGTGTCGGCCGCTCCGTTCGGCCAGGTGCGTCGGGATCGGTCGGGATCTGCGATCGCGGCGGGCGATGCGGTGCCGGTCAGCCCATGGCGTTGCGCTACGGACTGCACTGCGAAGACCTTCATGCCTTTCCTGCAATGAATTGGCTCGAGCTTCATCCCGCGGCACAATGATCCGGCTATCGGTGCGGGCAATCCGGCAGGCGTCATTCTGGCGGAAATTCTCGCTTGCCTGCGAAGCCACGGCGCGGGTCGGCAGGCGAAGGAGAACGTGGCCGGTGCGCTATCAGGGCGGTGCGTCTGGCCCTGTCGTCATCTGCCGCCAGCAAGGATGCTGTTCTGGCTCCGGTCTCCATCGGGCTTACGGAAGCACCAATCCCTCCGACTGACTGATCCCCTAAGTCCGTTCTGTTTCCTTCCGGCAACCCCCGCGGTTTCCGGCCGTGTTGCCGCGCCGGGCGCGGCTGCCCGCTCCACCCGGAACTTGGGGGTCAAGCCGCCGCCGAAGGCGGCGATGCAGGAGTCTCCCGACGGCCTTGGTCGGGTCTCGTCGGAGGGAATGGTCCCTCCGGACGCAACGGAGACCTACAATGCAGAACATCGTCATCCTCGCCGGCAACATCGGCCAGACCCCGGAAACCCGCACCACCCAGGGCGGCACCAGGATCACCCACTTCACCCTCGCGACCTCGCGCCCCCGCTACTCGGACGGCAAAGTCGTCCGCGACAGCGAAGGCCGCCGGGTGCAGGACACCGAATGGCACCGGATCACCGCCTTCAACGGCCTCGGCAAGACGATCCAGCAATATTGCGATACGGGCATGAAGGTTCTGGTTCGCGGCCGCATCCACTACACCAAATGGACCGATCAGCAGGGCAACGACCGCTACGGCTGCGAGATCATCGCCGAGACCGTCGATTTCCTCAGCCGGGCGAAGCAGACCGAGAACGGCGGCGACGACCAGGGCGACATGGATGACGACATCCCGTTCTAACCGGACGGCGGCAGACCCGGCGGCGAAAGCCGCCGGGATTTCTCATGTTCGCGCCGGAGCGCCGCCCCACTCGCATCGCCCCACAACGCCGGGGCTACGCACAGTCTCACGCGCGGGATCGGAACAACCGGGCGTGCGTCAGGCACATATCCGGCGGCGGGCATCACGCAGGTCACGAACGGCGGTGGCCGGATCGCGATCGTCAGGCGGCGAGCCAGAGCAGCACCGGCAATGGCATTGCAGGGACAACCGGCTCCGGCAGCCGGAAACCACCCCGCTCTTATGGCTTAACCTTGGTTCCGGCCCCGGCCTTCCAGGGTCAACCCTCATGGGGTCCGCTACGCAAAGCGTGCGGTCGCTTCGTCTTCGCCTGCGCGATGACCCCGGCCGAGCCCAGAACACTTCGGGTGCCCGTCGAGCGGGGAATGGTCCCCGCCAAAATCGGGAGCCGGACAATGACCCTCGCAACTGCCAACGCCTACGCCGCCAGCCTCGCCTCCACCCTGATGGTCGCCATCATCATCTTTCGCGCCGGCGACGGCACCATGAGCGTGATGCCCGCCACCGAATATGACGGCGACGACGACACCATCGTCTCCGAGATCGATCCCTTCGCATGAGACGGGGCGGATCATCCGCCCCTCCATCTATTTCAGACGCCGCCCGCCCAATGCGGTCGTCGGTGTGGGACGGGGCTGGGGCCGCCTCATAGGCTTCCCGACGCCACCCGGCCTCGCGAATCGCTGCGCCGGCAGCAAGTCATCGCGGGTTCCGCGCAGCGCCTTTGGGCTGGCAAAAAGAAGCCAGAACGACTAAAATAGCCGTAGTTCTGGAGTACGCGTAGGTCTGAATGGGAGGTGATCATGTATGATCACCGCCCGACAATCACGGGCCGCACGCGCGTTGCTGGGTTGGACACAGGAGACGCTCGCTGACAAGGCCCGCATATCGCTGACCGCGCTCAAACGCCTCGAATCCGAAAGCGGACTCGATGTGTACGAGACGACGCGCGATCAGGTGCGCAGGGCCTTGGAAGCTGCCGGCATCGTCCTCCTGTCCACCGATAAAGGGCAAGGAGTGTTGCTGGTCGATGAGCGCGGAAGTAAACCCAATCCATCCAACGGCGCGCGTTGATCGGCGTGCAAATCCCGTCGACGCTTGCCATCGCTCCATTTTGGATCAAACTTGGTCTAGATGCAGCAGCCGCTTAGTAATCGAGCCTGCACGATGATCGAGACATTCGAAGATACCGCACCGGCAGGGCAGGAACTGACCGCCTACGACAAGGCGCACGTCAAGCTCTACGCGCGCTTGCTTGACGCGGATGCCGATGGCGCCGATTGGACAGAGGCGGTGCAGATCCTGTTCGGTCTCGATCCCGCACACGAGCCCGAACGCTGTCGACGCATCCACGACAGTCATCTCGCGCGCGCCCGCTGGATGACGCACACCGGTTATCGGCACCTTCTGCGCCAGTCCCAGCGCTGATCGCCGATGCTCGCGCGATGCTCTTTCGACATCGCGCAATGTCGTCTCCCGACCTTCCGCCACCTAAGATGAAATAGGAAAACTGGCCGTTCGACTTGTGCGCGTAATATGCGAGGAGTTGAACGATGAGGCCAGATACAAGCGACTGGCGGGACGACAGCCGATATGACTATTTCGATAGCTTGCCGGTCGAAGGTCTCGCTTGGGAATGCCTTCGCCGATACGTTCCTTATCAGGAACTCTACAGCGGTCTAGCGAATACGGCCGCCGAGGCCGTACCGCTTCCGAAAGATGCAGAACAGCTTTGGGGGCTGCGATTTCGCTGCCAGGCCGGGCCTGTCCGCGCTGGACCAGAATGTCGTGTGGTCGCCCTCATGCGATGGCGCCGTTCTCATGCTGACGCGCCGACCCGAGTTTCTGCCGCCTGCCTCCGCTGCATCCGCCGACGCGTTCGCCGTAGGGCGTAATGCTCCCGAAGGCGCCTATGCGTCTGTCTCCGAGCACGACATCCCGGTGCTTCTCCTTTCCGGCACGGTTCCAGACGACCAGCTCGCGGCTCTGGTTCCGTTCGATGCCGACGTCCTCGACCGGATCGACGCCCTGACGCGAATGGCGCGCATCTGGCTCGGCCGCCCGCCACCGCGCGACACGCGCATGACCGCCGAGCAGCGGCGGCGCTTTCGCCTGAAGCTGCGCGCCGCCGACGGCCATATGAACGGCGCCACCTATCGCGAGATCGCCATCGCAATCTACGGCGCGGCGCGCGTCGACACCGAGCCCTGGAAGACTTCGCCGCTACGTGATGCCGTCATTGCCTTCGTCGAAGGTGGCCTTGCCCTCATCAACGGGGGCTATCTGCAACTCCTTCGCCAGCGCCGCCGCTCCTAGTCGCCGCGCCGCCATGGCCTCCGGGGTGGAGATTTAGGCCACCTCAAGTCCCCCATCCATCCCGCCGACGGTTCTCCGCCACCGTGGTCGTTGTCAGCCGCTGATCGCCAGCGGCCCCCAGCAACCCCACGGAGGCCCGCCCCATGCGACCCGATACCGCCGCGCTCCCGCCACGCTACCTGCGGACCAAGGAAGCCGCTGAGTTTCTCAGCCTGTCCGCCCGCACCCTCGAAAAGCATCGGACCTACGGCACCGGCCCGGCCTACCGCAAACTCGGCGGGCGCGTCGTCTATGCCGTCGACGATCTCGAAACCTGGGCCGAGCGCGGCGCCGTCACCTCGACCTCCGATCCGCGCGGCTCCGTGCTGCCCGCCAAGCGCCAGACGCTGCCGACCGGCCAGAGCGCCGGCCGATACGCGCGCTGATCGTGGCCGGACCCTTTCATGGTGGTGCGGCGTCGTGACTCTTCGGAGCGTGGGCAGCTCGATCTGTTTCGCGCGCTCCCCGGCGACTTCGCGCCACGAGATGCGCAGGATCTCATGGCCTATCCCTTCTTCTCCCTCTCCAAATCCCATCGCGTGGCCCCGATCGACTTTTCGGCCGGCGACATCACGATCCGCGTCGAGGCCGTTCCCGATCATGGCATGGCCACGATCTGGGACGCCGACATCCTGATCTGGGCCGCCAGCCAGATCGTCGAAGCCCGCGACAACGGGCTTCGCACGTCCAGGCTGATGGCCGCGACGCCCTATGAAATCCTCACCTATGTCGGACGCGGCACCAGCTTGCGCGACTATCAGCGCCTCAAGGCGGCGCTGGACCGGCTGCAATCGACCACCATCTCGACATCGATCCGCCAGCCGGCCGAAGGCCGCCGCCATCGCTTTTCATGGATCAACGAATGGCAGGAGCGCACCGACCGCCATGGGCGGCCGGACGGCATCGAACTGATCGTCCCCGACTGGTTCTACAAAGCCGTCCTCGATGACGCGCTCATCCTCACCATCGACCCGGCCTATTTCCATCTCACCGGCGGTCTCGACCGCTGGCTCTACCGCATCGTGCGCAAGCACGGCGGCCGCCAGCGCGATGGCTGGCGCTTCGACCTTCGCCATCTCCATCTCAAATCCGGGAGCCTGTCGCCGTTCAAACGCTTTGCGTTCGAACTGCGCGACGTCGTCCGACGTCAGCCGCTGCCAGGATACGTCCTGTCGCTCGAGGTCGAGATCGGCGGGCGCGCGCTGCTCGCATTCGAGCCTCTGGCAGCCTGTGGAAAAGCTGTGGAAGCGATCGTGCTATCGGGAACCCGCACTATCGTGCCATCGGGAACCCGAGGCTCGTGCTATCAGGAACCCAAATCACGGCTAAGTTCAGGAAATCACGCGCGGATTCGCACCCTTAACTTAGAGTCTAACGTACTGACTCTAACTTGTTGTTGTGAGTCAGTGGGCTGTGGAGACAACGCCTCTCCACTTCAATCTGTCACCGACAGACTGATCCGTAAAGCCGCTTTTACCGAACACGACATCGGCGAGCGCCCTCCAGGACGCGCGAACGCCGCCGTCTGCCGCCGCTGCGGCCGTTCCCTTCCATCATCGTCACGCTGAGGTGCGGCTCATGTCTCTCCGAGGAGCACTCGCTAACGTCCGTGGTCGGCATGGTGTCCGCCACATTCCGGGATCTGGAGACCAGGCGGTCAGGCTAACAAGCGCCGTGCGGTTTCGCCCGAAGGTTGCCGGCAACTCAAGTTTCGATCTCGCCCGTGTCCCCGTCTCCCCGGGAGACGCCGCTCCGCCGTGGCGGAACCTGGTGACGCGCCGGAAGGGCGCGGCCGGATCGCTTACGCTGCCATCATGCGCGAGCGATCCGGCCGCCCTTCAGGCCGACGCCATATCGGAAGGTCGAACCATCGACCCAGATCTTGTGCAGGAGCACGGCCAACGCCCGCGCCACGGCGGTCGCAGCCTTCTTCAGCCCCTTCTTCTTCATGAGCTTCAGCCCCCAGAGCCTGAGCTTGAAGGTCTTCGGGATGCGCGTGAGGATCGCGATCGCCGCCTCGTAGAGCATGGCCCGCGTCATCGCGTCCCCGCATTTGGAGATGCGCCCCGACCAGTCGGTCTCGCCGGACTGGTAGCGTCGAGGCGTCAGCCCGAAGTGGGCGCCGATGGTCACGGATTTCCTGAACCGGGCCGGATCGTCGACGGTGGCGCGAAAGGTCAGCGCCACGATGGCGCCGACGCCGGGCACCGTCATCATCCGGCGCACCGCCTTGTCTTGGCGCGCAGCCGCCAGCGCCAATCGGTGCATGCGAGCGAACTGCAAGCGCATCGCCGCGCGCGCGGCCAGCAGCGGCTCGACGATCTGCTCCAGCTCGGCAAGGCCGGCGACCAGTTCGCGCACGCGCCCGTCGAACTTGCCGATGGAGACCGGACCGACCTTCAGGCCGAACGGCCGGATCAGGCCGCGGATCATGTTCTCCATGTCGAGCACCTTGCCGAGCAGCGCCTTGCGGCCGGCAAGCAGCATCCGCAGCGCCTGCGCCTCGCGCGACTTGACGTGGACGGGCCGGAACCAGCCGGTGCGCATCAACTGCGCGATGCCTCGCGCATCGTTCCTGTCGGTCTTGTTCAGCATGGCGTTGAGCGCCGCCTTGGTGTGGCGGGTCTCGATGCAGACGATCGGCAGCCCCTTTTCATCGAGGGCGGCATACAGCCAGGCGCTGAACGAGAAGGCTTCCAGCCCGACCCGCTTGAGATGGATGCCCCATTCGGCCAGGAACAGCTCGATCGCATCCGGGTCGGACGGCAGTTTTCCTTCCCGGACGACCTTGCCCTCGCCATTCACCACGCAAACACTCGTCGCTTCCAGCGACACGTCCAGTCCCGCATAGAACTCCATGGTTCACCTCCGTCGCCGATCCCGACGGAGCACCGCGCACCGTCTTCCACGATCGCTTCACGAAGGCATCATCGCCACAGCCGAAACGCTGACCAGCGGGCACCAGTCAGTACCCCGGCTAACCAAGAATCTAACTTTGAAGAGCGCGCGCGCGATGTGGAAAACCTCATCCGCGACGCCGCCAGAAGCCTCAGCGTAGCCGCGAAAAAGCGCCTCCCGACCGCACAGGCCGGCGATCCCGACGCGCCCCGGCTTCCCCTCGATCCGCCGGGGGGACGCCGATGATCGTCGCGCTTCTCAATCAGAAAGGCGGCGTCGGGAAGACGACGCTCGCGCTCCATCTCGCCGGTGAACTCGCCGGGCCTGGCCGCCGTGTCACGCTGATCGACGCGGACCCACAGGGTTCGGCACTCGACTGGTCCGAGCAGCGCAGCCGGGAGGGCCTGCCGCGCGCATTCGGCGTCGTCGGCCTGGCGCGCGATACGCTCCACCGCGAAGCGCCCGAGCTGGCGCGCGATGTCGATCACATCGTCATCGACGGCCCGCCGCGCGTCGCCGGCCTCATGCGGTCGGCATTGCTCGCCGCCGACCTCGTGCTGATCCCGGTGCAGCCTTCGCCGCTCGACGGCTGGGCTTCAGCCGAAATGCTTTCGCTCCTGTCGGAAGCGCGCATCTACCGGCCGCAGCTCGTCGCCCGCTTCGTTCTCAATCGCTGCGCCGCGCGCACCGTCATCGCGCGCGAGACCGCCGAGACGCTGGCCGATCACGATCCGCCGGTGCTCGCCGCGACCATCGGTCAGCGCATCGTCTTCGCCGACGCCGCGCAGTCCGGGCGGCTCGCCTCGGAAATCGACAGCCGTTCGCCCGCCGCCCGCGAGATCGCTGCACTCGCATCTGAGATCGGGCGGCTGCGCATCGGCAACGGAGCCGCGTCATGACGGCCCGCGTCGAGAAGCGCGGCTTCGCCAAGCGCCCCGCCGATCCCGAGCAATGGATCAAGACGGCCGAGAGCTCGCCGCGCGCATCCGAGGCGACCGCCTACACGGCGCGGCTCACCATCGACGTGACGCCGGAGCTGCGCGGCCGGATCAAGATCGCGGCTTTCGGGCGCGGCGTCACCGTCGCCGACATGCTGCGCGAGCTGCTCACGCGCGAATTTCCCCCGAACCCAGGAGACCCCGAATGACCGGCACCGCGGCCCCGCGCGCGCGCGGCGGCCCAATGCCGTCCGCGCTCTCCCATGATCGCATGACCCGCGTCGAGCTGACGTGGATCGAGAAGAAGATCGAATACTGGATCAGGTTCGGCCAGGCGGCCAACGAACAGATCGTCGACCGTCGCCAGCGCATTCTCTCTTTCCGGCCGAACACCGTCTTCGCCTTCGTGCGATGGGCAGCGAACGACTTCGGCACGATCATCTCGCGCATCGACATCGTGCGGGCGGTCGAGCCGGGCGAAGCGTATCAGACGCTGCCTTTCGTGCGGCCGGGCGGCGAAATCCTGCTCAAGATCGAGGGCTGGCCGAAGGTCGAGGACGTGCTGCGCCATGTCGATGCGATCGAGGCGATCGGCATCGATGCGGACGCCGTTTCGCCGGAGCACTGGCGGCACGTCCACAACCGGATGGCCGCCGCCCATCAGCCGCGCGCCTACACGCTCGAACAGCATCGCGCCTTCCTCCTGCGCAGGAAGGTCCAGCCATGACGCGCGCCAGCCTCGTCCTCGTCATGGCGCTCGCCACGATGGGCATCGCCTATCCGGCGCTCACGCCGATGCCGGTCAAGCTGATGTGGAACGCCTCGGCCAGCGCGCCTGTCGGCTTCTACACGATCGACTTTGACGGGCCGTTCGACGTCACCGATCTTGTCGCGGTCGATGCCCCCGAACCGCTCGCCGCCTTCATGGCCGAGCGCGGCTATCTGCCCAGGGGCGTGCCGCTCATCAAGCGCGTTCTCGGCGTTTCCGGCCAGACCGTTTGCCGCACCGGCCGCACGATCACCGTGGACGGGATCGAAATGGGCGCGGCGCTGGAGCGCGACCGGATCGGACGGGAACTGCCGGTCTGGCACGGCTGCCGCCGCATCCAGACCGGCGAAGTCTTCCTCATGAACTGGCAGGTCCGCGACAGCCTCGACGGTCGCTACTTCGGCCTGACTTCCACCGACCAGATCATCGGCCATGCGATCCCGCTGTGGACCGACGAAGACGGCAACGGCCGGTTCGAGTGGCGCGCGCCGACGCGCTGACAGCTTCCCCCATCGGCGGGAGCGGTGCTCGCCGATGGCTTTTTCAACGCCACCGCAAAGGAAGCAATCATGCCTCAGATTGGTGAATTCAGACGCGAAGAGACCGGCTTCATCGGCAATCTTCTGACGCTGCTGCTCGTCCAGGACATCATCATCGTTCCGGCCGAGCCGTCCGACACCGAAAACGCGCCCGATTATCGCGTTCACGTCTTCGATGCCATGAGCAACGAGACCACCGCCGAGATCGGCGCGGGCTGGAAGCGCACCGGCGAGAAGGCAGGCGAATATGTCGCGTTGCTGATCGACGATCCGACATTTCCGCAGCCGATCCGCGCCAACCTGTTCCGCGACGACGATGCCGGAAATGACTGGTCACTGCATTGGTCGCGTCCGCGCGACCGCGCCGAGAAGGACTGACCGATGCCCGCTCGCCGTCCATCGACGAGCCATCGGAGTGCGCACGGGCGGCATCACGCCGCCCGGCGCATGGCTCTCTTTCTCCTTTCCGGCCTGATCCTCGCCACGAGCGCGACCGGCGCTGCTCTTGCACAGTCGGCCCCGGTGTCCCGTCCGGCCGCCGTCGATCCCTATGCCGCCCACATCACCGAGGCGGCGCAGCGGTTCGGCATCCCCGAACGCTGGATTCGCGCCGTGCTGCGCGCCGAGAGCGCGGGCGACGTGCGCGCGATCTCGTCGGCGGGCGCGTTGGGGCTGATGCAGATCATGCCCGACACATGGGCCGCCTTGCGCGTCCGATACCGTCTCGGCCGCGACCCCTATGACCCGCACGACAACATCCTGGCGGGCGCGGCCTATCTGCGCGAAATGTGGGACCGCTATGGCGATGTCGGCGCGATGCTCGCGGCCTACAATGCAGGCCCCGGCCGCTATGACGATCATCGTTCCACCGGCCGCGCGTTGCCTGCCGAAACGCGGGCCTATGTCGCCGCGCTCGTGCCGGTTCTCGGCGGTGCGGCCGCATCAGAAGCGTCAGTCCGGCGGGGCGATCCGCCGCCCGACTGGCGCGATGCGGCGATCTTCGTCGTGCGTTCCGCCGACGCTCGCCCCGCCGCGTCACGGTCGGCCAGTGAGCGTTCGGACGATAGCCGATCCTCCGTCACGGCGAGGCCGACCGACCCGGCCGCAACATCGGATTCGCCCCTTGTCGTCGCACGCTCCGCCCAAGGAGAGCGCCCATGAGCGTGCGAGCCGCCATTCGCGCGCAATCGTGGTCCGGCGTGCCATGGAGGGCGTCAGGGGCAGAGGCAGGCACAACAACCGGACGATGGCGAGATAAAAAGGCGCACGGTGCGCTTCGGTCGGTCGGTTGTTTTTGCTTGGGTTTTCGGCGCGTTCCGCACCGTGCCGCGCTTTCGCGCACTGTGCGCCGCGCGCCCATCTTACTGATTTCCCTGTGCCTTTTGCACCGCGCGGGGCTGCGTCATGGCCGATGACAGCGATATTCGCGTCCGGCCTGGGCGTATCCGATCGACCCGCGCACAGCAGGCGCGGCCTTTCATTGCGCAGGCGCTCGCCGCCGCGCAGAAGGCCGGGGGCCGCGTCTCCCGTTCCGGCAAGATCACGACGGGCAACCGCTCGCGCTTCGGGCGCGGCCAGCGCGCCAGCATTCAGGCCAATCGGCTGCTCACCGGCCGCTCGCGCATCGTGGTCATCAAGACCCGCGTGGTGCGCCATGGCGCGCGCGCCGCGCCGCTCGGCGCACACCTGTCATATCTGCGCCGCGACGGCGTGACCCGAGACGGGGAGAAGGCGCGGCTGTTCGGTCCTGAAAGCGACAACGTGGATGCCCGCGATTTCGCGGCGCGCTGCGAGGACGACCGGCATCACTTCCGCTTCATCGTCTCGCCGGAGGACGCCGTGGATATGGCCGACCTCAAGGACCACGCCCGCGAGCTGATGGGCCAGGTGGAAAAGGATCTCGGCACGAAGCTCGATTGGGTCGGCGTCGATCACTGGAACACCGACAATCCCCATATCCATATCATCCTGCGTGGCCGTACCGACGACGGCCAGGATCTCGTGATCTCCCGCGACTACATCAAGGAGGGAATGCGCGCCCGCGCGCAGGATCTCGTCACCCAGGAGCTCGGTCAGCGCAGCGATCTGGAGATCAACCGCAATCTGGAGCGGCAGGTCGAGGCCGAACGCTGGACGCAGCTCGACCGGCAGCTTGTCCGCGACGCCGGCAGGTCGGGCATCATCGACCTCGCGCCGCAGCCCGGCCAGCAGCCGGACGAGTTTCATGCGCTGAAGGTCGGCAGGCTGCGCACCCTCGAAATCCGTGGGCTCGCCGGACAGGTCGGACACCAGCAATGGTTCATCAAGGCCGAGGCCGAAGCCACGCTTCGCAAACTCGGCGAGCGCGGCGACATCATCAAGCGGATGCACCGGGCGCTCACCGAACGCGGGATCGAGCGCGGCTCGGCCAGCTATGTCCTCGCCGGCGAGAGCCTCGATGTCCCCGTCATCGGCCGCCTGGTCGAGCGCGGCCTTGACGACGAGCTGAAGGGAACGGCCTACGCCGTGGTCGACGGCGTGGACGGCCGCACCCATCACATCCGGCTGCCGCATCTCGACGCCACAGGCGACAGCCCACCGGGATCGATCGTCGAGCTGCGCGCATACGAGGACGCGAAAGGCGATCGCCGTGTCGCGCTCGCCGTCCGCTCCGATCTCGATCTCCAGCATCAGGTGAGCGCCACCGGCGCGACCTGGCTCGACCGGCAATCCATCGCCCGAGAACCCGTCGCCATGTCGGACGGCGGCTTCGGCGCCGAAGTGCGGGACGCGATGCGGCAACGCGCGGAGCATCTCGTCGGTGAAGGATTGGCCGAGCAGCAAGGCCGCCGCATCATCTTCAACCGCAACCTGATCGACACGCTCCGCCGCCGTGAAGTCGATGCCGTGGCCGGAAGGCTCGCGAAGGAGACCGGCCAGCCGTTCAAACCGGCCGAGAGCGGGGAATATGTCGCCGGCACCTACCGCCAGCGCCTGACGCTCGCCTCCGGCCGCTTCGCCATGATCGACGACGGCCTCGGCTTCCAGCTCGTGCCCTGGTCGCCATCCCTCGACAAGCAGCTCGGCCGCCATGTCTCGGGCGTCGCCCGCGACGGCGGCGGCGTCGATTGGGATTTCGGCCGCAAGCGCGGGCTCGGCCTCTAGCTCCAACAGACAAGGAACATCGCAATGTCCGCGACCAAAATCCTCTGGGGACAGATTCTGATCGTCTTCCTCATCGTTTTCTCCACCACCTGGGGCGCGACCGAGTATGTCGCCTGGAAGCTCGGGTTTCAGGCGCAGCTCGGGCCGCCATGGTTCGTCCTGTTCGGCTGGCCGTTCTACCATCCGCCCGCCTTCTTCTGGTGGTGGTTCTCCTACGATGCCTATGCGCCGGAGATATTCACCCAGGGCGCGTTCATCGCCGCGTCCGGCGGTTTCATCGCCATCGCCGTCGCCATCGGCATGTCGGTCTGGCGGGCGCGCGAAGCCAAGGACGTCGCCACCTATGGGTCGGCGCGCTGGGCCGAGAAGGAAGAGGTGAAGGCCGCCGGGCTGCTCGATCCCGATGGTGTCGTTCTTGGCCGCTACGACCGCGACTATCTGCGCCATGACGGACCGGAGCATGTGCTGTGCTTCGCGCCGACGCGATCGGGCAAGGGCGTTGGCCTTGTCGTGCCATCATTGTTGACCTGGCCGGGCTCGGCCATCGTCCACGACATCAAGGGCGAGAACTGGACGCTGACCGCCGGCTTCCGCGCCCACCACGGCCGCGTGCTGCTCTTCGATCCGACCAATCCGAAATCCTCGGCCTATAATCCCTTGCTCGAGGTGCGCCGCGGCGAGTGGGAAGTGCGCGACGTGCAGAACATCGCCGACATATTGGTCGACCCCGAAGGGAGCCTGGACAAAAGAAACCACTGGGAGAAGACGAGCCATTCCCTTCTTGTCGGCGCGATCCTGCATGTCCTCTATGCCGGGAACGACAAGACACTCGCCGGCGTCGCTGCTTTCCTCTCCGATCCGAAGCGCCCGATCGAGTCGACGCTTGCCGCGATGATGACGACCAGCCATCTCGGTGAAGCGGGACCGCACCCCGTCATCGCCAGCGCCGCGCGCGAGTTGCTCAACAAATCCGACAATGAACGCTCCGGCGTGCTCTCCACCGCCATGTCGTTTCTCGGCCTCTATCGCGATCCCGTCGTGGCCGAGGTGACGCGGCGCTGCGACTGGCGGATCGCCGACATAGTGGGCGACAAGCTCCCGACCACGCTCTACCTCGTCGTGCCCCCATCCGACATCAATCGCACCAAGCCGCTGATCCGTCTCATCCTCAACCAGATCGGCCGCCGCCTGACCGAAGACCTGCAGGCGAAGGGCGATCGTCACCGGCTGCTCCTCATGCTCGACGAGTTTCCGGCGCTGGGGCGGCTCGACTTCTTCGAGAGCGCGCTGGCCTTCATGGCGGGCTACGGCCTCAAAGCCTTCCTGATCGCGCAATCGCTGAACCAGATCGAAAAGGCATACGGCCCGAACAACTCCATCCTCGACAACTGCCATGTCAGGGTCAGCTTCGCCACGAACGACGAGCGCACCGCCAAGCGCGTGTCCGATGCGCTCGGCACCGCCACCGAAATGAAGGCGATGAAGAACTATGCCGGGCATCGGCTCTCGCCCTGGCTCGGCCATCTGATGGTCTCGCGCTCGGAAACCGCCCGCCAGTTGCTGACGCCCGGCGAGATCATGCAACTCCCGCCGAGCGACGAAATCGTCATGGTCGCCGGCACGCCGCCGATCCGCGCGAAGAAGGCGCGCTACTACGAGGATGCCCGTTTCCGCGAGCGCCTGCTGTCGCCGCCTCAACTGAAACGCCCCGACAAGCCTCGGCCCGACGACTGGAGCAGCCTGCCGATCCCGGCGAGGCCGGAGGCGCTGGACGCGCGGCCCGCGGACGGATCGGAAGAGGAAGACACCACCGATTCCGAACGCCGGCTGCAACCCGAACTCAGCCGCGCGAAGCCGACGGAAAAGAAGGAACCCATCGCCAACGAGTTCGAGATCGAGCTTCCAGACGAGAGCGACGAAGATGCCATGCGCAATCGGCGGATGATCAGTCAGATGCAGGGTGTCGCGCGCCAGGTGTCGCTCGACCCCGATGACGGCATGGAACTGTAAGCGCCATGGCCAGGTATCGGAAAAAGTCGAAGTTCACGGTCTATCTGGACCCCGACGTGACGCGGGCGCTGGCGGATTTCGCCGCTCGCCGGGATCAATCGCAGTCCATGATCGCCGAGGCCGCCATCGCATCCTTCCTGTCGCCGGACGATGCCGAGCGGCGCGAGGCCGTCGTCGCCAAGCGCCTCGACCAGATCGATCGCCGCATGAGCCGCCTGGAGCGGGACGTCGGCATCGCCGTCGAGACCCTGGCGGTGTTCATCCGCTTCTGGATCACGACCACGCCGGCCTTGCCGGAGCCTGCTGCGCAGGCAGCGCGCGCCAAGTCGGCCGAGCGGTATGAGGCGTTCATCACCGCGCTCGGCCGGCGCCTCGTCAAAGGGCCGAAGCTGCGACAGGAGATCCCTGAAGACGTCTCCGACACCGAGGCGTGACGATCTCGCGCGTCATCTGGTGAGGCCGTAACGACATCAAGATCAGGGCTCCACCGCCGTTCTCCTGTATTTGCACGCCACGCTACTACTACGACCGATACTTGTTGAACCGGCCCGATTTCAGGCTCTTTTAATCGACCCCGATCCGGGGATCGTCTGTCGCGCCTCGTGAACAAACGGGGCCGATATGACTGCCAGCCATCAAAAACCGGAAGCCATCGCACGCGGCGCGCGGATGCTGCGCACGGCGCTGGGTCCGGCGATTTCGCGGTTTCTGGAGGAGCCGTCCGTCGTCGAAGTGATGCTCAACCCGGATGGCCGCATCTGGATTGACCGACTTTCCGAGGGACTGTCCGACACGGGCGAAATCCTGTCGCCTGCCGATGGCGAGCGCATCGTGCGCCTGGTTGCCCACCATGTCGGCGCGGAGGTTCACGCCCGATCCCCGCGCGTCTCGGCCGAATTGCCCGAGTCGGGTGAACGGTTCGAGGGTTTGCTACCGCCTGTCGTCGCCGCACCCGCCTTCGCCATCCGGAAGCCGGCCGTGGCGGTGTTCAGCCTCGATGACTATGTGGCCGCCGGGATCATGAGCGTTGAGCAGGCCGCGACCCTGCGCGAAGCCGTGGCGGCGCGCGCCAACATCCTCGTCGCGGGCGGCACCAGCACCGGCAAGACCACGCTGACCAATGCGCTGCTGGCCGAGGTGGCGAAGATGCAGGATCGCGTCGTCATCATCGAGGACACCCGCGAGCTGCAATGTGCGGCGCCCAACCTCGTCTCCATGCGGACAAAGGAGGGTGTCGTCACGCTCTCCGATCTCGTCCGCTCATCCCTGCGCCTGCGTCCCGACCGCATCCCCATCGGCGAGGTTCGCGGCGCGGAAGCGCTCGACCTCCTCAAAGCATGGGGCACGGGCCATCCCGGCGGCATCGGCACGATCCACGCCGGAACAAGCATCGGCGCGCTGCGCCGCCTCGAACAGCTCATTCAGGAAGCCGTCGTCACGGTCCCGCGCGCCCTGATCGCCGAGACCATCGACCTTGTTGCCGTCCTCTCCGGCCGAGGCTCCGCGCGCCGGCTCGCCGAGCTCGCCCGCGTCGAAGGGCTCGGCCCGGACGGGGACTACCGCGTCACCCAAACCATCCCTTTGGCCATCCCCACCAGCACAGGAGACCCCGCATGAAGCCACCGATCAACTTGTCCAAGCCGTCGAAACCCTCGGTCCTGCGCGGTGCCTATGATCGCCTCGCAGCCTCGACCGCGCTTGTCACCATCATTGTGATGGCGGCCACGCCGCCCGCCTATGCCTCCGGCTCCTCCATGCCGTGGGAAGAACCGCTCCAGAAAATCCTCCAGTCGATCGAAGGCCCGGTCGCCAAGATCGTCGCGGTCATCATCATCATCGCCACCGGCCTGGCGCTCGCCTTCGGTGACACGTCGGGCGGCTTCCGCCGCCTGATCCAGATCGTGTTCGGCCTGTCGATCGCCTTCGCGGCGTCGAGCTTCTTCCTGTCGTTCTTCTCGTTCGGCGGCGGGGCGCTGGTCTGATGGCGGGCGCGTTCGAGCAACTGGACGTGCCGGGCTTCACCGTGCCGGTCCACCGGGCGCTGACCGAGCACATCCTGCTCGGCGGCGCACCGCGTTCCATCGCGATCCTCAACGGGACGCTGGCCGGGGCCGTGGGCCTCGGCCTGCGTCTCTGGCTGGTCGGCCTACTCATCTGGGCCGTCGGGCATTTCGCGGCGGTCTGGGCCGCCAAGCGTGATCCGCTCTTCGTCGAGGTCGGGCGCAGGCATCTGCGCATTCCGGCTTTCCTCGCGGTCTGAGGGAGGCGCAACCATGATGAACCTCGCCGAATATCGCCGCTCGGCTTCGCGCCTTGCCGACTATCTGCCCTGGGTCGCGCTGGTCGCGCCGGGCGTCGTGCTCAACAAGGATGGCTCATTCCAGCGCACCGCATCGTTTCGTGGTCCCGATCTCGATTCTGCTGTCGCCGCCGAGCTGGTCGCCGTCGCCAGCCGCATCAACAACGCCTTCCGCCGGCTCGGCTCAGGCTGGTCGATCTTCGTGGAAGCACAGCGCTCCGAAGCCGCGACCTATCCCGACAACCACTTCCCCGATCCGGCCTCCGGTCTGGTCGATGCCGAGAGGAAAGCGGATTTCGAGGAAGCCGGCGCGCATTTCGTGTCGGGCTATTATCTGACCTTCCTCTATCTGCCACCGGCCGAGGAAGCCGCCCGCGCCGAGACCTGGCTCTACGAGGGCCGCGAGCGCAGCGGCGTCGATCCGCATGAGATCCTGCGCGCCTTCACCGATCGCACCGACCGCGTGCTGGCGCTGCTCGACGGCTTCATGCCCGAATGCGACTGGCTCGATGACGGCGAGACGCTGACCTATCTGCATTCGACCGTCTCGACCAACCGGCATCGCGTTCGTGTGCCGGAAACGCCGGTCTATCTCGATGCGCTGCTCGCCGGCCAGCCGCTGACCGGCGGGCTGGAGCCGCGCCTTGGCGACCAGCATCTGCGCGTCCTCACCATCATCGGCTTTCCGACCGCGACGACGCCCGGCCTGCTCGACGATCTCAACCGCTTGGCGTTCCCGTATCGGTGGTCCACCCGCGCGATCCTGCTCGACAAGACCGACGCGACCAAGCTGTTGACCAAAATCCGCCGCCAGTGGTTCGCCAAGCGCAAGTCGATCGCCGCCATTTTGAAGGAGGTGATGACCAACGAGGCGTCCGCCCTCGTGGATACGGACGCGGCCAACAAGGCGGCCGATGCCGATCTTGCCTTGCAGGAACTCGGTCAGGACGTCGCGGGCATGGCCTATGTCACGGCCACGATCGTGGTGTGGGACGCCGATCCGCGTCTTGCCGACGAGAAGCTGCGCCTCGTCGAGAAGGTCGTTCAGGGCCGCGATTTCACGGCCATGATCGAAACCGTCAATGCCGTCGATGCCTGGCTCGGCTCGCTCCCCGGACATGCCTACGCCAATGTCCGTCAGCCGCCGGTCTCGACGCTCAATCTCGCCCACATGATCCCCCTCTCTGCCGTGTGGGCGGGGCCGGAACGGGATGAGCATTTCGGTGCGCCCCCCTTGCTGTATGGCAAGACCGAAGGCTCGACCCCGTTCCGGTTGTCTCTTCATGTCGGCGACGTCGGCCATACGCTGGTCGTCGGCCCGACCGGCGCGGGCAAATCCGTGCTGCTCGCGCTGATGGCCTTGCAGTTCCAACGCTACGAGCAAGCCCAGGTCTTCGCCTTCGACTTTGGCGGATCGATCCGGGCCGCCGCGCTCGCCATGGGCGGCGACTGGCACGATCTCGGCGGCGGGTTGACCGAGGGCGACGAGTTCTCCGTCGCGCTCCAGCCGCTCGCGCGCATTCACGACACCTACGAGCGGGCCTGGGCGGCCGACTGGATCGTGGCGATCCTGATGCGCGAAGGCATCACGATCACGCCTGAGGCCAAGGAGCATATCTGGACGGCGCTGACCTCACTCGCTTCCGCGCCGGTCGAAGAGCGGACCATCACCGGCCTCAGTGTCCTTCTCCAGTCCAACGACTTGAAGCAGGCGCTCCGCCCGTATTGCGTTGGTGGGGCCTATGGCCGGCTGCTCGATGCCGAAGCTGAACAGCTCGGCCGCGCTGCCGTGCAGGCGTTCGAGATCGAGGGGCTTGTCGGAACGGGCGCGGCTCCGGCCGTCCTGTCCTACCTGTTCCACCGCATCGGCGACAGGTTGGACGGGCGGCCGACGCTGCTCATCATCGACGAAGGTTGGCTTGCGCTGGACGACGAAGGGTTCGCCGGCCAGCTTCGCGAATGGCTGAAGACGCTGCGCAAGAAAAACGCATCGGTCATCTTCGCCACGCAAAGCCTGTCCGACATCGACAATTCGAGCATCGCGCCGGCCATCATCGAAAGCTGCCCGACGCGGCTCCTCCTGCCGAACGAGCGCGCGATCGAGCCGCAGATCACAGCGATCTATCGCCGCTTCGGCCTCAACGATCGTCAGATCGAGATCCTGGCGCGGGCGACGCCCAAGCGGGATTACTACTGCCAGTCCCGGCGCGGCAACCGCCTGTTCGAGCTAGGCCTGTCCGAAGTCGGCCTCGCGCTCTGCGCCGCCTCCTCGAAATCCGACCAGACCCTGATCGCCAACCTCGTCGCCGAGCACGGCCGCGACGGTTTCCTCGCCGCGTGGCTCACCGCCCGCGACGTGACCTGGGCCGTCGATCTCATCCCGAACTTCCCCCAAGCCGAAAAGGAGTCCCGACCATGACCATTCGCCGTTTCCGCTCGCGCGCCGTGGCGCTCGCCGCAACCATGCTTGCCGCCGCGCCGCTCGTGCTCACGCCGATCATGACCACGCCCGCCCATGCGTGGAAGATCGTCTATGACCCCTCCAACTATGCGCAAAACGTGCTGACCGCCGCGCGCACGCTGGAGCAGATCAATCACCAGATCACCTCGCTTCAGAACGAAGCACAGATGCTCATCAACCAGGCGAAGAACCTCGCCAGCCTGCCGTATTCGGCGCTTCAGACCTTGCAGCAGAACGCCCAGAAGACCCAACAGCTTCTCGGCCAAGCACAGAACATCGCCTTCGACGTCCAGCAGATCGATCAGAGCTTCCAGCAGCAATACGGCAATGTCTCGCTGTCGACGACCGATCAGCAGCTCGTCGCCAATGCCCGCGACCGCTGGCAGAACACGGTCGGAGGCTTGCAGGACGCTATGCGCGTGCAGGCCGGCGTCGTCGGCAATATCGACGCGAACCGTGGCCAGATGTCGGCGCTAGTCGGCCAGAGCCAGTCCGCGACCGGCGCATTGCAGGCGACGCAGGCCGGCAACCAGCTTCTCGCTCTGCAATCGCAGCAGCTTTCCGATCTCGTCGCGGTCATCTCGGCCAATGGCCGGGCAAGCGCGCTGACCGATGCGGAACGCGCCGCCGCCGCCGAACAGGGCCGCGAGCAGCGTCGCCGGTTCCTGACGCCAGGCTCGGGCTACCAGCCCGGCAACGCGCAGATGTTCAACCGCAACTAAGCTGGAAGGGAGCATCGTCATGGACGGCAAGATGCTGGCACGCCTCGGCGCAATCGCCTTCGTCGCCGTCGCCATCACGGCGACGGTGATCGAGCTGAACCGCAAGGAGGATGCGCCAGCATCTTCGCCGGTGCGGATTCTAAAAACCGACACCGACCCGCTGCGCGAAGGCCAACGCCGCTGCCAACAGCTCGGACAAAAGGCATTGGACGACACCGATTGCCTGCGCGTCTGGGCCGAGACACGCGACCGCTTCCTCGGTCGTCAGCCGGCTCCGGCCGCTCCGGAAGGACGGTAAACCATGGGCGGCGCGAGCGTCATCGACTCGTTTCTTGGGGTCTTCACCCGCTACATCGACTCCGGTTTCGGGTTCCTGTCCGGCGAGGTCGCGTTCATCGCCACCACGCTGATCGTGATCGACGTGACGTTAGCCGCACTCTTCTGGAGCTGGGGCGCGGATGACGACATCATCGCTCGCCTCGTGAAAAAGACGCTGTTCGTAGGCGTCTTCGCCTATCTCATCGGCAATTGGAACAATCTCGCAAAAATCGTCTTCGAGAGTTTTGCGGGTCTCGGCCTCAAGGGCTCCGGCACAGGCTTTTCGGCCGCAGACCTGATGCGCCCCGGCAAAGTCGCACAGACCGGCCTCGATGCCGGACGGCCGCTGCTCGAATCCATTTCCGATCTGATGGGCTGGGTCGCCTTCTTCGAGAACTTCATCCAGATCGCGTGCCTGCTCTTCGCCTGGGCGCTGGTGATCCTCGCCTTCTTCATTCTGGCCATCCAGCTCTTCGTCACCCTGATCGAATTCAAGCTGACGACGCTCGCCGGCTTTGTCCTGATCCCGTTTGGCCTCTTCGGAAAAACCGCCTTCATGGCCGAACGGGTGCTCGGCAATGTGATTTCCAGCGGCATCAAGGTTCTGGTGCTTGCCGTCATCATCGGCATCGGCTCGACCCTGTTCAGCCAGTTCACGCAGGGGTTCGGAGGCGTAACCCCGAGCATCGACGACGCCATGGCCGTCGTGCTCGCTGCCCTGTCTCTCCTTGGCCTCGGCATCTTCGGCCCCGGTATCGCTTCCGGCCTGGTCAGCGGCGGCCCGCAGCTCGGCGCTGGCGCTGCCGTCGGCACGGGTCTCGCTGCCGCCGGCGCAACCATGGCCGCGGGCGGTGGCGCGATGCTCGCTGCGCGCGGTGGAGCCGCAATGCTGTCGGGCGGAGCCGCCGCCGTGCGCGGCGGGGCAACGGCCGCTGGCGCGGCATCCGCCGCCTTCAGCCTTGGTTCGCTCGGCCAGTCCGGCGCAGCGGGTGCCGCTTCCGGCATCGGCGGCATCGCACGCGCGGCAGGCTCCGCCGCCATGTCGCCGCTGCGCCGCGCCTCGGCCAGCGTCAAATCCAGCTTCTCCGATGGCGTGAAGAGCGGCTTCGGCGCGACCGGCGGGTCTTCGACCATGGGTACGGTCGGCGGTTCCGCCGATGCAGCAGCCGCCGCCGCTTCCGCCACCCACACCGCCAAGGGCCAGCCCGATTGGGCGAAGCGAATGCAGCGTTCGCAGCGCGTGACCCACGGCGTTCAGGCGACCGCCCACGCCGTCCGCTCCGGCGACAGCCACGCCTCCGGCTCCTCCGTCAACCTCTCAGAAAGTGACCGCTCATGAACCTCTTCAGACGACCCGCCGCGCATTACGGCAAGACGCCGCAGCCCGGGACGCCCTATCAGCGCGCCGCGCAGGTCTGGGACGAGCGGATCGGCTCGGCCCGCGTGCAGGCGAAGAACTGGCGCTATATGGCCTTCGGCTCGCTGTTCCTCTCCGCCGGCTTCGCCGGCGCGCTGGTCATCCAGTCGGCGCGCGGGACCGTGGTGCCCTGGGTGGTGCAGGTCGACAATCTCGGCCACTCGCAGGCGGTGGCTCCGGCGACAGCCGACTATCGGCCGACCGATCCGCAGATCGCATGGCACCTGGCCCGCTTCATCGAGCAGGTCCGCTCCATTCCAGCCGATCCGGTTATCGTGCGGCAGAACTGGCTTCGCGCCTACGAGTGGACGACCGATCGCGGCGCTGGCGCGCTCAACGACTATGCCCGCGCCAACGATCCCTTCGCCAAGGTCGGCAGGCAGCAGATCGCCGTCGAGGTCTCCAGCGTCATCCGTGCCTCGCCGGATTCGTTCCGCGTGGCCTGGACCGAACGGCGCTACGAGGACGGTAAGCTCGCCACGACCGAGCGCTGGACCGCCATCCTGACCATCGCGCTTCAGCCGCCCCGCGACGCCGAACGCCTCAAGGCCAATCCGCTCGGCATCTATGTCAACGCCATCAACTGGTCGCGGGAGATGGGCCAATGAGCAGCGCTATCCGCAAGCCCGCAATGGCGGCCGTTCTCCTTTCGGCGACCATGCTCGCCGGGTGCGCTACCAACCGCCCGCCGGAAATCAGCTACGACAACAGCGTCCCGCCGCTTCCGGCCATTCCTGCCGCCGTGACGGATGAGCGGCTGAAGCCGATCCATGTCCCGCCGGCCTGGACTGTTGCGCGCGGCGGCACGGCAGGGGCGACACCGACGGCGCGCGTGGAAAATGCCAATGCGGCAGCCCGCGTGCAGCCGCGTCGCGAGGGCTATTACAACGCCATCCAGGTCTATCCGTGGTCGGAAGGCGCGCTCTATCAGGTCTATGCCGCGCCCGGCCAGATCACCAACATCGCGCTCGAACCGGGCGAGAGCCTGACCGGCGCCGGACCGATCGCGGCCGGCGACACCGCCCGCTGGATCATCGGCGACACGGAATCCGGCTCCGGCGTCGCCCGCCGGGTCCATGTGCTGGTAAAGCCGACGCGCGCCGACATCACCACCAATCTCGTCATCACCACCGACCGGCGCACCTACATGGTCGAGCTGCGCTCCGGCGAGAAGCCCTATATGCCGGTCGTCGCCTGGGCCTATCCGCAGCCGGCAGGCGGCGGCCGTCAGGCCACCCCGGCAACGCCGGTCATCCCGGCCGTCGCCGCGCGTAATTATCGCTACAGCCTGACCGGCAGCAGCAATCCGCCATGGAAGCCCGCCGCAGTCTATGACGACGGCCGCCGCGTCTATGTCGAGTTCCCCCGCGGCATCGTGCAGGGCGAAATGCCGCCGATCTTCGTCATCGGCCCCGAGGGCGAGGCGCAGATCGCTAATACACGCATCTATCAACACATCCTAATCGTCGATCGCCTGTTCGGCGCGGCCGAGCTACGCCTTGGCAGCGGCGACCGCCAGCAGACCGTCAGGATCGTCCGCACCGACGGGAGACCGCAATCATGACCGAAGCCGAATCCAATGCAGCTCCCATGCGCCTGCGCGCCGAAGCCCCCCGCGTCACGCGTCTGTCACGCAAGATGCTCGCCGGAGTCACGGCTGTCGCCCTGGTCGGGATCGGTGGCGCGCTGATCTATGCGCTCCAAACACGCACCGGCGGCGATGGCGGGGAAGAACTCTATTCCACCGCCAACCGTCAGCCCGCCGATGGTCTTGCCGGTCTGCCGCGCGACTATACCGGCCCCGTTCTCGGGCCAGCGCTGCCCGGCGATCTCGGCGGCCCGATCCTTAGCGCGCAGAATGCCGGCCAGCCCATAATGCCGCCCGTTGTTCCGACACCCGGTGTCGACGAGGCCGAGCAGCGCCGTCGCGCCGAGGAAGAGGCCGCCCGCCTCAGCACCGTCTTCTTCCAGTCCCGGCAGGGGTCGACGACTGCCGCTTCGCCGAGTGCCATGCCCGGCTTTACCGGCTTCGACCCCGCCAGCGCGGCGGGACAGCCGACCGCGCAGGACAAGCAGCTCGCCTTCCTCAATGCGGCGGCCGACCGGCGCACGGTGACGCCGGATCGCGTCACGCCACCGGCATCGCCCTTCGTGCTTCAGGCCGGCGCGGTCATCTCGGCCGCGCTCATCACCGGCATCCGTTCCGATCTACCGGGCCAGATCACCGCGCAGGTCACGGAGAACATCTATGACAGCCCGACCGGCAGCATCCTGCTCGTGCCGCAGGGGACGCGCCTTATCGGTCAGTACGACAACGCCGTGCAGTTCGGCCAGCGCCGCGTTTTGCTCGTCTGGAACCGCCTCATCATGCCGAACGGCCGCTCGATCGTTCTCGAGCGCCAGCCGGGCGCGGATACGCAGGGCTATGCCGGCCTGGAGGATGGCGTCGATTACCATTGGTGGGATCTCGCCAAGGCGGCCGCGCTCTCGACCCTGCTCGGCGTCGGAGCGGAACTCGCCACCGATGACAATGACCGCCTGATCCGAGCCATCCGCGACGGCGCGCAGGACACGATCAACCAGGCCGGTCAGCAGATCGTCCAGCGTCAGTTGCAGGTCGCGCCGACCCTGACCATCCGGCCCGGTTTCCCGATCCGCGTCATCGTCACCAAGGATTTGGTGCTCGAACCTTACAGGAGCTGACCATGACCAAGCTGAAACTCGGCCCCATTGCGGACGATAAACCCGTCAAGGTCGCGCTGGAGCTGCCTGCCGCGCTCCATCGCGACCTCATGGCCTATGCCGAGATCCTCGGCCGCGAGTCGGGACAGGCATCGGCCGATCCGGTCCGTCTCATTGTTCCTATGCTGGAGCGATTCATAGCCACGGATCGGGGATTTGTGAAAGCGAGGAAGTCAAAAGCATCGCAGTAATGATTGTTGCTCTTGTTGATCGGGATAATGTACGCGCGAGACTGAGCAATCGACGGCAGGCCGGATTATCGTTCCGGGGCGACCACACTGCGCTGAAGGGCAGAACTTCGTTCGCGATCGGTCGATATGTGATTCCTGGGAACTGTGCGACCGTAGTTGCTTCGCTTGTCAGCGTTAGACCTCGGCCGACCGCTACGAGCGAGAGAAGATTGTCTCGACCGACATATTGTGTGTCAACTTCCGGATGCCGTCCAAGATCAGCGAGGCGCTGCACCAAGTAGTCGTGAATCTCCGGCCCCGGCGCCCCGTCGCTTACAATGAACCGCTCGCCGACGAGGTCGCGCCAGTTGAGTTCCGCCTTGCCGCAGAGCGAGTGGTTAGCGGGAAGGACAACAAATACCCGCTCCCACCAAAGCTGATCGACTTCGCAATCGGGCCACTGCGACGTACCGGTGATGAACGCAACATCAAGTCGCAACTGACGAATCGCCGAAACATGATCCGCCGGATCGCCGTCTATCAGCTCGATTCGAACCTGCGCGTGACCCTTATCATAAGCACGCAGCAACTCCGACAGGAAGCCCGAGGCGAGCGAGGAGAATATCCCGATCTTGATCCTACCGTCTTCGGAGCGTCCGATCGTCGCGACGTCCTTTGCACCATACTCGATCTGCCGAAGTGCCTTTCGCGCGTGCCGCACGAAGCGCTGCCCGGCCAGCGTCAGAATGACACCGCCATTGTGCCGCTGAAAGAGCGAGGCGCCCAAGTCATCCTCAAGATCGCGGATTCGACGGCTGACCGCTGACTCTCGGATGCCAAGCGCCGACGCAGCCTTGCGAAAACTGCCATGTTCCGCCGCGGCAACGAAATATCGGAGGTGGCGTAGCTCCACTTATATCCCGCTGAGTTCATGACGTAACCGGCCCCTCCCACAGGGAGAAAGCAGGCGCCCTCGTTTCCATTCACATAGGATCGACCAGTACCGGGCGACCGGGATAACGGCCTTGCTGTCGATGACAATTACCCCCTCGCGGTTCCCTCTTGTGGTATGCACCCATAGCAGATAGATAGTAATAAATTACTTTCTTCTGCGAGTGCAAGCCATGAGTGGACATCCCAAGCATCTTCCCGCTGACGAGCGACGGGCGGCAACCGTGGAGGCTGTGGTCGATCTGGCTGCAGAACAGAATCCGAGCGACATCACAACGACGGCCATCGCGCAGCGAATGGGGCTGACCCAGGGGGCGCTGTTCCGCCACTTCCCGACCAAGGATGCCATCCTGGAGGCAGTCATGTCCTGGGTGGCCGAGCGCTTGCTCGCCCGTGTGGATGAGGCCGCAGAAGGAGCCACGTCTCCAATCGCAGCCCTTGAGGCGGTCTTCGTGACGCATATCGATTTCGTGTCTGAACACCCGGGGGTGCCAAGAATGCTCTTTGGGGAGTTGCAACGTCCGGGGGAGACTCTTCCGAAGCGGATGGCCCAGACGTTGATCCGCCACAACGGCGAGCGGCTTCGTGGCTTGCTCGAAGCAGGGAAGACACGGAGCGAACTGCATGCAGATCTCGATCCAGACGCCGCAGCTACCCTGTTCATCGGCACGGTCCAGGGACTCGTCATGCGATCTATGCTGGCGGGCGATGTCACACGCATCCGTGGCGATGCGCCCGGCGTATTTGCCATTTATCTGCGCGGTATCGGAACGGTGCAATGAAGAGTATCCGCCTATCCAGCGTCGCAAAGCGGGGCATCATTGTTGCCGCCGTCATCACGATAATTGGTGCTGGATGGCTGTGGATGCAGAGCGGCGACCGCGACGACAATGCACTGCGCCTGTATGGCAATGTCGACATTCGGGAAGTTCAATTGGCCTTCCGTCAGTCGGGCCGTGTAGTGCGGATGCACTTCGATGAAGGAGATCACGTCGAAGCGGGCGCGCGCTTGGCAAGCCTCGACGCACAGCCATTCGAGGAAGCACTCGCGGCTGCAGACGCGTCTGTGGATGTTTCACAGGCGGAACTCGACAAATTGCGCCGCGGCCTGCGACCGCAAGAGATCGCACAGACGCAAGAGGTCCTCAATCAGGCATTGGCCGTCGCCAGGGAGGCGGAGCGCAATTTCGATCGTCAGAGCCAGTTGCTCACGTCGGGGGCCACGAGTCAAAAAGCGGCCGATACTGCTCGCACCGCGCGCGATCAGGCCGTGGCCAGCGTCAATGCGGCCCGGGCAGCCCATTCGCAAGCTGCAGAGGGCTTCCGCAAAGAAGATATCGCAGCGGGGCAAGCCCGCCTGGCCGCCACACAAGCGGCACGAGCACAAGCTGCCACCGCCCTTGCAGACACCGTGCTGCTCGCGCCAAGCACTGGCACGATAATCGCCCGAGTGCGCGAACCCGGCAGCATGGTTGTCAGCCAGAGCCCGGTCTACAGTGTCAGTCTTGACGCACCGGTTTATGTGCGCGCTTACATCGGTGAACCGGATCTGGGGCGCATTGCGCCCGGGATGCGAGTGCGCGTTCGGAGCGACTCCTCCGACAAACTCTATCAAGGTCAGATCGGGTTCATTTCCCCGCGCGCCGAGTTCACGCCAAAAACGGTAGAGACCGCGGATCTGCGCACGGATCTCGTCTATCGCCTGCGGATCGTGGTGATCAATGCAGATGCAGCGCTGCGCCAGGGCATGCCGGTGACCATTGAGGTCGATGACGGGAAAGCCTCCAACGCGCGCACCACAGGCCATTAACGTGTCGGGTAGCGTAACATCGGACCCGCCTCGCGACCCTAATAGTGAGGTCGCGGTCGTCATCGACGGGGTGAACAAGCATTTTGGCAGCGTGCATGCATTGCAGGGCTTGAACGCACATATCCGATACGGCTGCCTTACCGGGCTGGTTGGACCGGACGGCGCAGGCAAGACCACCTTGATGCGCATCCTGACAGGTCTGCTGACACCGGACAGTGGCCACGCCACGGTGGCGGGTTTCGATGTGGTGGGCGACAATGACGCCATCCACGTCGCAACCGGCTACATGCCGCAGCGCTTTGGTCTCTACGAAGACTTGTCGGTCATGGAGAATATGCGGCTCTATGCGCAGTTGCGCGGCATGGATGCCGACAGGAACGCTGATCTTTTCGCGGAATTGCTCGACTTCACGCGCCTTGCCCCCTTTACCGAACGCCTGGCGGGCAAGCTCTCCGGCGGCATGAAGCAAAAGCTGGGTCTCGCCTGCGCCCTGATGGCCCGGCCTGCCGTACTGTTGCTTGATGAACCCGGCGTCGGCGTCGACCCGGTCAGCCGTCAGGACCTGTGGCGCATGGTGCAGGCGTTGACCGACGAAGGAATGGCTGTGGTCTGGTCGACCGCCTACCTCGACGAAGCCGAGCGCTGCGACAGCGTATTGCTGCTCAACGAAGGGCAACTCGCTTACGACGGACCGCCCGGAGAGTTGACGGCGCGCCTTACAGACCGAAGCTTTCGCCTGGAGCAGGTCGGCGATAGCCGCCGGGCCGTGCTTGCCGAAGCACTGAATCTGGAAAGCGTCAGCGATGGGGTAATCCAGGGTGCCGGCGTACGCATGGTGTTGCGTGCGCATTCGGGAACCGAACAGATAACCGCGCTTGCCGATCGGGTCGAGGCGCAGCTCAGGGCGGTGCCCGCCCGCTTCGAAGACGCCTTCATCGACCTTCTTGGCGGCGGCCCCGGCGGCACATCGGCGCTCGCCGAGGGGTTGCCTCCTGTCGAGCTTGCTTCGGACGTCGCCGTTTCCTGCCGCGATCTGACGAAGCGCTTTGGTGTTTTCACAGCCACCGACACTGTGAGCTTCGAGGTCCGCAAGGGAGAAATCTTTGGTCTGCTCGGGCCGAACGGCGCTGGCAAATCGACGACGTTCAAAATGCTGTGCGGCCTGCTCAAACCCACCAGCGGAGAGGCGCATGTGGTGGGCCTCGATCTGCGCCGGGCGACCGGCGCGGCCAAGGGCCAGCTTGGCTATATGGCGCAGAAGTTCTCGCTCTATGGTTTGCTATCCGTGCGGCAAAATCTGGAGTTCTCCGCAGGCGTATATGGCCTGGAAGGCGCCGCGCGGCAGGCGCGGATCGCGGAGATGGTCGAAATCTTCGGTCTGCAGACCTGGTTGTCGGCGGCGCCGGATTCGCTGCCGCTCGGATATAAGCAACGCCTAGCACTGGCCTGCGCGGTGATGCATCGCCCGCCCGTGCTGTTCCTGGATGAGCCGACTTCAGGCGTCGATCCCATCACTAGGCGCGAATTCTGGACCCATATCAACGGTCTTGCCCGCAAGGGCGTGACGGTGATGGTCACCACCCATTTCATGGACGAGGCAGAATATTGCGATCGGGTTGCGATGCTTTATCGCGCCCGGCTGATCGCGCTCGATACGCCGGACGCTCTCAAGCGCGGCGCTGTCAGTGATCTTCGGCCGGACCCGACCATGGAAGACGCGTTCATTCATCTGGTCGAAGCCGAAGATCTCGCTGACGACCCTCGCAGCGGGACGACCGCATGAACGGCGTGAACGAACCGCGCCCGCATCACCGGGTGCCTCTTGAGGCCATGCGCCGCTTCGACCCAAAGCGTCTTTGGGCTCTGGTGCTCAAGGAAAGCCTGCAAGCGATGCGCGATCCATCCACGCTGTTGATCGCCTTCGTCCTTCCGGTCGTACTGTTATTTCTGTTTGCCTATGCCGTGTCGCTGGACGTGCGTGCGGTGCGCATTGGCGTCGTGCAGGAATCCGAATCCGCGTCAGCTCAATCACTGGCCGCCGCATTCGCCGGCACACGCTATCTGGACGTCACCTTCGCCCATGACCGGCGCGAGGTCGCTGACCGGGTCGTCTCCGGCAGCCTGCGCGGCTTTGTCGTGATTCCGCAGGATTTTGAGCAACGGCTGGCCAATCGTGGAGCTCAGCCTCTCGTGCAGATCATCACCGATGGCTCGCAACCCAATACCGCCAACTATGTCACGAACTATGCGCAGGGCGTCGTGCAGACCTGGCGGAACGGCCTTGGTGTCGAGGCATCCCCGGCAGGCGTAACACTGGAACCCCGCTACTGGTTCAACGCAGAGCTGGAAAGCCGCCGTTCGCTCGTACCCGGCGCCATCGCCATCGTCATGACCATCATTGGCACCATGCTGACCGCCCTCGTGGTCGCACGCGAATGGGAACGGGGCACGATGGAAGCGGTGCTTTCAACGCCCGCTTCTGTCGTTGAAATCCTCATTGGAAAGCTCTTGCCCTATTTTGCGCTTGGTATGTTGTCCACGCTTGGCGCCACGGTGCTGGCGGTCTTCGTGTTCGACGTGCCACTGCGCGGATCGCTGGCTGCTCTTCTTTTGCTTTCGGCCACGTTCATGGTTCCTGCGCTCGGCCAAGGGTTGCTGATCTCCTCTGTTACGCGCAATCAGTTTCTGGCTGCACAGATTGCACTGTTCTCCGGCTTTCTTCCGGCATTCATGCTGTCGGGCTTTCTCTATGAGATCGACGCCATGCCAGCGCCGATCCGGGCCATCACCTGGCTGATCCCGGCACGTTATTTCGTGTCTTCGCTGAAGACCATCTTTCTGGCCGGAGACATCTGGGCGGTCTTTGTGCCGAACCTCTTGGCGATGGCCGGAATCGGAATCCTGTTTTTCCTCCTGGCGAAACGCGCCACGCGCAAGAATCTGGAGTGAGCGGCCGTGGCGCAACACAATAGCTATTTCGCTTTCACCCGACTGCGGGCGCAGTTCATCAAGGAAGTCCTGAGCATCCTGCGCGACCCGCGCAGCCGGATGGTCGTGTTCGTGCCGCCGCTGTTGCAATTGCTGGTGTTTGCTTTCGCCGCCACGCTTGAAGTGCGCAATGTCGATATCGCCGTGCACAATCAGGATGCGGGCCGCTGGTCGTATGAACTGATCACACGGCTGGACCGGGCCGAGTTCATTGCCAAAGTCCATCACGTGACCGACAGCCAGGCGTTGCGCCAGCTTATCGACCAGGGCAAGGTGATCGCGGCGCTCGATATCCAGCCAGACTTTTCGCGCTCCATTGCTGCCGGCGACAACGGTCGCATCCAGGTGCTGATCGATGGCCGGCGGAGCAATTCAGGGCAGATCACCACCGGTTATCTCTCTGCCATCGCTGCCGAGGTTGGAGCGGAGGCCAACGCCGACGCCGGTCCCGCAACGCCAGCGGCGGTGCGCAACTGGTTCAATCCCAATCTGACGTACCGCTGGTTCATCGTACCCGGTCTCTCCGGCATATTGGCCTTCTTCAGCGCGCTGCTTATTACCTCGCTGTCGATCGCCCGCGAACGCGAACTGGGTACATTCGACCAGTTGCTGGTGTCACCGACCTCCACGCCGGAAATCATCGTGTCCAAGTCGCTGCCGGCGCTGGTCATCGGCACCATGCTCGGACTTCTGATGATGGCGGCAGCGGCCGGGCCGTTCCAGATTCCGTTTAACGGCTCGTTTGGGTTGCTTTTTGTCAGCCTGGTCCTGTTCATCCTGTCGGTGGTGGGCATCGGCTTGATGATTTCCGCGATCAGCGCGACCCAGCAGCAGGCCATCCTTGGCGCCTTCGCCATCGGCGTGCCCGCCGTTCTGATGTCGGGCTTCGCCACGCCGGTCGAGAACATGCCCACAGTGCTGCAATGGCTGGCGCAGGCGATTCCACTCACCCATTTCCTGATCATCGTGGAAGGCAGCTTTCTCAAGGCAATGTCGCCCGGCGATATTCTTGCCAGCCTTTGGCCATTGGCGCTGATCGCCCTGGTGTCGCTGACCATGGCCATCATCTTCGTTCGAGGACGTCTGCAATGAGTTTGATCCACTATCGCCAGTCAGAATCTTTGGCGGATCCGGGCGGACCTTCCTCTCGATGGCCGAATTTCACAGTATTGATCTTCGGCTGCACCTCGTTGACCGTCTGCGTCGTCGGTCCCGACTATCGCGTGCCACCTTCCATTGATACGGGCATCGGCTGGATCCGGCCCGTTCCGAAGGCGCCTGCGCCAACGGACCTTACGCGCTGGTGGACAACACTTGGCGATCCTGAATTGGAGCGATTGGTCGACACCGCCCTCGCTGAAAACCTGGATATCCGCCAGGCGGCGGCGCGTATCGACGAAGCGCGCACGCTGCGGGATCGGGCCGCTGGTCAGCAACTGCCCGCTGTTTCCGCGGGCGCTAGCGTGAACCGGCGTCGGCAAAGTGAAAATGGCCCGCTGCCCATTGGCGTCATTCCCGGCCTCGAAGCGTCGCAGACAATCTACGATGCCGGTTTTGACGCGGCCTGGGAACTCGACCTGTTCGGCGCCAATCGGCGGGCGTTGGAAGGCGCAAGCGCCCGCTTGCAGGCAACGGAAGCCGAAGCGCTGGGCGTTCGCATGCGGATCGCGGCCGAAGTCGCCCGCACGTGGTTCGAGGCGACCGGCGCCAGAGAGGAATTGCGTACGCAGCAGGCGACGGTCGCAACCCTGCAACAGACCCTGGACCTCATGCGCAGCCGTGCCGCTCTCGGCGACGTTTCCGGTGCCGACGTGGATGCAGCCTATGAGCGATGGGCCGCGGCCAGTGCCATGCTACCAGGCATCGAGGCTCGACAGCGCGGGGCGGTGCTCGGTCTTGGCGCCCTGCTCGGCTCACCGCCGGAACGGGAACTAAAGCTGCTCGATACCGCCGCGTCGACCCTTACACTGCCGGCGCTGCCCGTGGGCGAACGTGCCGACATATTGCGTCGCCGCCCCGATATTCTGGCAGCCGAACGGCGGCTGGCCGCCAGCACCGCCGATATCGGCGTGACTACCGCGGAGCTGTTCCCCAAGCTGTCCATTGGCGCTGGGGGCGGATTCCAGGCGCTCAGTCCCGGCGACTGGTTCGACTCATCCAGCAGCCGCTTCTCCATCCTCCCACTCATTTCGTGGCGATTGTTCGATGGAGGCCGTGTGCGCGCAGAGATCCGTGCCCGGGAGGCTGCTCAGCGGCAGGCCGCGCTGGGCTATGAGCAGGCCGTACTGACAGCGCTGGGCGATGCGGAGCGCACTTTGGGCGACTATGAAGCGGGACTGGATGCGCTTGCACTTCGTCAAGCGGCGCTGGAGGCGTCACGCCGCAGCTTTCGTCATGCTGAAACGCGCTTTACTGCCGGCGACATCGCGCGAGTTGAATGGCTTGCGGCCCAGCGTCTCCTGCACGAGGCCGAAATTGCAAATGTGCGTGCGCAGACGACAGCTGCCGTTCAGTTGGTAGCATTGTACAAAGCGATCGGAGGCGGCTGGAGTGCGGCCGAAGTAACCTCATCCACCCCCATTTCGTAACAGGTTCGGTGGTCGACTTTTGGGCAGCGATGTATTGTCGGCTACCATTCTACAGTATATTGTCGTTGCCGTGACGCGGCATCTCCTTCCCAGGACAATCGGGATTATTTGATCTCGAACCAGTTTCCGTAATTGGCGAAGTTGAATAAGCACTGCGCGCGACCAATGCGACAATGCTCACGATACACCAAAATGTGGTCCGCAGGCTCATGGCAACGAGAGTTCGCATTTCGTAAGCGCCACCCTGGAAGATCCACACACCAAAGCCAGCAAAGACTATGACAGTAGCAACAGCTACAGAGACCGCGGATGCAGGCGCCCATCTGCTTCGCAACATCAAACCAATCCCGATGATGATGTATGTAAATCCAGCAAGAAAATTAAAATATAAGACGAATGGTACAATTTTCTCGCTAGATTCGATTATCCCATGAAGACCGAGAATAGCGTTTCCACCCGAAACGACCGTGGCTATTCCAAATAGAATTGCCGCTACACCGGAGGCTTTTATAGCCACATTTATTCTATGTTTAGACATCGACCTCGCCCCATTCGCTCTTGTGAAGCGTAGCCTATCGTTCCAACTTGAAGAGCTGCTCGCCAGCCCTCATGCCGATATATCCATTGTTGGATCGCACCAATTGCACGCACCGCTCGGGAAGCAGGGTGCCGGGTTTGAGGCATAGGCCATCTGGCGTCGCTCTCCATTTCGGAGACAATTCCACAGGCCCGCCGGTCATCTTGCCTTTGCCGTTTTCAAAAAGGACAAGGGTGGTAACGCGGCCATCGTCCATCGTCATCTTCCACGGACGCCCGTCCGTAATATTGTAGGCAGGCGACATCTGCTCTGCCATTACAGGGGCAACCGAAATCCCCATCACAAATGTTGTGAACACTGAAATTAGTAGCACGAAGCGATTTACTTGACCGCTTCGGCGATAATTAATCAGGGCGTCCTTCATTTATATCTACTCCAGAGGTTGCAGAGGCCCATCGTCAGCATGGCGCTCTACACTCACGCCAACCCACGATTCCTTGGGCGGTCGATCAAAGCGTCCTTGGATAACTCCCAACCGTTTGGCGACAGCTTCGGTCGTGAGATCCGTAGAATCTTGTTTGCGGGCAAGGTCAACGACGGTTTGGACCGTCGCTTCACGTCGGTCACCCGGGCGAAGACGAGCTTGCCGACGGACCATATATGCCGTCATTAGAAAGTAACTTATTACTATCTAATGACGGCGCGATTTGTCAAGTGTGCCCAGTCCGGAGCAGGAAAGCTCTCCTGCCCTAGCCTTCTATGGCAGTAGCAAAGAGAGGATCAGCGGCAGCCCGAGACCGGACGCAAAGGGCGTTGCCGAGTAAAGGTTGACGCTGGTGCGCCTTAACCCCGGAAGCAGAGAGCTTTCATTGCGCAGCTTCAATGCCACGGCGATAGATGGCATACACGGCTGGGGCGTCACGGCGAATCCGACTAACCTTGCCGGCCAACAATGACTGCATGACCAATCCCTGAATGGTGCCGATGAACAACACGGCCGCGGCATCCACATTCAGTTCCGCATTCAGTTCGCCTTGCGCCTTGCCTGCTTCCATCAGGCGACGCAGCCGCTGTTCGTACTGACGGATCAAGGTCTGGACCATTCGCTTCGGAAGGGTCTCGCCCGGTCGTTGCAACTCCCCGAACAGCATTCTTGGCACACCCGGGTGCCTTGCCACGAAATCGATGTGCGTCATGAACATGGCTTCGAGGGCCGCCGCTGGGGTCGCCGCGCCTTCGGCCGCCTTGTCCACGCGGGCCAGCAGGCGTTCACTGACCCAGGACATGGTTGCTTCCAGGATCGCGTCCTTGGTGGGGAAGTGGCGAAACAGCGCGCCCTGCGTCAAGCCCATTCGATCCGCAATTGCGGTGGTCGTAATCTCGGCCGGGTTTTGCTCGGCCGCCAGATCCACAACGGCCTGTACGGTGGCGGCTCGCCGTTCTTCGGCGCGCAGGTATTGAGGGCGTTCGTTCACTGTTCAGATCTCCACATAGTGAGTGATGTATTACTTCAATAATCGTCAAATGTCTTCCCGGAAGAAGGTCAATCTGACGATTCGGGACAGAACGAGCGAGGCTGTGATCATAGGTAACGGTGGTCTGGTTCGGCTTGGTTCGATGCGTTGCGACGTCACTTGCGTGGAAAGTCGCTGAGCGCGACTCGGCGGCGTCAGCCAGAAACCCGCGCGTGCCGATGCCCCAGAAGAACTGTCGTCGGCGACGTGGGTTGCACATTCGCGCAAAGACGATTAGATAGTAATATGTCACTTACTAAACGGGGCTGGTGATGACCACTGCTGCCATGATTGACAAGCCCGCGTCGGCATCGCTTGAAAGCGCGCCCCCCGATGCCTTGGATGCGGTTGCTAACGCCTTGCGGGCACGTGGCACTGGCGGGTTGTCGCCGGCGGCGGGCTTGTTGGCGTGGTATGACTGGGCGCTGCACCTGAGTCTTTCACCGGGCAAGCAGCGCAACCTGCTGGAAAAGGGGCTGCACAAGCAGCAGCGACTCGCGCGTTATGCAGTGCGCGCGGCAAGTGCGCACGACTGCCCGACTTGCATTGAGCCGCTGGAGCAGGATCGGCGCTTCGCCGATTCTGCTTGGCAGCAATGGCCCTTCAACGTGATTCACCAGGGCTTCTTGCTGCAGCAGCAGTGGTGGCACAATGCCACCACCGGCGTGCGCGGCGTGTCCCGCCATCACGAGAGATTGGTCACTTTCGCCGGGCGGCAGTGGCTGGACATGTGGTCGCCTGCGAATTTCATTTGGACCAACCCCGAGGTGCTGCGCGCCATCGCGGATAGCGGTGGCGCCAACCTGTGGCGCGGTGCGATGAACTTCCTCGATGATGCGCGGCGTCTCGCGCTGAACGATGCGCCAGCAGGGGTCGAAGGGTTCGAGGTTGGCAAGGACGTGGCGGTCACACCAGGAAAGGTGGTGTACCGCAACCACCTGATCGAACTGATCCAATACACACCCACGACACCTGATGTGTATGCCGAGCCGGTCCTGATCGTGCCATCCTGGATCATGAAGTACTACATCCTCGACCTGTCGCCGCACAACTCGATGGTGAAGTATCTGGTCGACCAGGGGCATACGGTTTTCATTATTTCATGGAAGAACCCGACCGCAGCCGATCGCGACCTCAGCCTGGACGACTACCGGCGTTTGGGGGTCATGGACGCGTTGGACGCGGTCACGGCCATCGTGCCTGAGCGCAAGGTGCAAGCCGTCGGCTATTGCCTGGGCGGTACCTTGTTGGCGATCGCTGCTGCTGCGATGGCGCGCGATGGTGACGAACATCTGCAAAGTTTGACGCTGCTAGCGTCTGAGACCGACTTTCGTGAATCTGGCGAGATCGCGCTTTTCATCGACGAGAGCCAACTGGCGTGGCTCGAGGCCGGCATGTGGGACAAGGGCTATCTTGACGGCAGGCAGATGGCTGGCGCGTTCCAGATGCTCAATTCGCGTGACCTGATCTGGTCACGACAGGTTCGCGAATACCTGTTGGGTGAGCGGCAAGTCTTCAACGATCTGATGGCCTGGAATGCCGACGTGACCCGCATGCCGTATCGCATGCACAGCGAGTACCTGCGGCAACTGTATCTGAGCAACGATCTGGCAGAGGGACGCTATCAGGTCGACGGGAGGCCGGTGGCGCTCGCCGACATCGACGTGTCCATGTTCATCGTCGGCACGGTGCGCGATCACGTCGCGCCTTGGCCCTCTGTGTACAAGATGCACCTGCTCAGTGATGCGGAGTTGACCTTCGTGCTCACCAGCGGTGGGCACAACGCCGGCGTGGTCAGCGAGCCGGGGCATCCCCGGCGCAGCTTCCAGATTGCCACCCGTGCCGCCGGCAAGCGCTACGTCGATCCGCAGATGTGGCGCGCCGAGACGCCTTTGCACGAGGGTTCCTGGTGGCCGGCCTGGCAGCAGTGGTTGGCGCAGCGCTCGGCCGGGCGCGTAGCGCCACCTGCCATGGGCGGCAGCACGTACACACCACTTGGCGACGCGCCCGGGACATACGTGGCAATGACGTGACATGGCCATCCGCGGCGGAGACAGAGCCGCCGCGGTTCAATCGGGTCACCTCGCAAGGAATGGTCCATAGCCGCCCCCAATGGGGCACAACGTGACCGTGGAGCACTGCAATGAACAGCGAACTGCCCATCCAACTCTACAAAGCCAACGCCGAGCTACAGCTACAGATCACTCGTTTGCTGCAAGAAAGCGGACGTCGCTGGCTAGAAGCCATGCAACAGCTCAGCGCTGGCGGCGTAGAGGAAACCACTGCGCGCATCCAGAGGCTTCAGCAGGCGGCAGACTGGCAGGCGCTCGCGACCTTGCCATCCGAGGCGTTCCGGTGCCTGTATCAGGGCCGCGTTGGCGATGCCCAAGCAATCGCTCAAACCGCCACCAGGGGCCAGGCCGCCTTTGTCGATGGCCTGCGCCAGGCGCTCGCGACCTGGCAGGCGTCTGTCTCCGAGACACTTGGTGCTAGTGGTGACGCTGCTTCTTTTGCGCAGCTTTTTCAGCCATGGACACAGCCCTGGTCTGCACCAGCCGCCACGCCCAAGAGCAAGGCCGAAAAGTGAGGAGGTCGCCATGAGTACCTCTCAGCGAACAGCCCTGGTGACCGGAGGCAACCGGGGATTGGGCGCCGCGATCGCCCGTGCTCTGCACGACGTCGGCCACCGCGTAATCGTGACACATACGCCGGGCAACACCACGATTGACCAGTGGCAGCAAGCGCAAGCAACACAGGGTTATACATTCGCCGCCTACGGGGTGGATGTGTCCGAATACGAATCGACGCAGCAACTGGCGCGGCGCATCCACGCCGATGGTGATCGGATCGACATTCTGGTGAACAACGCCGGCATCACCCGCGATGCCACGCTGCGCAAGCTCGACAAGGCCGGCTGGGATGCCGTGCTGCGCACCAACCTGGACTCCCTGTTCAATGTCACCAAGCCATTCATTGATCCGATGGTGGAGCGAGGTTGGGGACGCATCGTAAACATTTCTTCGATCAATGGCAGCAAGGGCCAGTTTGGCCAGACCAATTACTCGGCTGCCAAGGCCGGCGTGCATGGATTCACCAAGGCGTTGGCGCAAGAGGTGGCGCGCAAGGGCGTGACGGTCAACACCGTCTCGCCTGGCTACCTGGCCACCGAGATGGTGATGGCGGTGCGCGAGGACGTACGCCAGAAGATCATCGATGCGATACCAGTCGGCCGCCTTGGTCAGCCGGATGAGATCGCAGCGATGGTAGCATTCATCACGAGTGATGCCGCTGCCTTCATGACCGGCAGCAACGTCGCCATGAACGGCGGTCAGCACATGTACTGATACGCGGGGAAGCTACGCTTTAACCGCAGAGCTGGCGCATCGGGAACCTGTGTTCATCAACACTGAGGCAGACTTGGATCAATCTCTACTCAGGAATCGCACCTTCGACGACCTCACGATCGGCGAGAGTGCTTCCCTCGTGCGCGTCGTTGGCCGCGACGACATCGATCTTTTCGCCACCGTGTCCGGCGATGTAAATCCCGCTCATCTCGATCCCGTCTTCGCGTCGACCGATATTTTCGGACATATCGTCGCTCATGGGATGTGGACCGGCGCGCTGGTCTCGGCCGTGCTCGGCACGAAGCTGCCGGGCCCGGGCACGATCTATCTCGAGCAGGATCTACGCTTCCGCAAACCGGTCTCCCCCGGAGATACGATCACTGTCACCGTCATCGTCCGGGAGAAGTGGCCGGAGCAGCGCATCGTCGTACTCGACACGCGCTGCGCGAACCAGCGCGGCGAGGAGGTATTGAACGGCTCGGCGACCGTGATAGCTCCGGACCGCACCGTCGAATGGCCGCGCGCGAAGCTCCCCGACGTTGCACTGGTACGGCGTCACCGATACGAGCATTTCGTCAACGAGGCTCGCGCCCTGCCAGTGCTCAAGGCAGCGATCGTCCATCCTTGCTCGCCTGATGCCATACTTGCCGCGGTGGAGCTCCGTAACGAGGGTTTGCTCGAGCCGCTTCTCGTCGGGCCCGAGGCCAAAATCAGGGCTGCGGCTGAGGAGGCCGGCGTCTCGCTTGATGGTATCCCGATCGAAGCCGTCGAGCACAGCCACGCGGCTGCTGCCCGCGCCGTCGAGCTTGCCGCCGGCGGTCGCGTCGCCACGCTCATGAAGGGTAGTCTGCATACCGACGAACTGCTCGGAGCGGTTATCGCCGAGAATTCCGGACTGCGGACAGATCGTCGCGTCAGCCATGTCTATGCGATGAGCGTGCCCGCCTACTCGAAGCCGCTTGTCGTTACCGATGCGGCGATCAACATTCAGCCGACTCTCGATCACAAGCGCGACATCTGCCAGAATGCAGTCGACCTTCTGCACACGCTCGGCGTCGTCGAACCGCTCGTTGCCGTCCTTACTGCCGTCGAGACCGTCAACTCCCGCATGCCATCGACGCTCGACGCCGCCGCGCTGACTGTCATGGCGGCTCGCGGCCAGATCACGGGCGCACGCGTCGATGGGCCGCTCGCCTTCGACAACGCCATCAACTCCGACGCAGCGCGCACCAAGGGTATAATCTCGCCGGTCGCCGGTCAGGCAGATATTCTGCTCGTACCGGATCTCGAGGCCGGAAACATGCTGGCGAAGCAACTGATCTATTTCGGCGGCGCGGACGCAGCCGGGCTCGTGCTCGGCGCCCGCGTGCCGATCATCCTGACGAGCCGAGCCGATTCCTTGCGCACCCGCATCGCCTCCGCTGCCCTTGCCAAGCTCGTCGCATTTCGCCGGTCTCAGGAAGTAAAACCCGCATGAGCCAGCGCATGCTTGTCACGTTCAACGCGGGATCGTCCACGGTGAAGCTCGGCCTGTTCGCCCTCGAAGGGGATGGGGCGCGGCGCATCGGGAAGGGAATGATCGACTTCCACAAGCCGCCCCTTCAGTTTCGTCTTCTCGAGGGACAGGACAGGTTCGATGTGGCGCTTGAATCCGACCCTGCCGCCGAACTGCATGAAGTGCTCGGCGAGGCCTTCCGCCGGCTGTCCTGGCACTACGATATGGATCAGATCACCGCCGCCGGCCATCGCATCGTTCATGGCGGCGACACCTTCGCCGGACCGATCCGGCTCGACGACACGGCGTTCGAAACCTTACAAGCCCTGACGCCGCTCGCGCCGCTGCATCAGCCGCAGGGGTTGCGGCTCGTCCGCGCGATCAGCCGCTTGCGACCCGGGCTGCCGCAAGCGGCCTCTTTCGACACAGCTTTCCATCGCACCCAGACGGACCTCGTTCGTCGCTTCGCGATCCCGCGCGCCCTGCATGACGAAGGTGTGAAACGCTACGGTTTCCATGGACTTTCCTACAAGTTTATCGCAAGCGAAATTGCGAAAAGCGAGCCCGAACTCGCCGGCGCGCGCGTCGTGGTCGCCCATCTTGGCAGTGGCGCCAGTTTGTGCGGATTGGCGGGCGGCCGCAGCTGCGACACCAGTATGGGCTTCTCCGCCCTGGATGGGGTTCCGATGGCGACCCGCTGCGGCGCGCTGGATCCTGGCGCTGTTCTACATTTCATTATGCAGAAAGGCATGAGCCCGGCCGATGTCGAGGATCTGCTCTATCGTCGCTCCGGGCTCCTCGGCATCTCCGGGATCAGCGCCGACAGTCGCGAATTGATCGAAAGCGCTGCCCCCGAAGCCGCCGAGGCGCTTGAACTCTTCTGCTTTCGCATCGCCGGCGAAATCGCCCGACTCGCGGCCACGCTCGGCGGGCTCGACGCTGTCGTCTTCACGGCGGGCGTGGGCGAAAATCAGCCGCCGGTGCGCGCCGCGGTCGCGCGTCGTCTCAGCTGGCTCGGGCTCGAGCTGGACGAGGCCGCAAACGCCGTCAATGCCCGGTCGATTGGCGCCGCAGGCGCGCGCGTCAAAATACTGGTCATCGCGACGGACGAAGAGAGCGTCATCGCCGACGAGGCGCTGTCGGTTCTGCGACCTGACAGCGCCGCTGTAGAACGCTTGTGATGTCCCCCATCGTCGACCTCTCGGGCAAACGCGGGCTCATCATCGGCATCGCCAATGCACAGAGCATCGCCTCCGGCTGCGCTCATGTCTTTCGTCGGTGGGGGCGGAACTTGCAATCACCTATCGCAATGACAAGGCGCTGCCTCATGTGGAGCCGGTCGCGCGCGCAACGGACGCGACGACCTTCGCGCCCTGCGACGTGCGCAGTCCTGGACACCAACTTGATGCTCCGGGCAATTAGGAGTGGGAATGAGCAACATTTTCCGTGCGCTCGGCCGTCTATCGTTCGTCGTCATCGCCATGACGATCCTTGCCGCCTGCAGTTCTCTTCCGCGGACACAGTACACCGCCAATGACGCGCTATCCTCGCGTGTGCTCGACCTCAACGATCTGCGGAAATATGCGGACGAGCCAGTATCGACGTTCTCCAATGAAGCGCGCATGCCCCTTCGTGCTGGCTCGCATAGCTATCTTGCGCTATCCGGAGGCGGTGCCGACGGTGCCTACGGTGCCGGCGTCTTGAGCGGCTGGGCCGCAGCCGGCACTCGCCCGCAGTTTTCAGTTGTTTCGGGGGTGAGTACCGGCGCATTGATTGCGCCGTTTGCATTTCTTGGGTCTACCTACGATGCCACGCTGAAAGAAATATACACCAGCGGCATAGCGGAGAGCCTTCTCGGATCGCCAAGTATTACGAATGCCCTTTTTAGATCGGGCGTGTTTGGAAATACGCGTCTGCGCGAGCTCGTCGCTCATTATGTTGACCAGCGTATGCTCGCAGCAATTTCTGCCGAGCACGCTAGGGGCAGAAGGCTTTTCATTGTAACCACCAATCTCGATACGCAACGCACGGTGATCTGGGACATGGGGCGAATTGCTTCGATTGGATCAACTCAGGCTTTGAACCTGTTTCGGGACGTCATTGCCGCATCGGCAAGCATCCCGGTGGTATTCCCACCTATCCTAATCGACGTTGAGGCAAATGGGCGTCGTTTTGAGGAGATGCATGCGGATGGGGCCGTGATGACGCCCGTACTGACGTTACCGGATGCATTCCTCTTACGGAATGGAAACTTCAGCCGAAATCTACATATAGACATCTATATCTTGATCAACAACAAGGTTGACCCAGATTTTCAAGTGGTGCGGAACAACACTGCGGATATCGCTGCGCGGAGTTCTGCCTCGCTCACAAAGAGGCAAACTCGGTCTATTCTATACGACACCTTTGACTTCGCCCGGCACAACAAGCTTGGGTTCAACCTGACCTACATCGACGGGAATGTTCCGTCACCTGCCTCGCCTGACTTTGATACAGGCTATATGCGGTCTCTTTATGAGTACGGTTATGAAAAGGCGAAAACCGGTCCGTTCTGGGAGAAAGCGCCACCATCGAATGATCGTCCTCTGAATGGCGGCCGCGAACAAAGGGTTGGAATGTAGCGAGCCGGAGACCGTCGACAAAGCTGTTTGGTGTGAACTCGGGCTGGCTAAGACATCAAACACGCAAATCAGCTTTGCTCGGCTCGCATGCACTCGCGATGTCGGGCTAACCGTCGACGATGGCCATCTGTTAGCGGAATGGGGGAATGCCAGCGCAGTTCGGCACGCGCTTGCTCGCTGAGGCTGGCCGAGAACTCGGGCCTGCCCTGGTCGTCAAATGTGACGAGCGCACGGTCGAAGGCAGCATCCCACAGCGCCGCTCGGCGTCGCTTTCGCACGCGCTCCACGGCACGATGTGCGAGGCTCGCAGCAGCGCCGGGTCGGAGATCCCCGTCAGGCCCCGCATACGGCCCACCTTTCGTCTTCGGCAACAGAAACGCCGACACGTTGAGATCGCATGCCGTTTCAAGTTGCCATGCGACTGCACCTTGCTTGGTCAGCGCACGTAGTCTTGCAGACTTGGCTTCAATCTCGTCGACGGTATTTTCCGGCATAGCGCGAAGCGCCTCGAAATCGCGCGTGACGTCTCTTGCACGGCTGAAACCGGAGCCTTCGGCGATACGATCTTTTTCTGCTTTCTCCAGGTTGTTCTTTCGGGCGTAGTATCTTGCTACCTCTTTGTTGTCGCCGGCGAGCTCCTTGAACGCAGCATCCGGAATACCCTGCTCCAGCACCTTTAAATCGAACACGCCAAAAAGAGAGTCGCCGCAACGGATCTGCGCATCGAAGAAGCCAAGCAGAAGGCCAGGGTCCACCGTCTCGATCCAGAGAGCGACCTTGGTGAGTTCAACCGCCATCGGGTTGCGATCGACACCATAGATGCAGCAGCGGGTGACATCACGCAGCGCATGTCGGAAATCTGCAAGCGAGGGTGTGCCCTCCGCTCGAATGCGGGCAAGACGAGTAGCGATTCGGCGGGCAGCGGCTAGCAGGAAGTGGCCCGATCCGCAGGCGGGGTCGATGACGCTGAGCTTCAACAAGGCTTGGGCTGGGTCGGCGGCTTCCGCCTCTGTCTTGTCGCGAATAGGATCGAGCGCTGTGTCGAGGAGTGCCTGCACGAGGCTGTCCGGCGTGTAGTAGGAGCCGGTGGTTTTGCGCTGGTTACCCTTCTGCTCAGTGGCTTCCGAGGCGAAGGTGAGCGTCTTGCCGTCGTCGCCAAGCTGCGGCTGGAGTTCGAGCAGAGATTCATAGACCGAACCCAGCTCCTCGGTTTCCATCGCGCGCCAGTTCACCGGCACCATGCCGGTTTTTTCGGATATCCGACCAGATTCTGCCGGGAATGCGGACATGAGGTCCACGTCGTCACCAAGACTGAGGACGCTGACGGCATCCTGTTTCTGCCGAGAAACATCGACGATGCGCCCCTCGATGATCAGGAGGGGGGACGCCGCGGGTTATCTGACCGCTACGGGAGACGGGGATCCCGACTACGCCTTCACTGGTGAGATCGAGAGCTATCCGGAGGATTGGCGCGAGGAGCGCAATGGCATCGAGCGGCTTCGGGCTAACAGGAAACGCCGGATGCCTCAGATGGTCACGGTGGCTCCCGACGGGCGGTACGATTCATCCGGGAAGAGCTTCTGGTTCATAGGCGATGCCGCCGTTCGGCTGACGAGCAGCATCACTCGTTCCAGATGATGGCCGCGGCCGCGGTCAATCACCTCGCTGGCTTAGTGGCCGAGACCCAATGGCGCGAGATCCAATGTCTCAGCCGATACAAGCCGTCGGTCGAGCTGGGTCGGCCCGTTCGCGCCAATCTGCTGGATGTTGTGAATCGGAGCCGGGATCAAAGATGGTGCGGGCGGTCGGACTCGAACCGACATATCCGTGAAGATGGTGGATTTTGAATCCACTGCGTCTACCAATTCCGCCACGCCCGCACACCACCGCCGATCCTACCCCAGGTTTCGGCTCCTAGCCGGCTCCTAGACTATTTTCGGCGATTTTCCTACTCGCCTTTGCCACTCTGTCAGCCCGTTGAAAATACGACGGTTTCAACTCGTCGTGATTTTCTGTGGATTGGTAGACAAACCACTTTTTGAGTCCGGCGCGTCTACCAGTTCCACCACACCCGCACGCAGCGACGAAGCCGTCGCCATGGGCAGCTATTTGCCATAGCAAGCCCGAGAAAGTCCAGCCTCGAAAGCTGATTGTTTTTAACGGGCGCTTCCAGCGCTCCAAGGTCCCCGGCGCCGACGGCATTTCGCGTCAGCGGCGCCATTCCTCCGCGGAATCAATCCCAGCTCAGAGCGCCGCCGCTCTGGTATTCGATAACCCGGGTCTCGAAGAAGTTCTTCTCCTTCTTGAGGTCCATAGCCTCCGACATCCAGGGGAAGGGGTTGTCCGTCTCGGCGAACACCGGCGAAAGGCCGAGCTGGGCGCAGCGCCGGTTGGCGATGAAATGCATGTACTGTTCGCAGAGTGCGGCGTTCAGGCCGAGGAAGCCCCGCGGCATGGTGTCCCGGCCGTAGGACGCCTCGAGTTCAGCAGCCTCGCGCAGCATCCCGCGCACTTCGTCCTGGAAGGCCGACGTCCAGAGATGCGGGTTCTCGTGCTTGATCTGGTTGATGACGTCAATGCCGAAATTGAGGTGAATACTCTCATCCCTGAGGATGTACTGGTACTGCTCGGCGATGCCGACCATCTTGTTGCGCCGACCCAGCGACAGAATCTGTGCGAAGCCCGTGTAGAACCACATGCCCTCGAACACGACATAAAAGGCCACGAGATCGCGCAGGAACGCCTGGTCCGCCGCAGGCGTGCCGGTCTTGAAGTCGGGATCATCGAGATGCTGCGTGTGCTTCAGCGCCCAGGCGGCCTTGTCGGTGATCGACGGCACCTCGCGATACATGTTGAACAATTCGCCCTCGTCCAGGCCGAGGCTCTCCACGATATACTGGAAGGTATGCGTGTGGACCGCCTCCTCGAAGGCCTGGCGCAGCAGATACTGCCGGCATTCCGGGTTGGTGAGATGCCGATAGATGGCCAGCACGATGTTGTTGGCCACAAGGCTTTCGGACGCCGCGAAGAAGCCGAGATTGCGCTTGATCGCCCGGCGTTCGTCGTCCGTCAGGCCTTCGCGTGATTTCCACAAGGCGATATCGGCCTGCATGGAAACCTCGGTCGGCATCCAGTGGTTGTTGCAACCCGCGAGATACTTCTCCCAGGCCCATTTATACTTGAGCGGCAGCAGCTGGTTCACGTCGGCGCGGCAGTTGATCATCGCCTTGTCGTCGACGGTGACGCGCCCGCCTCCGCGATCGATGGCGCCGAGGCCGGTGGCGTCGCCAGCGGGCTGCTGGCCGGACGGCAAGGGCTGGAATGGGAGCGCGGCTGTGGCCTTCGGCTCTGACCAATCGAGCATTCTTTTATTCTCCAAATGTCTTGTCATGTGGGGCTATGGCCCTCACTCACCCCCTCACCCCAACCCTCTCCCGCTCAACATGGCTGTTGCCGTGTTGAGCTTGAACAACGCCAAGTTGGCGATAGCCGACTTGGCGGAGAGAGGGAGGCGCTCTTCCTATTGGCAGGCTTCGCAGTCGGGGTCGTCGATCGCGCAGGCCTTGCCCCAGGCGGCGCCGAGTTCAGCCTCACCTGCCGCCACATCACTCGCTTTACGCGTCTCGGCGATGAGAATCGGCGATGCCGCGGGCGCAGCAGCCGGCACCACCGCGGAAACCGCGTTGAGCTTGCCGTCGGTGCCCTTCAGCGTCGATTTCTCGACATGGGTCGCGGAGCGCGAGCGCAGGTAGTAGGTCGTCTTCAGGCCGCGCTGCCACGCCAGGCGATAGAGCGTGTCGAGCTTACGCCCGGACGGATTGGCGATGTAGAGATTGAGCGACTGCGACTGGTCGATCCATTTCTGCCGGCGCGCGGCCGCCTCGATCAGCCAGGCCGAATCGATTTCGAAAGCCGTCGCGTAGAGCGCCTTGAGATCGTCGGGCACCCGGTCGATCTGGCCGACACTGCCGTCGAAATATTTGAGATCCGACACCATCACCTCGTCCCACAGGCCGCGCGCCTTGAGGTCGCGCACCAGCGCGGCGTTCACCACGGTGAAATCGCCCGACATGTTCGATTTCACGAAGAGGTTCTGGTAGGCGGGCTCGATCGACTGGCTGACCCCGCAGATATTGGAGATCGTCGCGGTGGGCGCGATCGCCATCGTGTTGGAATTGCGCATGCCGGTCGTGACCACCCGCTGGCGCAACGTCTCCCAATCGAGCTTCGACGAGCGGTCGAAAACCCCGTCACGCGTTGCAGTGCCGCGCGCCTCGGCCAGGAGGCCGACGGAATCGATCGGCAGGATGCCGCGTGACCATAGCGACCCTTCGAAGGATGAATAGCGGCCGCGCTCGACTGCCAGATCGACCGAGGAAGCGATGGCGTGGAACGAGATGGCTTCCATGCTCGCATCCGCGAAGGAAACGGCCGCGTCCGAGCCATAGGGAATGCGCAGGGTCTGCAGGGCGTCCTGGAAGCCCATCAGGCCAAGGCCAATCGGCCGATGACGCAGGTTCGACCGGCGCGCCTCGGGGATCGTGTAGAAGTTGATGTCGATGACATTGTCGAGGATGCGCATCGCGGTTTTGACCGTGCGCACCAATTTCTCCATATCGAGGCCGTCAGCCGTGACATGGGCCGCGAGATTGACTGAGCCGAGATTGCAGACTGCCACCTCGTCATGGGAGGTGTTCAGCGTGATCTCGGTGCAGAGGTTCGAGGAATGCACAACGCCCGCGTGCCCCTGGGGCGAGCGGATGTTGCAGGGATCCTTGAAGGTGAGCCAGGGGTGGCCGGTCTCGAACAACATGGTCAGCATGCGCCGCCAGAGGTCGAGCGCCCTCACCTGCTTGAACACCTTCATCTCACCGCGCGCGGCCTTTGCCTCATAGGCCTCGTAGGCATCACGGAAAGCCGGCCCGTAGCGATCATGCAGGTCCGGTACCTCGTCCGGCGAAAACAGTGTCCACGGGCCGTCCGCCTCGACGCGCTGCATGAACAGGTCCGGCACCCAGTTGGCGGTGTTCATGTCGTGGGTGCGGCGGCGATCGTCGCCGGTGTTCTTCCGGAGATCGAGGAATTCCTCGATGTCCACATGCCATGTCTCGAGGTAGCCGCAGACGGCGCCCTTCCTCTTGCCGCCCTGATTGACGGCGATCGCCGTATCATTGGCCACCTTGAGGAAGGGCACGACGCCCTGGCTTTCGCCGTTGGTGCCCTTGATATGGGCGCCGAGGCCACGCACCGGCGTCCAGTCATTGCCGAGCCCGCCGGAATATTTGGCGAGCAGGGCATTGTCCTTGATCGCCTTGAAGATGCCGTCGAGGTCGTCCGACACCGTGGTCAGGAAGCAGGAGGCAAGCTGCGAGCGGCGCGTGCCGGCGTTGAACAGCGTCGGCGTCGAGCACATGAAATGGAAGGACGAGAGGAGATCGTAAAATTCGATCGCCTTCGCCTCGCGGTCGACCTCACGCAGCGCCACACCCATGGCGACGCGCATGAAGAAAGCCTGCGCCAGCTCGAACCGCGTGCCGCGCACATGCAGGAAATAGCGGTCGTAGAGCGTCTGGAAGCCGAGATAGTCGAAGTTCAGATCGCGCTCGGGCTTCAGCGCGGCGGCGAGGCGGGCCAGATCGAAGCGGGCGAGCTCAGGGTCGAGAAGCTCATTGTCGATGCCAGTCTTCACGTAAGCGTGGAAATAGCTCGGGTAGCGCTCGGCCATCTCGGCCTGCGTCGCCTCCTCCGCGCGGCCGAAGACGAAGCTCAAGGCCTCGCGCCGCAGCTTGTCGTTCAAGAGCCGCGCGGAAACCTTGGCATAGTCCGGCTCGGTCTCGACAAGGGTGCGGGCCGCGAGGATCGGCGCGAGCGCCAGTTCGTCCCGGCTGATGCCGTCGTAGAGGTTGCGGCGCGCCTCCGTGAGGATCGCCTCAGCGGTCACGCCTTCGAGACCGGCGCAGGCTTCCGCGATGATGGCGGCAAGGCGCGCCTCGTCGAGCGGCACAAGTTCGCCGTCAGCGCCCTTCATGCGAAGGTGTGGCTGCTCCGGCGTCGTCGTCGCGTCATTGGCGGCGCGGGCGCGCTCGCGGGCACGCTCCTCGCGATAGAGCACATAGGCGCGCGCGGCCTTGTGATGCTCGCTGCGCATGAGGGCGAGCTCGACCTGGTCCTGCACATCCTCGATGTGGAAGGTACGCCCGGCATCGGCGCGACGGGTCAGCGCGGCGACAATCTGGCCGGTGAGATCAGCGACGATGTCGTGCACGCGGCGCGAGGCGGCGGCGCTCGATCCTTCGACGGCGAGGAACGCCTTCGTCAGCGCAACGGCGATCTTCGACGGGTCGAACGGCGTCACAGCGCCGTTGCGGCGGATGAGCTGGTATCCCGGCTCAGCGGCCGCGCGGGGGGCGCCCGTCACACCAGCGGGCGAGCGTGACAGCCTGGCTTCGGTTTCGCGGGCTTCGGTTTCGGTCATCAAGGACATCGGCAACACACCCCATTCTTGGGGGCAAAGGCCGAGCGGACGCGCAAACAGGAGCGCCCGGCAGCCTTCCGCCGCGACAAACTCCAGGCGATCCACCGGGGCACCCCGCCCGAGGACAATCTCAATCGTCGCGGCAGGTCTCCTGGCTGTGGATCGCCGCCCACGCCCTGCCTTCCCGGCGCCATGCGACGCCAGTGACATCAGTTGGACGTAGACTCACCACTTACAGTTGCGGGGGCAGCTTCGGTTTGGCGGTGCCAAAGCTCCGCGCCCGAATTCCCTCTTGCCCGCTCGAATACGAATCGAGCGACCGTGACCACTAGATATAGGGGGTAATTGCCCGCTTATGTCAATATATGCGATATCTCGGCGCGGCGTGGGATCACGGCCAGGGTTAATTTTTCCTCATTTTCCCCAGGCCGCCGAGCGCGAGCAGCGCAAGGCCGAGCGAGGCGAGCGCACTCCAGCCGGCGAGCGAAACACCCAGGAAACGCCAGGCGGCCTCGTCGCAGCGCACCACGCGGGTGGTCTGCAGGTTCTTGAGAAAATCATTGAGGCCGACATTGTTGTTCATGGGGCCGGTGCAATCCGCAGGCCCCTGCCACAAATGCCACTCCGCGCCGCTGTGGTAGACGCCGAGGCCGGCGTTGTAGAGGAACGCGACCGCGATGATGCCGAAGCCTATCCAGCGCAGGCCCACGAACAGCCGGTCACGCCGCTCATCGGGCAGAAGCGCGAGCACCGCCGCTATCGGCATCGCGAGATAGTAGGGCTGGCGCTGTTTGAGACAAAGCTCACAGGGCTTCAGCCCCAGCACGTACTCAAAATAATAGGCGCCGCCGATGAGGGCGACGCAAATGACGAGGATCGTCAGTGCAACAAGGCGTGGGCGCGAGAGAAGGGACATTGAACGCTCGTGAGGCGAGGCGCCCTGTCGATGCGCGCCCCTAGAATATATAGCGGACGGCCACGAAGCCGCCGATGATGGTGGCAAACAGGATGATTGCGGCCAGACCGAGGTTGCGCTCCAGGATTTCCTTGGCGGGAGCCCCGAAACGGTTGACCAGCGCGGCGAGAATATAGAACCGCAGGCCCCGGGTGATGATTGACAGTATCGTGAACCACAGAAGGTCGTAGCCGGCAAAGCCGGATGTGATGGTCACCAGCTTGTAGGGGATAGGCGTGAGGCCCTTGATCAGGATGATCCATTCGCCATAGGCCGCATAGGCCTGCCGGAAAGCCTCGACATTGTCACCGTAACCATAAGCCTGGATGATCCAGGCGCCGAGCGTGTCATAGAGCACCGCGCCGATGGCATAGCCGAACAAGCCGCCAATGACCGACGCCACCGTGCAGACACCGGCATAGAAAAAGGCCTTGTCCGGCCGCGCCAGCGCCATCGGCACGAGAAGCACATCCGGCGGGACCGGAAAGAATGAACTTTCGGCAAAGGAGACGAGCGCCAGCGCCCAGGCAGCGTATGGGCTTGCGGCAAGCGACAATGTCCAGTCGTAGAGGCGGCGCAGCATTGGGACCGCTTAAGCTGCCCCGCCAGTCTTGTCCATCGCCATCGCGCGTTGCGGTTACCAAATCCGCAAACACGCGGCATGACTGCCACGGTTCTCGCCAGGCGGGCAGGAAACGCATGATTGTCGGCGCATGATTGTTCTTGAGGCCCGAAAGCGTTATTGCGTGGGTGTGACCGCTCATTCTCGCCCCCCCACCCACCGTCAGGAACTGCCGGCAGCAGCCGGCGAATCCGTCGCGTTGCGCTATGAGGCGCTCATCGCCACGGGCACGGTAGAGCGCGATGAGGCGCAGCTCGCGCTCATCGCGCAACTCGATCGGCTCGTGGAAACGCTGCGGCGGGCCGAGAAGGCCAAGGCCGCGCCGAAGCGCCCCTTCGCGTGGCTGCTGGGTCGGCGCGAGCGCGACAATGGAGCGGTGGTCCGTGGGCTCTATGTCTGGGGTTCTGTCGGGCGTGGCAAGACGATGCTGATGGACCTCTTCTTCGAGGTCGCACCGGTCGCACTGAAACGGCGGGCGCATTTCCACGCCTTCATGAGCGATGTGCACGAGCGCATCTTCCACTTCCGGCAGCGCGTCAAGCGCGGCGAGGAGAAGGACACAGACCCGATCCCCCACGTGGCGGCCGAACTCGCGAAGGAAGCCGAGCTTCTGTGCTTCGACGAATTCGCGGTGACCGATATCGCCGACGCGATGATCCTCGGGCGTCTTTTCACCAGCCTCTTCTCGCTCGGCGTCGTGGTGGTCGCGACGTCCAACGTCGTGCCTGACCGTCTCTATGAGGACGGGCTCAATCGGGCGCTTTTCCTGCCGTTCATCGCTCTCCTCAAGGAGCGGATGGACGTAGTCAAGCTCCAGTCGCGTACGGATTTCCGGCTTGAGAAACTCGCCGGGAGCCCGGTCTTCATCGTGCCCGACGATGACAACGCCCGACAGCGCCTGGATACGATGTTCCACGCGCTCACCGGCTCCACCGGCGGACCCTTGTCATTGACGGTGAAGGGGCATCCGGTGGAGGTGCCTTGCGCGGCCGGCGGCGTCGCACGCTTTGCCTTCACCGATCTCTGCAGCAAGCCGCTCGGCGCCTCCGATTACCTAGCGCTGGCGGAACGCTTCCATACCCTCATCGTCGAGAACATTCCGGCGCTCAATTTCGACCGCCGCAATGAAGCCAAGCGCTTTATTACCCTCGTCGATACGCTCTACGACCGGCATGTGAAACTTCTCGCGTCCGCGGCGGCGGAGCCGCAGAACCTCTACCATGCCGATCAGGGACGCGAGGCCTTTGAATTCGACCGCACGGTCTCTCGCCTGATCGAGATGCAGTCCGAGGAATATCTCTCTGCGCCCCACGGGCGCGGCGACTCCACCGGCTCAGGCGACAGTACCGGGCTCGTGGAGACCTGATGACGGTGCGCCCGCCGCTGCCGAGGGATCATCGCGGCAGAAGCGTCCGTGACAGGAGCGTCCGCGGCCAACCTGGTCCGCTCACAGCAAGCCCCGCATCGACGTCCCCAGGCGCAAGCCCGCATGGCTAGACATCCATCGGCCAAACAGCCTTCACCTAGAAATCCTTTGACCAAGCCGACCAATATCGCGCCCGACAGGGTGGACGCGCGCCTCATCGCCATCGCCAATGAGCATGTGCGCAAGTTCGGTCCGGGCAAGATGACCGTGGTGGCTGTCGCCGAGGCGGCTGGCATGACCCATGCCAACGTCTACCGCTATTTCCCCTCGAAAAATGCCCTGATCGATGCGGTCGTCGGTGAGGCGCTGAAACCGATCGAGACCGTGATCGCGGACGTGGCGAGCGCGCCGGACCCTGCCGACGACAAGCTGGAGCGGCTGGTCCTCGACCTCGCGCGCCTCTATCGCACGCTGATGGAGCAGAACGCGCCGGTGTTCCGCCTCTTCGTCACAGCGACCCTCGAGAACCGGGCCGTCGCGCGTCGGCATCGCGGACGCGTGCGCATGCTGGTTGAACGTGTGGTCGACGAGGGCATAGCGACGGGCGCATTCGAGCCGCGCGACCGGGAAGGCGCCCTCTCCTTCCTGACCGACGTGCTTTACCGCTTCACCCACCCGAGCGCCATTCTGGCGGACGCTGGGGTCCCGCGTGACGTGCTCGATAGGCGCCTCGCGGCGGTGGTGCGGGTAGCCCTGCGGGCCTTGTCCGTAGGCCTGATCTAGGGTCCGGGAAAGCCGAAAAGTTACATTTTTCAAATTCTGTTACTAACTCGAATCGCTGAGCTCAATGCACTCGGAAGCCCTCCGGGGATTCCCATAAGCTCCTGCAATTGAATTAGTTTTATAAGCAACCGGCATGGCGGACGCGCAGGCGGCCTTCCACCGTCGCGCAGGCTGCCAACCCGGCTGTCACAACCTTGACTTGATGCAGTGCTGCCTTTGAGGCAAAGAACCTCGGTATTCCCGAGGGCATGATCCCTCCCCTTCAAAGCCAAGGACGTTTTCTATGGCCCGTAAGAAGATCGCTCTGATCGGCGCAGGCCAGATCGGCGGCACGCTCGCGCATCTGGCTGGTCTCAAGGAACTCGGCGACATCGTCCTCTTCGACATCGCAGAGGGCACCCCCCAGGGCAAGGCCCTCGACCTCGCGGAATCCTCCCCCGTCGATGGTTTCGACGCCGCCTATTCGGGAACGCAGTCTTACGCCGACATCGCCGGTGCTGATGTCATCATCGTCACCGCTGGCGTGCCGCGCAAGCCCGGCATGAGCCGCGATGATCTTCTCGGCATCAACCTCAAGGTCATGGACTCGGTCGGCCAGGGCATCAAGCAGTATGCGCCCGACGCCTTCGTCATCTGCATCACCAACCCGCTCGACGCGATGGTGTGGGCCCTGCAGAAGGCCTCGGGCCTGCCGAAGAACAAGATCGTCGGCATGGCCGGCGTGCTCGACTCCGCCCGCTTCCGTTACTTCCTCGCGGAAGAATTCAAGGTCTCGGTCGAGGACGTCACCGCCTTCGTGCTGGGCGGCCACGGCGACGACATGGTGCCGCTCGCCCGTTACTCCACCGTTGCCGGCATCCCGCTCACGGATCTCGTCAAGCTCGGCTGGACCAGCCAGGAGAAGCTCGACGCCATCATCGAGCGCACCCGCAAGGGCGGCGGCGAGATCGTCAACCTCCTCAAGACCGGCTCGGCCTTCTATGCGCCGGCCGCTTCCGCCATCGCCATGGCGGAAAGCTTCCTCAAGGACAAGCGCCGGGTGCTGCCGGCGGCCGCCCATCTCACCGGCCAGTATGGCGTCAAGGACGTCTTCGTCGGCGTGCCGATCGTCATCGGCGCCAATGGTGTCGAGCGCATCGTCGAAATCGAGCTGAACGAGGCCGAGAAGGCGGAATTCGCCAAGTCGGTCGCGGCAGTCGAAGGCCTGATCGAAGCCTGCAAGGGCATCAATCCCGCCTTTGCGTGACCAGCGCGGCCGCAGGAGGTGTCCGGCGACGGTGGTTACCGGAACACCTTATTGTGGCCCGCTTCTGTCTTCATCGAGAGTGCCGGATGTTGTCCGGCCTCTGCCGGACAACGGCCCAGTTCCGCAGCTGAAAGGCTAAACGGATGAATATTCACGAGTACCAGGGCAAGGCCATCCTCAAGGAATTCGGCGCCCCCGTTTCGGCCGGTCGGGCCGTTTTTTCGGTCGATGAGGCCGAAGCCGCCGCCAAGGAGCTTGGCGGCCCACTGTGGGTGGTGAAAAGCCAGATCCACGCCGGCGGCCGCGGCAAGGGCAAGTTCAAGGAGCCTGAGGCTGGCGAGAAGGGCGGTGTCCGCCTCGCCAAGTCGGTGGACGAGGTCAAGACCTTCGTCGGCCAGATGCTCGGCAACACCCTCGTCACGATCCAGACGGGCCCCGCTGGCAAGCAGGTCAACCGCATCTATATCGAGGACGGCTCGGACATCGAGAGCGAGTTCTATCTCTCCGCTCTCGTCGATCGCTCCACCGGCCGCGTCGCTTTCGTCGTCTCGACGGAAGGCGGCATGGACATCGAGGAAGTCGCGCATAAGACGCCCGAGAAGATCCACACCTTCTCTGTCGACCCCGCGACCGGGGTGATGCCGCACCACGGCCGGACCGTGGCTCAGGCCCTCGGTCTCACCGGCGACCTCGCCAAGCAGGCCGGCCAGCTCATCACCCAGCTTTATGCCGCCTTCGTCGCCAAGGACATGGCGATGCTCGAGATCAATCCGCTGATCGTCACCAAGGACGGCCAGCTCAAGTGCCTCGACGCCAAGGTCTCGTTCGATTCCAATTCGCTCTACCGTCATCCCGACGTTGTCGCCCTGCGTGACGTGACGGAAGAGGACGAGAAGGAAATCGAGGCGTCCAAGTACGACCTCGCCTATATCGCGCTCGACGGCACGATCGGCTGCATGGTCAACGGCGCCGGCCTCGCCATGGCGACCCTCGACATCATCAAGCTCTACGGCGAAGAGCCGGCGAACTTCCTCGATGTCGGCGGCGGCGCCTCGGAGGAGAAGGTCACGGCTGCCTTCAAGATCATCACCTCGGATCCCAACGTGAAGGGCATCCTGGTCAACATCTTCGGCGGCATCATGAAGTGCGACGTCATCGCGCGCGGCGTCATCGCCGCGGTGAAGGCCGTCGGTCTTGAAGTGCCGCTGGTCGTCCGCCTCGAAGGCACCAATGTCGAGGAAGGCAAGACCATCATTCGCGAATCCGGCCTGAACGTCATTCCGGCCGACGATCTCGATGACGCGGCGCAGAAGATTGTCGCGGCCGTGAAGGGGACCCGCTGATGTCCATTCTCATCGACAAGAACACCAAGGTCATCACCCAGGGCTTCACGGGCAAGAACGGCACGTTCCACTCGGAGCAGGCCATCGCCTATGGAACCAATCTCGTTGGCGGCACCTCGCCCGGCAAGGGGGGTTCCAAGCACCTCGGCCTGCCGGTGTTCGACACCGTGCGCGAGGCGCGTGAGAAGACCGGCGCCGACGCGTCGGTGGTCTACGTGCCGCCGGCGGGCGCCGCTGACGCCATCTGCGAGGCCATCGACGCGGAGATCCCGCTGATCGTCTGCATCACCGAAGGCATTCCGGTGCTCGACATGGTGCGCGTGCGCCGCTCGCTCGATGCCTCGAAGTCGCGCCTCATCGGCCCGAACTGCCCGGGTGTCGTCACCGCCGGCCAGTCGAAGATCGGCATCATGCCGGCCAACATCTTCAAGCCCGGCAGCGTCGGCATCGTCTCGCGCTCGGGCACGCTGACCTATGAAGCGGTGTTCCAGACCTCCCAGGAAGGCCTCGGCCAGACCACGGCGGTCGGCATCGGCGGCGATCCGGTCAAGGGCACCGAGTTCATCGAGGTGCTGGACATGTTCCTCTCCGATCCCGCGACCGAGTCGATCGTCATGATCGGCGAGATCGGCGGCGCGGCCGAGGAAGATGCCGCGGAGTTCATCGCCCGCGAGGCGAAGAAGGGCCGCAAGAAACCGATGGTCGGCTTCATCGCCGGCCGCACCGCCCCTCCCGGCCGCCGCATGGGCCATGCTGGCGCCATCATTTCGGGCGGTAAGGGCGGCGCCGAAGACAAGATCGCGGCGATGGAGGCGGCGGGCATCCGCGTGTCGCCTTCACCGGCCCGCCTTGGCAAGACCCTGGTTGAGGTCTTGAAGGGATAAGACAGCTTTTTGCCTGGTCCGGCGCTAGCCGGACCAGGTTTACATCTGTCTTGTCCGGACGTTGTAGATCCTCATCTGAGGGTCGAAGAGGAAAGGGTCTGGAAACCTTCTGGGAATATTGCGGTTCGATCGCCATATGACCGGCGGGGATCCAAGAGATCCAGTTTGATCGAAACGGGAGCGCCCCAGGCGGTCCCTCTCGCCGCGAAACCGGGTTGCGGCGGGAGAAGCCGGCCTTCGATGGCCGCGCATATGCCTTCGCAGCCGCACCCACACGTGTGTTGCAGAGGTCCCGGCCAGGATGAAGACGATGGCACGCCAGGACGTGAACGACATCTTTGCTCAAACTTCCTTCCTCTACGGTGGCAATGCCGCCTATCTGGAGGAGCTCTACGCCCGCTACCAGCAGAACCCGTCCTCCGTCGACGAGCAGTGGCAGACGTTCTTTGCCGGGCTGAAGGACGAGGGGTCGACGATCGTCGAGAACGCGCGCGGCGCGTCCTGGAAGCGGCCGAACTGGCCGATCGTCGCCAATGGCGAGCTCGTCTCGGCGCTGGACGGCAACTGGATCGGCGTCGAGAAGGCGATCGGCGACAAGATCAAGGGCAAGGCCCAGGCGAAGGGCGTCGAGCTCAGCCAGGCCGAGGTCGAGCAGGCGGCCCGCGACAGCGTGCGCGCTATCATGATGATCCGCGCCTATCGCATGCGTGGCCACCTCCATGCCGATCTCGATCCGCTGGCGCTCGAACCGCGCGGCGATCACGAGGAACTGCACCCCTCGACCTACGGCTTCGGGCCGCAGGACTACGATCGCAAGATCTTCATCGACAACGTGCTCGGTCTCGAGTTCGCCACCATCAACCAGATGCTGGAGATCCTGCGGCGCACCTATTGCCAGACGCTGGGCGTCGAGTTCATGCATATCTCCGATCCGACCGAAAAGGCCTGGATCCAGGAGCGCATCGAGGGGCCGGACAAGGAGATCAGCTTCACCCGCGAGGGCAAGCGCGCGATCTTCAACAAGCTCGTCGAGGCGGAAGGATTCGAGAAGTTCCTCGACGTCAAGTACACCGGCACCAAGCGCTTCGGCCTCGACGGCAGCGAGTCGATGATTCCGGCGCTCGAGCAGATCATCAAGCGCGGCGGCGCGCTGGGCGTTCGCGATATCGCGCTCGGCATGGCGCACCGCGGTCGTCTGAACGTGCTCGCGCAGGTCATGGGCAAGCCGCACCGCGCCATCTTCCACGAGTTCAAGGGCGGATCCTTCGCGCCTGACGACGTGGAAGGCTCCGGTGACGTGAAGTACCATCTCGGCGCCTCGTCGGACCGTGAGTTCGACGGCAACCGCGTCCATCTTTCGCTCGCCGCCAACCCCTCGCATCTCGAGATCGTCGATCCCGTCGTGCTCGGCAAGGTGCGCGCGAAGCAGGACCAGCTCGGCGACACCGTCGAGCGTTCGAAGGTGCTGCCGCTCCTCATCCATGGCGACGCGGCCTTCGCCGGCCAGGGCGTCGTGGCGGAATGCCTCGGCCTCTCCGGCCTGAAGGGGCACCGCACCGGCGGCTCCCTGCATTTCATCATCAACAACCAGATCGGCTTCACGACCAACCCGCGCTATGCGCGCACCTCGCCTTATCCGTCGGATCTCGCCAAGATGGTCGAGGCGCCGGTGTTCCACGTGAATGGCGACGACCCGGAAGCCGTGACCTTCGCCGCGAAGATCGCCATCGAGTTCCGGCAGAAGTTCCACAAGCCTGTCGTCATCGACATGTTCTGCTACCGCCGCTTCGGCCATAACGAGGGCGACGAGCCGGCGTTCACCCAGCCGATCATGTACAAGAAGATCCGCCAGCATCCGACGTCGCTGGAGATCTACGGCAAGAAGCTCGTGGCCGAGGGCGTGCTGGCCGAAAGCGAGGTCGAGGAGGCGAAGGCCGCCTGGCGCACGAGGCTCGAGGGCGAGTTCGAATCGGCGCAGACCTACAAGCCCAACAAGGCTGACTGGCTGGATGGCCGCTGGTCAGGGCTCAAGGCTGTCCGCGAGGACGCCGACGATCCGCGCCGGGGGGCGACCGGCCTGCCGGACGCGACCCTGAAGACCATGGGCGAGCGCCTGACCACGGTGCCGGAAGGCTTCCATCTGCACCGCACGATCCAGCGCTTCCTCGACAATCGTCGCAAGACGATCGAGGAAGGCCAGGGCATCGACTGGGCCACCGGCGAGGCGCTTGCCTTCGGCTCGCTGCTGCTTGAAGGCCACCCTGTCCGCCTGTCGGGCCAGGACGTCGAGCGCGGCACTTTCAGCCAGCGCCATTCGGTGCTGCTCGACCAGGAGAACGAGGACCGCTACACGCCCCTCAACAACCTGGACGAGAACCAGGCCCGCTACGAGGTCATCAACTCGATGCTCTCGGAAGAGGCGGTGCTCGGCTTCGAATATGGCTACACGCTGGCCGAGCCGAATGCGCTGACCCTGTGGGAAGCGCAGTTCGGTGACTTCGCCAACGGTGCCCAGGTGGTCGTCGACCAGTTCATCTCGTCGGGTGAGCGCAAGTGGCTCAGGATGTCGGGCCTCGTGATGCTGCTTCCGCATGGCTATGAAGGCCAGGGGCCGGAGCATTCCTCCGCCCGCCTGGAGCGCTATCTGCAGCTCTGCGCCGAGGACAACATGCAGGTCGCGAACTGCACGACGCCGGCGAACTACTTCCATATCCTGCGCCGGCAGCTGAAGCGCGAGTTCCGCAAGCCGCTCATCCTGATGACGCCGAAGTCGCTGCTGCGCCACAAGCGCTGCGTCTCGACGCTGGACGAGCTCTCCGAAGGCACGAGCTTCCACCGCATCCTGCGGGATGACGCCGAGCGTCTGCCGAAGGAGAAGATCAAGCTCGTCAAGGACGAGAAGATCCGCCGGGTCGTGATCTGCTCGGGCAAGGTCTACTACGACCTCTATGAGGAGCGCGAGAAGCGCGGCATCGACGACATCTTCTTCCTGCGCGTCGAGCAGCTCTATCCTTTCCCGGCCAAGACGCTTGCCGGCATTCTTTCCCGCTTCCGCAACGCTGAGGTGTTGTGGTGCCAGGAAGAGCCCAAGAACATGGGGTCGTGGAACTTCGTCGAACCCTATCTCGAATGGGTGCTCGACCATTCCGGCCTCAAGGCGACGCGTCCGCGCTATGTCGGACGTCCCGCCTCGGCCTCCACGGCTGTCGGCCAGATGTCCAAGCATCTGGCACAGTTGCAGGCTTTCCTTGACGAGGCGCTGGCTTCCTGAGGGAAGCCTTCGCCCCGCCCCCTCAAGCTGGCCGCAAGGCCTTAGATCGTCAGGCATCCGGCCCGGCCGGAAGACAGCAAGAAGCGAACATCATGGCGACCGAAATCCGTGTGCCGACCCTCGGCGAATCCGTGACGGAGGCCACCATCGGCCGGTGGTTCAAGAAACAGGGCGAGGCCGTGAAGGCCGATGAGCCGCTCGTCGAACTCGAAACCGACAAGGTGACGCTGGAGGTCAACGCTCCGGCCGCCGGCGTGCTCGCCGAGATCACCGTCAAGGAAGGCGACACCGTCGAGGTTGGCGCCCTGCTCGGCTCGCTCAGCGAAGGTGGCGCGGGTGCTACTCCCGCCAAGGCGGCTGAAAAGCCCGCGGCAAAGCCGGCGCCTGCTCCGGCCGCCGCTCCGGCGCCGGCACCCGCCGCTGCTCCCTCCAAGGGTGACAATGGTCCGGCGGTCGGCCGCATCGCGGCCGAGACCGGTCTTGATCCGGCGAAGGTCGCCGGCACCGGCAAGGACGGTCGCGTGACCAAGGGCGATATCCTCGGCGCGCTGTCCAGCGGCGCGGCCTCCGCCCAACCAGCCCAGCCCGTGCAGCTGCGCGCGCCGTCGGCTCCGGATGATGCCTCGCGCGAAGAGCGCGTGCGCATGACCAAGCTGCGCCAGACCATCGCGCGCCGCCTGAAGGAAGCCCAGTCCGCCGCCGCCATGCTGACGACGTTCAACGATGTCGACATGTCCGGCGTGATGGATCTGCGCAACCAGTACAAGGATGTGTTCGAGAAGAAGCACGGCGTGAAGCTCGGCTTCATGGGCTTCTTCGTGAAGGCCTGCGTGCAGGCGCTGAAGGACGTGCCGGCCGTCAATGCCGAGATCGACGGCACGGACATCATCTACAAGAACTACTACCACATCGGCGTCGCCGTCGGCACGGACAAGGGCCTCGTCGTGCCCGTAGTCCGCGATGCGGACCAGCTGTCGATCGCCGGCATCGAGAAAGAGATCGCCGAGTACGGGAAGCGCGCCCGTGACGGCAAGCTGACGATCGAGGAGATGCAGGGCGGCACCTTCACCATTTCCAACGGCGGTGTCTACGGTTCGCTTCTCTCCACGCCGATCCTCAACGCGCCACAGTCCGCTATCCTCGGAATGCACCGCATCGAGCAGCGGCCCGTGGTGAAGAACGGCCAGATCGTCGCCCGACCGATGATGTATCTCGCGGTGTCCTACGACCACCGTCTCATCGACGGTAAGGAAGCGGTCACGTTCCTGGTCCGCATCAAGGAAAACCTCGAGGACCCGACACGCCTCGTGCTGGACCTCTGATCCAGACCCCATAGTCGCTAGGGCGCTGGTCGCTCGGGACCACCGCTTCGTTCCAGAACCGGAATTCACTCATCGGGTTCTGAAGGAAAGGCTGGTGCGATGGATGGCGTTCTGGTGATCACAGGCGGTGGCCGGGGTATTGGCCGCGCCACCGCGTTCAAGGCCGCGGCCGCGGGCTATCGCGTGGCCATCAGTTACGTCTCGGATGCCACTGCGGCTGATGCCGTGGTGGCCCGGATAAGCGAGGCTGGCGGCACGGCTATTGCCGTGAAGGGGGATGTCGCTGACGAGGCGGACGTCGTTCGCCTTTTCGCCGAGGCCGACAAGCTTGGCCCCCTCGCGGGGCTGATCAACAATGCGGGCATCGTTGATCGCGCGGCGCCGCTCGCCGACATGTCGTTCGAACGCATCACCCGCATGATGATGGTGAACGTTGTCGGCAGCCTCATCGCCGCCCGCGAGGCGGTGCGCCGCATGTCCACCAGCTCCGGCGGGCAGGGCGGCGTCATCGTCAATCTGTCCTCGCGCGCCGCCGCGCTGGGCGGCGCCAAGCAGTATATCGACTACGCCGCCGCGAAGGGTGCCATCGACAGCTTTACCCATGGGCTCGCCCTGGAGGTCGCCGACCAGGGCATCCGTGTTGCCGGCGTCAGGCCCGGCATCATCGACACCGATATCCATGCTAGCGGCGGCGATCCTGGCCGGGTCGCCCGCATGCGCAGCATGCTCCCGATGGGCCGCGAGGGCAGCGCGGACGAGGTCGCGGAGGCGATCATGTGGCTCATCTCCGACAAGGCCAGCTATGTGACCGGCACGACGATCGATGTATCGGGCGGCCGTTAGAGCATGATCCCAAAAGTGGATACCGGTTTTTGGAAAAGAGCATGCTCAGAGCAAAAACTTAAAGCGGTTTGCAAGAAGGAAAGAACGCGAAATGGCTGACGCTTACGATCTCGTCGTCATCGGCACTGGACCGGGCGGCTATGTCTGCGCCATCCGGGCCGCCCAGCTCGGCCTGAAGACGGCCGTCGTCGAGAAGCGCAAGACCCATGGCGGCACGTGCCTGAACGTCGGCTGCATCCCGTCCAAGGCGCTGCTCTATGCCTCAGAGAAGTTCCACGAGGCCTCCCATGCCTTCGCCAAGATGGGCATAGGCGTGTCGGCGCCGAAGATCGACATTGCCCAGTTGCAGGCCTTCAAGCAGGAAGGCGTCGACGGCAACGTCAAGGGCGTGGAGTTCCTTCTCAAGAAGAACAAGGTCGATGTGTTCTTCGGCACGGGAAGCATTCCCGCCGCCGGTTCGGTCTCCGTGAAGGCTGAGGACGGTTCGGTCCAGACGATCGCCACGAAGTCGATCGTCATCGCGACCGGCTCGGATGTCGCCAGGCTCCCCGGCGTCACCATCGACGAGAAGATCGTGGTGTCGTCGACCGGCGCGCTCGAGCTGGCGAAGACGCCCAAGAAGCTCGTCGTCGTCGGCGCCGGCGTCATCGGCCTCGAGCTCGGCTCAGTCTGGCAGCGCCTCGGCGCCGAGGTCACGGTGATTGAGTATCTCGACCGCATCCTGCCCGGCATGGACGGCGAGGTCGCCAAGCAGTTCCAGCGCATCCTTGCCAAGCAGGGCTTCACCTTCAAGCTGTCGAGCAAGGTCACCAAGGTCGAGACGGCCAAGAACGGCGCCAAGGTCACCGTCGAGCCCGCCGCTGGCGGCGACGCCGAAACGCTCGATGCCGATATCGTTCTCGTCGCGATCGGCCGCACGCCTTACACCGACGCCCTTGGCCTCGCCGAGCTCGGCGTCGAGCTCGACAAGCGCGGCCGTGTCGTGGTCGACAGCCACTATGCGACCAAGGTTCCCGGCGTCTACGCCATCGGCGACGTCATTGCCGGCCCGATGCTCGCGCACAAGGCCGAGGACGAGGGCGTGGCGGTGGCCGAAATCCTCGCCGGCAAGGCAGGCCACGTGAATTACGAGGTCATCCCGAGCGTGGTCTACACCTTTCCGGAGGTGGCCTCCGTCGGCCGCACCGAGGAAGAACTCAAGGAAGCGGGCATCACTTATAACGTCGGCAAGTTCCCCTTCACGGCCAATGGCCGCGCCAAGGTGAACCACACCACCGACGGCTTCGTGAAATTCCTGGCGGATGCCACGACGGACCGTGTGCTCGGCTGCCACATCGTCGGCCCCGAGGCCGGCGAAATGATCCACGAAGTGGCCGTGCTGATGGAATTCGGCGGCTCGTCGGAGGATCTTGCCCGCACCTGCCATGCCCATCCGACCCGCTCCGAAGCGGTCAAGGAAGCCGCCATGGCCGTGGAGAAGCGCGCGATCCACATGTGAACGCGACGCAGTTCACTGAAGATGCTGGTCCCCGGCCTCGCGCCGGGGATTTTTTATGGCGTCCGTGTGGATCTCTGGCCAGCCACGCCGGCCGCGCGGGGACTGCACGTGCGCCAACCTATGATAAAAGTGGTTACGGTGCGCCCACCGCACTTTTTCCGTCCATCTGATGGAAGGAGGCCCCGCCGGTTTCTCTCTTCCCGCAAGGAGAGAGCTTGGATTTAGAGGCGATCTCCGGAGCGGGTACCCCTCACCCGCGCCTACGGCGCGACCTCTCCCGTCGGGAGAGGTGAGCACCACCGACATCGGCCGCGACATCAGGCATTGGCGTCCCCTCTCCCGGGCGGGAGAGGGACAGGGTGAGGGAAGCAGCGGGTTACCGTCGCGGCTCGACGTGGGAGCATCGCATCGGAACCACCAGCCCCAATAAAAAAGGCAGCCGCCTCGACTGAGGACGGCTGCTATTTATTTCTGGAGGTCGTCTGTCGGTTAGTGTCAGCCCGTCTGCGTGGTTGACGGGGCCTGGATTGTCTGTTGGCTGTCGAGCGAAGATGTATGCTTCGGGCCGCAATCCGCAAAAGCGGCCGGAGCAAAAGCCGCACTGGCGGCGAGGGTCAAGGCGAGGATCAGTGAACGCATCGTCTTTCTCCTTCAAGGGTTCTTACTTCAACTGAGGATAACGGTTTTTCCCTAGATTGGTCCCCTTTGCAGGCTACACGGCATATCGCGGAGAACAAGATGGGGGTGACATTCGTTCTGCACTAAGATCAGCCATCTCACGCAATAGTGTGCGACAGAAGGAGAATGATCATGGCGGGAAGCGTGAACTCCATCCCGGATAACGGCGCCCCGAAGCCCTACATCTGCGTCAGCCGTGGGAACGAAGCCATCGCCTTCTACAGGCAAGTCTTCGACGCCGTGGAAACGCTGAAGATCTCGGATCCGGCAGGAAAAGTCGGGCATGCCGAACTGACCATCGGCGAGGGCAGCATGATGCTCTGCGACGAGTTTCCGGAATACGGCGCTCTCAGCCCTGAAACCATCGGCGGTTCACCGGTCGTCCTGCATATCTACGTCAAAGATGCGGATACCACCGTCGCCAAGGCGGAGGCTGCGGGCGCGACCATATTGAAGCCGGTCGAGGACCAGTTTTACGGCGATCGCGGCGGAAAGCTCAAGGATCCGTTCGGGCATATCTGGTGGGTCTCCACCCGTATCGAGGACATATCGCACGATGAAATGCGCCGACGCGCCAAGGAACTCTACGGCATGAGCTGACAGGGGTCCGCCCGGGCTGATCCTGTTTGGAGCGTTCACCGGGGAGCCATCGAAGCGCCTTGCAAAGACCATGAACGACAGGCACGAGCGACAGCTGATGTCCGGAGCTGATCCATGCGCCGCCTGTTGAAACCGCTGTGGTTCCTTCTCGCCGTGCTCTTCCTGGTGGAGGCATGGCTGTGGGACAGGCTCGCCCCCGTTGTCGCCGGCATCGTCGGGCTGCTGCCATGGGCCGAATGGTCGAAGAAGCTCGCGGCCTTCATCGATCGTCTGCCGCCGCTCGCCGTGGCCGCGCTCTTCATCGTGCCGGCGAGCCTGCTGCTGCCGGTCAAGCTTCTCGCCCTGTGGCTCCTCGCCCATGAACATTGGTTCATGGCCGTTGGTCTGCTCGTCGCCGTCAAGATGCTCGGGCTTGGCGTCACGGCCTATCTCTTCGAGCTATGCCGCGAGAAGCTCCTCGAGTTGCCGTGGTTCGCCTGGCTCTACCGGCGTCTTCTCGAGATCCGCGCCTGGGCGCATCGTCAGACCGAGCCCGCGCGCCGGGCGGTCCGGTCGGCCATCGCCGCCGTGCGTCTGCGCCTCAACCTCAATGGCCAGATGGGGCGGCGCATCGCCCTTCTGCGCCGGCGTACCCGCCGCTTCGGTGGCAGCGCCTGATCCGTTAAGCTCTTGGATGGGCGGCGTCGTAGGCCGCGAGCAGCCTCGCCGCGTCAACCTTCGTGTAGTTCTGCGTCGTTGACAGGGACGCGTGGCCCAGCAGCTCCTGAATGGCCCTGAGATCCCCCCCGCGACCGAGCAGATGCGTTGCGAAGGAATGCCGCAAGGCGTGCGGCGTCGCGCTGGCGGGCAGCCCGAGCGCGCCGCGCAGGTTCTCCATGACAAGCTGGATGATACGCGGCGACAGCGGACCACCACGTGTGCCCACAAAGAGCGGACCTTCCGGCGGCAAGGGATGGGGGCAGGCCGCGATATAGTCCGCGATGGCACGCGATACCTGCGGCAGCACGGGCACGCCGCGCGTCTTGCCCCCCTTGCCCGTCACCGTGATGTCCATCTGCCCATCGACGGGCGCGTGACGGCGCTGGAGGCCAAGCGCCTCGCTGATACGCAAGCCGCACCCGTAGAGCAGCGCCAGCACGGCCGCATCGCGTGCCAGGATCCACTCCGCCCGGTCATCGCCGGCCCGGCTCTCGATCGTCGTAACGGCCTTCGCCGCCGTGACCGCGAGCGGGCGTGGCAGGCTCTTCTTCACCTTGGGACCTCGCACCGCCGCGAAGGCCGACGCATTGCCCGCGCCGCTCCGTTCGAGATGCCGGGCGAAGGAGCGCAGCGCCGCGAGCTGGCGCATGAGGGAGTGGCTGCCGATGCCATCGCGCCGCCGGGCCGCGAGGAACGCCCTGATATCAGCCGGCCCAAGCGCGGCGATGGTGCGCAAGCTGGCCGGCTCTCCCTGATATTCGGTCAGGAAAGTCAGGAACTGCCTGAGATCACGCCCATAGGCTTCAACTGTCTTGGGCGACAGGCGGCGCTCGGCGGCGAGATAGGAGAGCCACGTTGTGGTCGCCACGAACAGACCATGCCCGGCCTCCGCGCCGTCCTTGTCCACCGGCGTGCCGGCCGAAGCGGGCGAATCATCGGTGGGCAGTATCGGCTGATGTCTCGGCTGATATCTCGCCATGGAATCATTATCCGTGATTCGTCCTAATCCCAGGTGAACGGCTCCGATGGCGCGGCTGATCGCCATGCAGGCCGCGCGCCCGCGTAGTGGGGATGAACATCCGTCCCGGCAGTGCTATGCCTGCCGCCATGAGTATCGCAACGTCATGAGCATCACCGAGGCAAGCCCCACGATCAATGCATCGTCCGGCCAGGTCGCAGACGTGCTCGTGCCCGTCGCGCTTGATACAGCCTATTCCTACAAGGTCCCCGCGAGTCTCACCCTGAGCGCGGGTGATGTGGTCGTGGTGCCGCTCGGGCCGCGCGAGACCGTTGGCGTGGTATGGGAGACACGGCCCGGCGAAGGCGGCAACCTGAAGGCGGTTGTTGGTCGCGTCGATACGACGCCCATGGGCCCGGCCTTGCGGAAGCTCGTCGAATGGATCGCCTGGTACACCGTGTCGCCGCGCGGCCTTGCCCTGCGGCTCGCGCTGCGCGTGCCCGACCCGAGCCGCCCGGAAGCGCTCCGCGTTGGTGTGCGGCTGGCCGGGCCACCACCGGCCCGAATGACACCGGGGCGGCAGCGCGTGCTGGCGCTGGCGCAGGACGGGCTCGTCTTCACCAAGAAGGCGCTGGCCGAGGAAGCGGCGGTGAGCCAGGCCGTGGTCAACGGCCTGATCGATGAAGGCACGCTGGAGACGATCGCGCTGGCGCAGGAACCGGTCGCGCTGCCGCCGAACCCGGCCTTCGCCGAGGCGAGCCTCTCGCCCGCGCAGCAGGAAACAGCCGACGTCCTGCGCCAGACCGTCGGCGAAGGTGTGTTCTCGGTCACGCTGGTGGAGGGCGTGACGGGCTCCGGCAAGACGGAGGTTTATTTCGAGGCCATCGCCGAGGCGTTGGCGCGCGGCAAACAGGCGCTCATCCTGATGCCGGAAATCGCCCTCACCGCCCAGTTTCTGGAGCGCTTCGCCAGCCGCTTCGGCACGCGGCCGGCCGAATGGCATTCGGGCGTCGCCACCCGCCGGCGCGAGCGCATCCATCTCGGCGTCGCCGCGGGGGACGTGCGGGTCGTGGTGGGCGCCCGTTCGGCCCTGTTCCTGCCCTTCCGCGAACTCGGCATCATCGTCGTCGATGAAGAGCACGAGACGGCCTACAAGCAGGAAGACAACGTGCAATATCACGCCCGGGACATGGCCGTGGTGCGCGGGCGCATCGAGAATTTTCCCGTCATCCTGACGTCGGCCACGCCATCGATCGAGACCAAGGTCAACGCGCAATCCGGGCGCTACCGCTACCTCGCCCTGCCGGAGCGTTTCGGCGGCCGTGCCATGCCGACGATCCGCGCGATCGACCTGCGCCGCAGCCCCGCCGCGCGCGACCACTGGATGTCGCCACCGCTCGTGGAGGCCATGCGCGAGACGGTTGGCCAGGGCGAGCAGGCGCTGCTCTATCTCAACCGTCGCGGCTATGCGCCGCTGACGCTCTGCCGCTCTTGCGGCCATCGCTTCCAATGCCCGAATTGCTCGGCCTGGCTGGTTGAGCATCGCTACCGGCGCGCGCTCGTCTGCCATCACTGCGGCCATGTGGAACGCCGGCCTGACAGTTGCCCGTCCTGCGGCACCGTGGATGCGCTGACCGCCTGCGGCCCCGGCGTGGAACGGCTGGCGGAGGAAGTCGCGGAGCATTTTCCGGACAAGCGCAGCATCGTCCTGTCGAGCGACATGCCGGGTGGCACGGAGCGGTTGCGGGACGAGCTTGGGGCCGTGGCCAAAGGCGAATTCAGCATCGTCATCGGCACCCAGCTCGTGGCCAAGGGGCACAATTTCCCGGGGCTCACGCTGGTCGGCGTCGTCGATGCCGACATCGGCCTCGCCAATGGCGACCCACGCGCCGCCGAGCGCACCTTCCAGCTCCTGCAGCAGGTGACGGGGCGCGCCGGCCGTTTCGAGAAGCCAGGCCGCGCGCTCATCCAGACCTTCCAGCCGGATCACCCGGTGCTGCAGGCGCTCCTGTCCGGCAATGCCGAACGCTTCTACAGGGAAGAGATCGCCCAGCGCGAGGCGGCGGGCCTGCCCCCGTTCGGACGGCTTGCCGGCATCATCGTGGCGGCCCCCGACCGCAACGAGGCGGAGGCCCATGCCCGCGCGCTGGCGCGCACCGCCGAGACACCGCCGGACGTGCATGTGTTCGGCCCCGCGGAGGCACCGCTGGCGCTGGTGCGTGGCCGCTACCGCTTCCGGCTTCTGGTGCGCGCCACGCGTGAGACCGACCTGCAGGGCTATCTGAGGGCGTGGATGGCGCGCGCGCCGCGCCCGCCGCAACGCATCCGCGTCACCATCGACGTCGATCCGCAGAGCTTTCTGTAGGACAGAGCGCCCTGCCGCCGGATTACAGGAGCTCAGCCGTCTCGATCAAAATGACGCCGCCGAGCCCGGTCGCGGTGATCTTCTTGTATTCGGGGCAGTCGGCGAAATAGCCGAGAAGCCCCTCCTTGCCGATCCCCGCCTGCATGCTTTCGCGCCAGAATATCTCACCGGCGGTATCCGGAAACCTGCCCAGGAGCTCCTGATAGAAAAGCGCGATCAGATCCTCGCTGGAATGAGCCGCGCCGAAGCGGGTGGCAAACCGTTCGGTCGCCACGAGGTCACAGGCCAGCTCATGGTATCTTCCTCCCTTGTCGAGAGCATCCAATCTCGCGAAGACCATGTCGTCGGGTGGGTCATCGTCATAAACCGCCGCGCATAGGCGATAGGCGCGCCCCGCATTCCCCTCGGTATCGAATGCGAGCATCGCGTCCGAAAACTGAATCCGCTCCGTGTTGAGTAAGGTAAGCTCTGGATTGAAGCTTTGATCCGGCTTCCCATCTGGGGCATACTTTGTCTTCAGACTTAAAAATAATCCATCGTGCGTCCACGAAATATTATAAGCGTCGGACGTCGCCTGAATTATAACAGTATCTGTACCATCGCCCATATTGAGGGTACCATGGATCCATTCCCCCAATATCATTCTGTCATTGAGCGCCGTTGGCAGGCCACAGTCCGACATAAAAGCAGTATCAAGTGAAGAAAGGCTCAGGGCCCTGTTTTCCGGGGCTTTAGGTCCCAAGGCTGAGTGATGCCGCGAAGCGAACGCCTCCTCGACATGCGCGCGTTTCCCGTCGAGCGGAATGCCGTCGGGAAACAGCGTCCGCGCATGTGAGCCCATGAAACGGGGGGCACCATCGACAAACTGAATATTGCCATCCCAGCTGGATATATCTCCACTCGCCGGACGCAATGCGTTCGCCATGAACAACGCGTGGGCTATTTCATGGCGGAATACGGTTGTTGCGTCGAATCGATGCCGCTCGTCGAAAGCGCCGTCGAAGGACAGGTTTTCCAGAGAATTCAGACCTATCTTCACATGGATATCGGCTTCGTCAGGCTCGTTGTCGAACCCCGTGATCGCCTTGAAGGCCGGATGCGCCATGACGCGCATCCCTGCCACACCCTCCCGGCGGGCCATTGTCTTCAGACCATCGCCATGCGTCTCAGCGATATGCGCCTCCTCAAGCCTAGGAACGATGGTCAGTTTGAGATTGAGGGGATGTGGAGAAGGCAGAAGGGCCAACCAGTCGGCCAAGCCCCGGGTATAGCAAGTTTTCAGATCGGCGAGGACTTCTTTCGCAACGGACCCGGTTGTGTCATATAATACAACGTCAATACTCATATCTTGTCTCGGAGAAAAATTCAAATCAAGCATTATCACGATAAAATGCTATATATATTGATATACTTTCTATATTATGATATACTTGGGTATTTGAATATGACCATTTGCAATTGACGTCGCGGCCAAACGAAACGAGGCGCTCCATCGGGGCGCCTCGCCGTAGACATGCATTTAAACCACAGCTTTAGATGTTTTCACGCATCAAACTGTGATGTCGCCTTGGCTTGATGACAAGTCTAAACCCACGACGGTCGTCGCGAAATCTTTTGCCTCTTTGGTATCACAAAGCGTACGCAGAAATTCCGTGTTACTCAGACGCTGGGATTCCGACGTCCAGAATTTCAAACCTTCTGGATCGGCATCACGACCAAAGATGTTAATAAAAGATTTATTAACATACTCTTCACTTCCGTACGTCACGAAGGGCTCGTCGTCACTCCCAAGCCGCGAAAGCAAATTCTCAAGGACATATACAGGCTTATAACGACCGAGCATCTCAGCTGTATAAAGGACATCCGAGATATCGGCTTTCGCCCCAGCAATGGCCCTCGAAAACTGATATGCCTGGAACAACTCCGGTGTTAGATTTAGAGACGTCATGCCGTCGTCGAACTTCAGTAACTCGACCCCCTTGAGATGAATATCGACAGAGGAACCACCGGCTTTAGGGGACACATGCCAGTCCGGACCGTCCGCCCTGAGCACATAGTCCGACTTCTTGCCTGACAGCACGATCCCATCGTAACCAGCGCCAAGATCAATCGTTCCCGATACGGACGCATCCAGCTTGTAGACGTCGCTCGAACTGGTAAGCGACTGGAACGCGAAGGATTTTTGCTCGGCCGGATCGGGATTCGGAGTGCCCTTCCAGGCCTTTACCGCATCCTGGGCCTCTAGCCGCGCTTGCTCGATCTGTGTGTCGCACTGCTTGCAGTCATCCAACTCCAACTTCCCGATAGCGTCCTTCAGGGGTTGGACCTGCTCCTCGGCCGCTTTCAATACTGCGTCAACCCATGCCGCCGTACCGACCTCCAACTTCGGCGCTTCGGCCAGAGCGGGCGTTTGGATGGTCTGCTTCACGGCCTCGAACATCGGCGAGGCCAGTCTTTCGATAGCCTTGTCATAGGCCTGAGCGAAGACCGCCTTCTCCTCGGACGGCATATCCCAACTTCCCGCGTCACGTGACTTCAGCTGGTACTGCACGTCGTGCAGCTGGATTCCCTCCAGCTCACCGACCTTTTGCGCCACGTCGGAGATCCATGACTGTTGAGTCGCAAGCTTCTGGGTCGCCTCAGCCTCAGCCTGTGCCTTCTGCTCATCCGCGAGCTTCTGCGCCGCTTCGGCTTCTGCCTGCGCCTTCTGCTCGGCCGCAAGCTTCTGCGCCGCTTCGGCTTCAGCCTGCGCCTTCTGCTCATCCGCGAGCTTCTGCGCCGCTTCGGCTTCAGCCTGCGCCTTCTGCTCATCCGCAAGCTTCTGCGCCGCTTCGGCTTCAGCCTGCGCCTTCTGCTCATCCGCGAGCTTCTGCGCCGCTTCGGCTTCTGCCTGCGCCTTCTGCTCATCCGCGAGCTTCTGCGCCGCCTCGGCTTCAGCCTGCGCCTTCTGCTCATCCGCGAGCTTCTGCGCCGCTTCGGCTTCAGCCTGTGCCTTCTGCTCGGCCGCAAACTTCTGCGCCGCCTCGGCTTCAGCCTGTGCCTTCTGCTCGGCCGCAAGCTTCTGCGCCGCCTCGGCTTCAGCCTGCGCCTTCTGCTCATCCGCGAGCTTCTGCGCCGCTTCGGCTTCAGCCCGCGCCTTCTGCTCATCCGCGAGCTTCTGCGCCGCTTCGGCTTCAGCCTGCGCCTTCTGCTCATCCGCGAGCTTCTGCGCCGCCTCGGCTTCAGCCTGTGCCTTCTGCTCATCCGCGAGCTTCTGCGCCGCTTCGGCTTCAGCCTGTGCCTTCTGCTCGGCCGCAAGCTTCTGCGCCGCCTCGGCTTCAGCCTGCGCCTTCTGCTCATCCGCGAGCTTCTGCGCCGCCTCGGCTTCAGCCTGTGCCTTCTGCTCGGCCGCGAGCGCCTCAGCCTTCTGCTTTGCTATTCTCTCTAGCGCTCTCCTTTGAAGGGCTTCGAGCTCCAGTTTGAAGGTCTCATCACCCTCAAGAAGCTCGACGTCTTCGCGCTTAAATCTATTATTATCAAGAATTTGATTCATCACATTCCCTCGCGTGAATTATCACGCGTGGAATATAGACTCATACATAATTTTTTCGGTGATATACTATATTTATATGTCTATATAATAGAAAACATAAACAAATACAAAAGATTCAAAAATTAATACGATCGAATAAGAAACTTGTGGTCGATATGTTGCTTTTTGCGCAATAGACACTTGCAGGGACGGAAGCCTCAGCGCCCCTACCAAATGTCCTGGAAGCACCTGCGAACCTGCCCAAGGCATCGCGATCCGCCCGCAAGCCGCCCGGCCGACGCTCAGGCTTGACGTGCCAGATCACCGGGCCCGCGGCAGCCACGTGGGACGGGGAGGGTCGAGAATGTCCATCAGGCGCTCGAATGAACGCTGCGACAATTGGCTGCCCGGTCGCGGCCAGAGACCGCTCACTCCGGCATCCCAAGCCGACTTGGGCAGCCTTGCTTCAGGCAGCAGCGCCGCAGCGGGCCTCGATGAGGCTCGCCCAATAGCCGATGCCGGCCGTCACGATCTCGTCGTTGAAGTTATAGCGCGGATGATGAAGCCCGGCGCTGTCGCCGTTGCCAATGAAGATGAAAGCGCCGGGCCGCTCCTCGAGCATGTAGGAGAAGTCCTCGGCGCCCATGATCGGCAGGATGCTCCTGTCGACCTCACCGGTGCTCGATATCCCTTGGGCGACATCGGCCGCGAAGCGCGCTGCATCGGGATTGTTCATGGTGACGGGATAGCCGCGCCAGAACTCGACCTCGGCCGTCGCCCCGAGCGCGGCCGGAATGGCACGCGCCAGCGCCGTCAGCCGCTCCTCGCAGAGATCGCGGATCGCGGGATCGAGCGTGCGGACCGTGCCGGTCAGCGTCACACGCTGCGGCAGCACATTGAAGGCATCACCACCATTGATGGTCGTGACCGAAACCACCGCGTTCTTCAACGGGTCGACATTGCGCGCGACGATCGTCTGCAGCGCCAGCACAAGCTGGCTGGCCGCGACGACGCTGTCGATGCCCTCGTGCGGATGCGCGGCGTGGCTGCCCTTGCCCTCGATGACGATGCGGAAACGATCCGCGGCCGCCAGCATCGCGCCGGGCCGGATCGCGAAGCTGCCGGGAACCATGCCCGGCATATTATGCATGCCGTAGACCTCCTGGATGCCGAAGCGATCCAGAAGGCCGTCGTCGAGCATCGCCTTGGCGCCGGCCCCACCTTCCTCCGCCGGCTGGAAGATGACCACCGCCGTGCCAGCAAAGTCGCGTGTCTCGGCGAGATAGCGCGCCGCGCCGAGAAGCATGGCGGTGTGACCGTCATGGCCGCAGGCATGCATCAGGCCCGGCGCCGTCGAGCGATAGGGAAGATTCGTCTCCTCCTCGATGGGGAGCGCGTCCATGTCCGCCCTGAGGCCGATCACCGGCCCGGCGCCCTTCCCGCGAATGATCCCCACGACGCCCGTGCGGCCGATGCCGGTCACAACCTCGTCACAACCGAAGCCGCGCAGCTTGTCGGCGACGACGCCGGCTGTCCGTGTGACCTCATAGAGCAATTCGGGATGCGCATGCAGATCCCGACGCCACGCAATGACGTCGTCCTTCATCCCGGCAATGCGTTCCGCGCGCGGCATCCACCAGCCCTCCTGCCCAAATCACCAAAGGCAAAGACTTAGCACAGTCCGCACCGGGAGGCACTCCAGGGTCGGGACGAGCCGCCGGCGTCGCCTCGCTCGCGCACGCGCATCAGAACGATCTGGCGCGCACACCGCCATTCCCCAAGTTTCGACTCACGCGGGCGCGACTACGCAAAGGCGGCGAAAGTGTGCCGGGTTCGGTTGCACAGCCCGCATCCTTATGCTAGTGCACCCCCGTCTTGGGATTAAGGGTTCAGCTTGTCCCAACCCTATCAGAAGATAGCCAAACAGGGTTAGGCGCCGCCGAGCGATCGGTGACGACGTCGCCCTTGAGACGAAAGAGAGGCCCGGTGGCTAACGGGGGTGCAATGGTGTCGGGTGTCGCGGAGCGCTATGCAAAGGCGTTGCTCGATCTCGCAGAGGAAGCAAAGGCGGTGGATGCCGTCGGTGCCGACCTCGACCGATTCAGTGGTCTGATCGCGGAGAGCCCTGACCTCGCCCGCTTGGTCAAGAGCCCCGTGTTCTCCGCCGAGGAGCAGGAGAAGGCCGTCACGGCCATTCTCGCCAAAGCCGGTATCGGCGGCCTCACAGCGAATTTCATTCGCCTCGTCGCGTCGAAACGCCGGCTGTTCGCCCTTCCGGGCATGATCGAGGCTTACAAGAGCCTCGTCGCCGACAAGAAGGGCATCGTCCGCGCGGAAGTGACGCTCGCGGAACAGCCTTCTCCCAAGATGCTGGCCGACATCGAGGCCGCGCTGAAGGACGTCGCCGGTGGCAGCATCGCGCTCAACGTCAAGGTTAACCCCGCCATCATCGGCGGTCTCATCGTCAAGCTCGGCAGCCGTATGATCGATGCCAGCCTGCGCTCCAAACTGAATTCGATCCGTCTCGCGTTGAAAGAGGTCGGCTGATGGACATCCGCGCCGCGGAAATTTCCGCAATCCTCAAAGAGCAAATCAAGAACTTCGGCCAGGAGGCTGAGGTCACCGAGGTCGGACAGGTCCTCTCGGTTGGTGACGGCATCGCCCGTTGCTATGGCCTCGACAATGTCCAGGCCGGTGAAATGGTGGAGTTCGAATCGGGTGTGCGCGGCATGGCGCTCAACCTCGAGACGGACAACGTCGGCGTTGTGATCTTCGGTTCCGACCGTGAGATCGCCGAAGGCCAGACCGTGAAGCGCACGGGCGCCATCGTGGACGTGCCCGTCGGCAAGGGCCTCCTCGGCCGTGTCGTCGACGCCCTTGGCAACCCGATCGACGGCAAGGGCCCGATCGTGTCCTCCGAGCGTCGCCAGGTCGACGTGAAGGCGCCGGGTATCATTCCGCGCAAGTCCGTGCACGAGCCCATGGCGACCGGCCTCAAGGCGATCGACGCCCTGATCCCGATCGGCCGCGGCCAGCGCGAGCTCATCATCGGCGACCGCCAGACCGGCAAGACCGCCGTCGCGCTCGACACCATCCTCAACCAGAAGTCGCTCAATGTGGCTGGCGCCGACGAGCAGCAGAAGCTCTACTGCGTCTACGTCGCCATCGGCCAGAAGCGCTCCACCGTCGCCCAGTTCGTGAAGGTTCTCGAGGAGCAGGGCGCTCTCGAGTACTCGATCGTCGTGGCGGCCACCGCTTCCGACCCCGCCCCGATGCAGTTCCTGGCGCCGTTCGCTGGCTGCGCCATGGGCGAGTTCTTCCGCGACAACGGCATGCATGCCGTGATCATCTATGACGACCTGTCCAAGCAGGCCGTCGCCTACCGTCAGATGTCGCTTCTGCTGCGCCGCCCGCCGGGCCGCGAGGCTTACCCGGGCGACGTGTTCTACCTGCACTCCCGCCTGTTGGAGCGCGCCGCCAAGATGAGCGATGCGAGCGGCAAGGGATCGCTGACCGCGCTCCCGGTCATCGAGACGCAGGCGAACGACGTGTCGGCCTACATCCCGACCAACGTGATCTCGATCACCGACGGCCAGATCTTCCTTGAGACGGACCTCTTCTACCAGGGTATCCGCCCGGCAGTGAACGTCGGTCTGTCCGTGTCGCGCGTCGGCTCCTCGGCGCAGACGAAGGCGATGAAGAAGGTCGCCGGCAAGATCAAGGGCGAGCTCGCGCAGTATCGCGAAATGGCAGCCTTCGCCCAGTTCGGCTCGGACCTCGACGCGACCACCCAGCGTCTTCTGAACCGCGGCGCGCGCCTCACCGAGCTTCTGAAGCAGGGACAGTTCTCCCCGCTCACCATGGAAGAGCAGGTCGTGGTGATCTACGCCGGCGTGAACGGCTATCTCGATCCGCTGCCGGTCAACCGTGTGCGCGGTTTCGAGGAAGCGCTGCTCGGCGCGGTCCGCACCAAGCATCCGGAGATTCTCGAGGCGATCCGCACCTCTAGGGATCTCTCCGACGACACCGCTGGCAAGCTCAAGGCTGCGGTCGAGGATGTTGCCAAGACGTTCGCGTAATGGCGACGTTTGCGTAACAGCCTGTCCGTGTTGACGCTGGGCGCATTCGCGAGAAGCCTGTCTCCTCTTGCAGGGGCGGGCGGGGAGAGAAAGGCAGCTGCTGATCTCTCCCGCGTTTGCGCTTCATCCCCTCTCCAGCTCTCCCCCGCATGGGGAGAGGGTAGGTCCTGATGCCGAGCTTAAAAGACCTTCGCAATCGCATCGCCTCCGTCAAAGCGACGCAGAAGATCACCAAGGCCATGCAGATGGTGGCCGCGGCGAAGCTCCGTCGTGCCCAGATGGCCGCTGAGGCCGCTCGCCCCTATGGGCAGCGCATGTCGCATGTCCTGGCCAATCTGGCGAACGCGATGCCCTCCCGCGAGGGCGCGCCCCGCCTCTTGGTCGGCACGGGTCAGAACGAGACGCATCTCCTCATCGTCTGCACGGGCGAACGTGGCCTGTGCGGCGCTTTCAACTCGGCGATCGTCCGCCTCGCCCGCGAGCGCGCCAACGCGCTGATAGCCGAAGGCAAGCGCGTCAAGTTCTTCTGCGTCGGCAAGAAGGGCTATGATCAGCTGCGTCGTAATTTCGCCAAAGATATCATCGAGCTCGTCGAGCTACGCTCGGTCAGGGTGCTTGGCTTCGAACACGCCGATGAAATTGCGCAGAAGATCATCAGCCTGTTCCACGAAGGCAAGTTCGACGTGGCGACGCTGTTCTTCTCGCGTTTCCGCTCGGTCATTGCCCAGGTCCCGACGGCCCAGCAGATCATTCCGGCCAATGTCGAGGCCGCCGATGACGGTGAAGTCGCCGGTCTCGTCTATGACTACGAGCCGGATGAGGAAGAGATCCTCGCCACGCTGCTGCCCCGCAATCTGGCCGTCCAGATTTTCGGCGCCCTGCTCGAGAACAACGCTTCGTTCTACGGTGCGCAGATGTCCGCCATGGATAACGCCACGCGCAACGCCGGCGAGATGATCAAGAAGCAGACGCAGCTCTACAACCGCTCGCGTCAGGCGATGATCACGAAGGAACTGATCGAGATCATCTCGGGCGCCGAGGCGGTCTGACGCATTGTGACGAAGGTCGCCCAGGCGGCATTTATTATAGTTTGATGAGGCCCGGACGGGCTCGGACGGGAGTTTCCCCATGGTAACGAAGCAAGAGCCGGTAACGAGTGGGCGCGTCGCTCAGGTCATCGGTGCCGTCGTCGACGTTCAGTTCGACGGGCACCTGCCGGAAATCCTGAACGCGCTGGAAACGACGAACCACGGCAATCGCCTTGTTCTCGAAGTCGCCCAGCAGCTCGGTGAATCGACGGTGCGCTGCATCGCCATGGACACGACCGAAGGTCTTGTTCGCGGCCAGCCGGTCACGGACACGGGTTCTCCGATCATGGTGCCGGTTGGCGCCGGTACGCTCGGCCGCATCATGAACGTCATCGGCGAGCCGGTCGACGAAGCTGGCCCGGTGCCCGCCGAGGCGCTCCGCCCGATCCATGCCGAGGCGCCCAGCTATTCCGAGCAGTCGACGGACGCGCAGATCCTCGTCACCGGCATCAAGGTCGTTGACCTGCTTGCTCCTTATGCCCGCGGCGGCAAGATCGGCCTGTTCGGCGGCGCCGGCGTCGGCAAGACCGTGCTGATCCAGGAACTGATCAACAACATCGCCAAGGCCCACGGCGGCTACTCGGTGTTCGCCGGCGTCGGCGAGCGCACCCGCGAAGGCAACGACCTCTATCACGAAATGATCGAGTCGGGCGTGAACAAGGACCCGCATGAGAACAACGGCTCGACCGCCGGTTCCAAATGCGCCCTGGTGTTCGGCCAGATGAACGAGCCTCCGGGCGCCCGCGCCCGCGTCGCGCTGACCGGCCTCACGGTCGCCGAGCAGTTCCGCGATCAGGGCCAGGACGTGTTGTTCTTCATCGACAACATCTTCCGCTTCACCCAGGCGGGTTCGGAAATGTCGGCGCTTCTCGGCCGCATCCCCTCGGCCGTGGGTTATCAGCCGACGCTGGCCACCGACATGGGCCAGCTGCAGGAGCGCATCACCACCACCACCAAGGGTTCGATCACCTCGGTGCAGGCCATCTACGTGCCCGCCGACGACTTGACCGACCCGGCGCCTGCCGCCTCCTTCGCCCACTTGGACGCCACGACCGTGTTGTCGCGCGCGATCTCGGAAAAGGGCATCTATCCGGCCGTGGACCCGCTCGACTCCACCTCGCGCATGCTGTCGCCGCAGATCGTCGGTGAGGAGCACTACGACGTGGCCCGCCGCGTGCAGCAGCTCCTGCAGCGCTATAAGTCCCTCCAGGACATCATCGCGATCCTGGGCATGGATGAGCTCTCGGAAGAGGACAAGACCACGGTGGCCCGCGCCCGCAAGATCGAGCGCTTCCTCAGCCAGCCGTTCTTCGTCGCCGAAGTGTTCACCGGCGCGCCCGGCCAGCTCGTTGCCCTCGAAGACACCATCAAGGGCTTCAAGGGTCTCGTCGAAGGCCAGTATGACCATCTGCCGGAAGCTGCCTTCTACATGGTCGGCACCATCGAGCAGGCAGTCGAGAAGGCCCAGCGCCTCGCCGCCGAGGCCGCGTAAGCAGCGGGCACGACACGAGGATGCGCGCTGGACGCGCATCCGAGGCGGAGAAACCAGGCGCCTGGCCACAAGCCGGCCAGGTCTGCCAGGGATTGAATTTACTGCGCTCCAGACGCGCGCGAGATCGAAAGAGATTGAGCCATGGCCACCGTTCCGCTTGAGCTGGTCGCGCCCGAAAGACTTCTCTTCTCGGGCGACGTCGCCAGCGTCATCGTCCCCTCGGTCGAAGGCGAAATGCAGGTGATGCCGGGCCATGCGCCTGTCATCGCCGTCCTGCAGCCGGGAATCATCACCATCGACTCCGGCGCGGGTGCCTCACAACGCCTGTTCGTGCGCGGCGGCATCGCCGAAATCCGCCCAGACAACATTTCGATCCTGGCGGATTATGCGGTTCCGGTCGCGGAACTGACCGCCGAGACGCTGCAGATCGAGATCACGACCGTCGAGACGTTGGTGGCTTCGGCCACAAATGACGCGGGCCGGCTGGCAGCCTCGACGCGGCTGATGCGCCTGACAGAGCTGCGCATGCAGGTTCTGCGCTGAGCATCGCGCTCCGCATATAGCGAGATTTGACACGGCCGCCCTTTTTGGGCGGCCGTTACTTTTTTAAGATACAGCAACACCAACACGCCGACGCGCGGGCTGCCGGGGACCAACACCGGATCTCAGCGATCCACTGAGATCGGTCCGTCTCTAGCCGCGGCGAGCCAGCCAGCCGGCAACGCGCTGGCGCGCGACCTTGGCCGTCACCCGCAGCTTGCGGCGTCCCTCCTCATGCATCGCGAGAAAACGCACGGCGAGTGAGGAGCCAGGACGGGCTCCCACAAGGACATCGGAGATGGTCAGGCGTCCGTGCCAGAGATGATCGATCATCGGATGGTTGGCGATCGCGCAGGAATCGGTGTAGGCGATCGTCCGATCGTCCAGCTGCGCGTGGCTGAGCGCGAGCGTCAGCTGCACCCCGGGCGAGAAGCGAGCAAAGGCCTCGTCATAGGCAATCTTCCAGAAAAAGGCCTCGTCCCCGCTTCTCAGGACGATGCCGGCAGCGATAGCGCGCTGACCGACGTTCAGGACATGCACCTCGCAGCGTCCCTCATGCGCCATCCGGCGGGTCATGGTGCGCAGGAATGCAACGTCCCCGGTTTGCTGGAGGATGGCCGTGCCGGCCCTCGCCTTCCAGCCGGACGCCTCGATCGCGAGGAAACGCTCGACCGCGTCTCGCACCTCGAGCGGCGTGCAGGCGCGGGTGAAACTGACCGTGCCGAGATCCTCGAGCCGGCGCAGCTGGCGACGCAGTTCCTTGCGCTTACGGGCAGACTGGAGCGTCACGAAACTGCCCGGGCTGCTGGATGCCGGCAGGATGGCACGGCGATGGCGGGCGAAAACCCGCATCTGACGATCCGTCTCGCCGATCACCGCACGTAGCGCGACCGCGAAGGGCCCCTCCTCCGCCAGGAGCTGGAACAGCACGCCGGTCCCGCGCATGCCGCGGCGGCCCAGATGATCAAGGAAGGACGCGATGACACCCTGCGCATGATCACGATCGACCAGCGGCACGCCAAAGGCCATCAACGGCGGCTGCCAAAGGCGCGCCGCCGCGGGCAGCACACCTGAACGAGGCAGGATCACGGGAAAGAAGCCGACGAGCACGCGCTGTTCCGCCGGCCCGCCCCATACAAGGATCGCTGTCACATGGCGACCGTCCGGCAGATGTTGCACGGCCGGACCGGCGAACGCCGGCGTATAGAATGGGTTTTCTTCGAGCGTCCGGCTTGCGAGATCGGCCCAGGCTTCCTCGTATTCCCCCATGTTGCGAAGCAGGCGCTGCTCGACCGTGAGCGGCGCGTCGACGGCGATCGGGACAGGATGCGGCCCGGGCATCGGGACGAGCCGGATGCGCTCTGCGGTGGAGGTCCGCAAAACGGGTCCAGTTGTTGCGTGTTCGGCAACTACGGACGGAAAGACGTCGGACATTCCGAATCCCACCCTGCTCGACCTGCCTTGTCCCGGAAGAGGACAACTCCCCGACGGATCGGGGTTTTGTGGTCAGGCAGCACAAGTCTTGTGCCATAGGATAGACCGGAGTGGATGACAATAAAGCCCTACCGATGCCAACCCGGCATCTTCATCGCACGGCGCGGTTACTGAAACAGGAAGTCGCGGGTTACAGTTTGTGGCACGGTCGACGGCGCACCTAAAGAAGCATTTGTATTTATTACTGTTTCCAAATCGGGATGCGGCGCGGAGCGAGCGTCAGGCCGGCGATCCCGGTGCGGCCCATTCCGCTCCATGCCGCGACGCGATGGATCGAGGTTCATCATCGGCCCGCTTTGGGGGCCGACCGATGGGCCGTTGGGACATTCGGGCGCTGTGCCGAAATCATACGCCCCAGGCGATCGCAAGGCGATGAGAGATGTCGCCTGACAAATTCTGGGCTCGTCGGCATCATGGCCGGAGCGAGCCCGGCCATGATGGGGGAGTTTCAGCGATTCAACGCGTTCGGCCTTCGCCTACCGCCCACCGCCGAGTGCCAGGGGATTGGCCGTCAGGGCCGCGGCGTCGGGAGCGTCGATCGAGGGTTCGCCGAGGAAGGCGTTCCACAAACGCGACACGAAGCTCTCATCGAGATCGCGCAGGATGAAGACCAGACGGCTGCGGTGGTCGCCATCCGGCCATCTCTCCAGCCGAATGGGCTGGTGGAAGACGTGCTGCACGCCATGGATGACCATCGGGTGGTCGGGATCATCGGCAAGCGCGACGAGGCCCTTGACCCGCAGCAGATTGGGGCCGTGGGAGGCGCGCAGGAGATCAAGGAACAGATCGAGATTATGGGCGGTGATCGGCCGCGCGCTGGTCAGGCAGAACGCGCGGATGCGCGCGTCATGACGATTCACGTCGTGATGATGGTCCCTGTGGCCGTGACCGTGGTGGCTGTGCGCGTGCTCATGGCCATGTTCATGATCATGGGCGTGGTGATCATGGGCGTGGTGATCGCCATGCTGAGCACCATTCTCGCCATCGAACGCCTCGGCCTGCAGCCAGGCGCGCACATCGGCGATCTTGCCATCGATGTCGTAGAGCCCGATCCCGAGCAGGGCGGCAGGCGTGGCCTCGCCACGGGCGATGTCGAGGATGGGCGCGGCCGGGTTGAGTGCCTGAAGGCGATGCTTCAGCACCGAGAGGCCTTCCCGGCTCGCTTCCGGCAGATCCGCCTTGCTGATGACAAGGCGGTCGGCGACAGCCGCCTGCTTCAGCGCCTCGATATGGGCATCGAGCGTCGCCGCGCCGTTCACCGCATCGACGACGGTGATCACGCCGTCGATCGCAAACCTCTTGGCGAGATAGGGGTGATAGAGAACCGTGTGCAGCACGGGGGCCGGGTCTGCCAGACCCGTGGTCTCGATGACCACGCGACGGAAGGTCATGATGCGGCCGTTGTCGCGGCGGCGCAGCAGATCCTCCAGGGTGGAAATGAGATCGCCGCGGATCGTGCAGCACAGGCATCCCGAGGCCAGGGTCACCATGCCCTCGTCGGCCTTCTCGACGAGAAGATGATCGAGGCCGATCTCACCGAATTCATTGATGATGACGACGGTGTCTGCCAGATCCGGCTCTCGCAGCAGAGCGTTGAGAAGGCTCGTCTTCCCCGCTCCGAGGAAGCCGGTGAGGATCGTCAGCGGTATCGCGGGTATCGGCCCCTTCGGGCGCGGCGCCCGGCGCGGTTCCTCTGGCAAGGTCATCTGTCACTTTCCTCAGCGGATCTTACAGCGCAGCGCACGATGGACATGGGGGGCCATCAGGCAAACACAACAAAAAAAGGGCGAGACATCAGCGCCCCGCCCTTTATGTAACATTATATCACTTCCAGCAGAACATGCGCTTTGCGCATGCCCGATATCCGCTGTCGCGCTTAATCCTTGCCCGAATTCAGGCTCAACGGCTTGTTCTTTGCCGTGCCTTTCGCGGTGGGCTCAGCCTTGGCAGCCGGGCGAGGCGTTGGCGCTGCGGCTTTGGCCGATGTCGTCTTGGTGGTGGCCTTGGTCGTGGCAGCCTTGTCAGCCGGCGCGGTCTTCTTGGCGGGCTTGATGGCTTTCTGGAGGGCGCCCGAAGCGCTGCCACCCGGCTGCTCGACCGGCGCAAAGGCGGTGGCGCTTGCGGCGGGCACACCCTTGCCGGAACGGCTGATCTCGATCTGCTTGCGCCCCGTGGCGTTGGTTTTCGCCGCCTGCTTGGTGGTTTTGGCCGACTTCGCCTTCGCCGCTTCCGCCACGGCGGCGGCCGGGTCCGGCTCCGCACCCGGCGTGCGGCCAACGAAAACCGCGAGCGGGACGAATTTCTCACGCGGAGCCAAACGGTTCGGCGAGGATCCGCGCACGGCGGCGGCACCATTCACACGCTGCCCGCTGGAGAAGAAGCTCGCGAGACTACCGCCATCGCTGGCGGAGGCACTGACGGGCGCCGCATTATCATCGTCAACGAGATAGGGCGCGCGATTCTTGCCGCAGATCTCGTTGTAGAGATTGACAGGCGCCGTTTGCGCCGCGCGCGGCAAGCTGTCGACGGATTGCCCGCTCCCGCTCCATTGCGAAAAGCCGGCATCAAACAATTCGGCGGCCTGAATCGTGCGCTGCACGGCAGAGGGCGCTCCAAGCACCACGGTGAGAAGCTCACGATTGCCCTGCTGGGCTGTGGCCACCACATTGAACCCGGACGCGCAGACAAAGCCGGTCTTCATGCCGGTGGACCCGGGATAGCGTCCGACGAGGCCGTTGGTGTTCTGGAACGTCCGCTTGCCGAGCTGGATGGAGCCGATTTCGAAATAGCCGCGATAGGGGGCGAAATCGACAATCAACGAGCGGGCGAGCACCGCAAGGTCGCGCGCGCTCGTGCGGGCGCGGTCGTCCGGCATGCCATTGGGGTTCGCGAAATAGCTGTCGTACATCCCGATCGACTGGGCGGTCTGGTTCATGCGGGCAACGAACGCCTCGACGGAACCGCTGACGCCTTCGGCCAGAACCACGGCAATGTCGTTCGCCGACTTCACGAGCATCATCTTGAGCGCGTTGTCGACGGTGATCTCGGATCCCGGCCGGACGCCGATCTTCGACGGCTTTTCCGCGGCCGCGCGTGCGGACACCTTGAGCGGCGTCTCGAGGCCGAGCCGGCCTGCCTTGATCTCCTGGAAAACGAGATAGGTCGTCATCAGCTTCGTGAGCGAAGCCGGATACCAGAGATCGGAGGCTTGCGAGGACTGAAGCACACGCCCGCTGGCGACATCAACGACCAAGGTCGGATTGGCGCTCGCCGGCGCGATGGATGCTATCGAAATGCCGGTGCCCCCCACGGCGACGAGAGAGGCAACCGCCCAACGAGAGATCACATTCGTCATTATCCAACCTTAATCAAGGGGCACAGGATGCCACCCTCCCCGGGAGGCCGGCAATGTCCCGCACGCACTCACACGATCCTGCAGTCACACGCAGCGGATAACGGTCAACGTTTCTCGACGCTTAACATCGAGGCCAGCCGCCCGAACGGGGCGACTGCTAGCCGTATAATACGGCAGGTTCCGGGCAAGGCCCATAGTTTCCCACGAGAAAAGTTACCAGATCGCCAAGAACGCCACCATATTAGCTGCTCATGCCTCATCATCGGGGCAGAATATGACAGTCAAATGCCACGCACAGCCTCGCCAGGCGCTGCCGCTTCTATCGCGAGAGCGTGCAGGCCATCGTCGAACTCATCCTTGAGAAGCGCGTTGACGAGTCTGTGCCTGTCCAGGCGTGACTTGCCTGTAAAAGCATCCGCGACGATAGTGATGCGGTAATGTGTTTCTCCGCCTTCACGCCAGCCGCCATGTCCGGCATGCTGGTGCGACTCGTCGATGACGCTCAGTGCGAGCGGCTTGAGACCGGCGGTTAGCTTGGCACTGATCCTGTCGGCGCGGACCATGGGGGCTCCTTCTCGCGAAGTGGGTCACACGTTCGTAGTCCGAGGATAGCCCGAGGGGAAGCTGCAAGGGACGCGGCTCCGTGCGGGTCGTCGCCATCGGGTGCGAATGCCTCAGTCCGCGGATCAAACCCCGCGGTTGAGGCTCCAGCCAAGGCCAGGGTCGAGTTTATGGCGGGGCTGCCGTGTCTTTAAACCACTTGTCCATGCTGTTCGCGCAAACATAATCTGATGGTCATGAATCTGAATTCGCGCCTCTTCGATCGCATCCGGGTGAAGTCGACGGCCAGCAAGCCGACGGCAGCGGCAACCCATACGTGCGAGCATCCCGGTTGCGACAAGCCGGGCGACCATCGCGCGCCAAAGGGACGCGGACACGAGAACGAATACTGGCGCTTCTGCCTGGAGCACGTGCGCGCCTACAATCAGTCCTACAATTATTTCAACGGCATGAGCGATGATGCCGTGGCCGCTTTCCAGAAAGACGCCGTCCTCGGCCACCGCCCTACCTGGACGATGGGCATGAACGCGGCAGCGCGCGGCGCCACGCGTTCGGCCGGTGAGAACGGCAAGGCGGCCGGAGCCAATGTGGAGGATCCGTTTGGCGTCTTCGGCGCGCGGGCGTTCAACCAGGCGGCGCGCCAGGAAGAAGCCAAGCCGAAGCTCTCCAAGCCCGCGCTGCAGGCGCTCGACACGCTTGGCCTCGACGAAGGGGTGGACGCGGTCACGATCAAGGCTCGCTACAAGTTGCTGGTGAAGCGTTTTCACCCTGACGCGAATGGCGGGGACCGCGCCTTCGAGGAGCGGCTGCAAGCCATTATCCGCGCCTACAACACTTTGAAGGCGCTTGGATTGTGCTGAACAGGGCTTTTCCGGGAATGACGATGCGTCTGCGGCCCCTGGCGGGCGCTTCTGCCGCGGCTTATTTTCGCCATGCGACGCGCTCCCCCATTTGCCTGTTTGCACGCGGCCCTGTATCTCGTTTTGAGGGTCGCTGTACGCCCACCCCTCCCATGGCCCCCGGCTGTGGAGAGGTGCTGGCAGAGACCTGACGGCAATCCATGGTTATCGTGGCGCGATATCGCATCAGCGGCGTGAGAACTTATGTGAATCGCCCCACGAGCGGCATGAGCTTGCCGCGACGGAGTGAGAGGACCTATGCAAGCGACGAGTGAGAACAAGTCAGGCATCCCGGACATGAAGCTGTCCGTGCAAAAGGTGTTCGGCATCGATACCGATCTCGAAGTGCCCGCCTATTCCGAGCCTGACGAGCATGTACCCGACCTCGACCCGGACTATCTGTTCGATCGGGACACCACCCTCGCTATCCTCGCCGGATTTGCCCGCAACCGACGCGTGATGATCACGGGCTATCACGGCACGGGCAAGTCGACCCATATCGAACAGGTCGCCGCGCGCCTCAACTGGCCGTGCGTGCGCGTCAACCTCGACAGCCACGTCAGCCGCGTCGATCTCGTCGGCAAGGACGCGATCGTGGTGAAGGACGGCATGCAGGTCACCGAGTTCCGTGATGGCATGCTGCCCTGGGCGTTGCAGAACAATATCGCGCTCGTGTTCGACGAATATGACGCCGGCCGCCCGGACGTGATGTTCGTGATCCAGCGCGTGCTTGAGGTCTCGGGCCGCCTGACGCTGCTCGACCAGAACCGCGTCATCCGCCCGCATCCGGCCTTCCGGCTGTTCGCCACCGCCAACACGGTGGGCCTTGGCGACACCTCCGGCCTCTACCACGGCACGCAGCAGATCAACCAGGGCCAGATGGACCGCTGGTCGATCGTGGCGACGCTGAACTATCTGCCGCATGACCGCGAGGTCGACATCGTGGTGGCCAAGTCGCCGCACTATCGCGACGCGGCCGGCCGCGACACCGTGAGCAAGATGGTGCGCGTGGCGGATATGACCCGCAACGCCTTCATCAACGGCGACCTGTCGACGGTGATGTCGCCGCGCACGGTGATCACCTGGGCGGAAAATGCGGATATCTTCAATGACATCGCTTTCGCCTTCCGGCTGACCTTCCTCAACAAGTGCGATGAACTCGAACGCTCGCTGGTGGCCGAGTTCTACCAGCGCTGCTTTGGCAAGGAGCTGCCGGAATCGACTGTGAACGTCGCCCTGAGCTGATGATGGAGCCGTCGCGGCCGATCCCCTGATCGGCCGGTGGCAGGAGACCCATGTCCATTTCCAATCGCAAGCCGTCCTCGCCCAAGGAGGCGCCGACCGAGCCGCTGAAGCAAGCGGTGGCGACGACATTGCGCGCCATCGCGCGGCAGCCGGAGCTTGAGGTCGCCTTCTCGGCGGACAAGCCGGCCCTGACGCCCGGCCGGGCGCGCCTGAGCGAGCCGCCCAGGCGGATGTCGCCCCACGACGTTGCCCTGCTGCGGGGCCAGGCCGATGCCATGGCGCTGCGGCTCGCCTGCCACAACGATGTGACGCATCGCAAGCTGGCGCCGCAGGGCGCGGCCGCGCGCGCCGTCTTCGATGCGGTGGAGCAGGCGCGTGTGGAGGCGATCGGCGCGCGCCGGATGACGGGGGTCGGTGACAACCTGACCGCCGTGCTGGAGGAGCGCTTCCAGCGCGCGAACCTCCAAGGCATCACCGATCGTGACGATGCGCCCATCGAGGATGCAATCGCCCTGCTGGTGCGCGAGCGCCTGACCGGCCGCGCGCCCCCGGCCGCGGCCCAGGGGATCGTCGATCTCTGGCGGGACGTCATCGAGGCGAAGGCCGGCAAGGATCTCGACAGCCTGCTCGGCGCCATCGAGAATCAGCGGAGCTTTGCACGCGGGATCCGTGACCTCCTGACGCATCTCGACATGGCCGACGACGCCGAGAGCGAGGGCGAACAGGACGAATCCGACGACAGCCAGGAAGAAGGCGACAAACAGGAGCAAGGCGAGGGCGAATCCCAGGAGGATGCCAGCGCCGAGCAGGGCGACATCGAGCTCACGGACGAAGCCAGCGACGAGATGGAGGACGGCACCAGCGAGACGGCGGAAGCGCCGCAGGGCGAGGTGCCTGACGACAGCGACGCCTTCGACGAAGACGACGCCGACGAGGCCTGGCGCCCGCCGCCACCCCGTCACAATGAGCCGCGTGGCCCGGATTATCGCGTTTACACGAACCAGTTCGATGAGGTGATCGCGGCCGAGGACCTGTGTGATCCGGAAGAATTGGCGCGGTTGCGCTCCTATCTCGACAAGCAGCTGGACAACCTCCAGGGCGTGGTCGCCCGTTTGGCGAACCGCCTCCAGCGGCGCCTGCTCGCGCAGCAGAGCCGCTCATGGGAGTTCGATCTGGAAGAGGGCATGCTCGATCCCGCCCGCTTGTCGCGGGTGGTGACTGACCCCTTCCAGCCGCTGTCGTTCAAGCGCGAGAAGGACACCGACTTCAAGGACACGGTCGTCTCACTGCTGATCGATAATTCCGGCTCCATGCGCGGGCGGCCGATCACGGTTGCCGCCACCTGCGCGGACGTGCTGGCGCGCACTTTGGAGCGCTGCGGCGTCAAGGTCGAGATCCTCGGCTTCACGACGCGCGCCTGGAAGGGCGGACAGTCGCGCGAATCCTGGCTGCAGAACGGCAAGCCCGTCAATCCGGGACGCCTGAACGACCTGCGCCACATCATCTACAAGTCGGCCGACGCGCCATGGCGGCGGGTCCGGCGCAATCTTGGCCTGATGATGCGCGAGGGTCTGCTCAAAGAGAATATCGACGGCGAAGCGCTGGATTGGGCGCACAAGCGCCTTCTCGGCCGCCCGGAGCAGCGGCGCATCCTGATGGTGATCTCGGATGGCGCCCCGGTTGACGACTCCACGCTGTCCGTCAACCCCGGCAACTATCTGGAGCGGCATCTCCGGCACGTCATCGCCGAGATCGAGGAGCGCTCGCCCGTGGAGCTCATCGCCATCGGCATCGGCCACGACGTCACGCGTTATTATCGGCGCGCCGTCACGCTTGTCGACGCCGAGGAACTCGGTGGCGTCATGACGGAAAAGCTGGCCGAGCTCTTCGAGGAGAAGCCCGCTCCGAAGCGCGGAGCCGGTGTGCGTCCACGCCGCTCGGCCTACGCCTGATCGCAAGCCATGCAACTACGATTGCCCGCATGGCTGGCGACGAACCGCTCCCTGCGGATCGGTCTCGCCATGTTGGCAGTCGCGGTCGCCGTGCCGCAGGGCGCGGCGCTGTCCGAGGTGCTCGCGAAGGGGCCTGAGCCGATCGCGATCAGCGCGACGGCAATCCCGGCCTTCACCGTCAGCGGTCCGGATCGCAAACGCTTCGGCCGCCTGGAATTCCGTGGCGGCTTGCAGTTGCGATCCCCTCACCCGGCCTTCGGTGGCTTTTCCGGCCTGGCGCGATCGCCCGACGGACGGCGTCTCACAGCGATTTCCGACAAGGGCTATTGGCTGAGTGCCGATGTCGCGGAGGCCGGTGGGCGGATGGTCGGCCTCGACCGCGCGGTCATGGGCCCGCTCCCCTCGCCAACCGGCCGGCCACTCGCTTCCACGCGCTCCTACGATACCGAAGGCCTCGCGATGGCAGGCCCTGTGGCCTATGTCTCCATCGAACGCACGCATGAGGTGCTTCGCTTCGATTGGGGGCCGGAGGGACCGCGCGGCCCGGCCAAAGTCGTGCCCGTTCCACGCGAGGTGAAGGCGCTCGGCAGGAACCGAGGCCTTGAATCGATTGGTGTCGCGCCCCCCGGAAGCCCCGTCGCGGGTGCCGTGGTGACCATCGCGGAGGAGCCACCGCGCGCCGGAGGTCCGGACGGATTCATCCTCACCGGCGCACGGAAGGGCAGCTTCAGCGTCGCCCGTCACGATGGTTTTGCGATCACCGACATGGCATTTCTGCCGGGCGGCGACCTTGTGCTGCTGGAGCGCCGCTACGTGCCGCCCTTCAGCCTCGCCATGCGCCTGCGCCTCATCGATCGCACCGCGCTGCATCCCGGTGCCCTGGTCGATGGCGAAATTCTCTTGACCGCGGATCTCGCCGCCAAGATCGACAACATGGAAGGGCTGGCCGCGCACCGGAACGCCGCCGGCGAAACCATCCTAACGCTGATCTCCGACGACAATTTCTCGATGTTCCAGCGCACCCTGCTGCTGGAATTCGCCCTGCTTCCGCCGGAGACCGCATCGATCGCGCCGCCAGTGAAGGCGCAATAGGCGGACAGCGCCGCTGGGGGATTGCCGGGTTTTTACCAGACGGGCGGAAGAGCTTGGCAGGCTCGCCGAGACGATGGGCTTGAGCATCTCGTTTTGGATGGAGAGGCGCCGTCATTCCGGGCCTCGCATCAGCGAGGAGCCCGGAATCCATGAACACGGTGTCTGACAAGAAGACGCGTCCGACTGTGTCCTCTCCCGATTGATCGTCGTGTTCATGGGTTCCGGGCTCGGGCCATTCGGCCCGCCCCGGAATGACACGGCGGTTCCGTATTCATCAGAAGCTCTAACGCAGAGCGGCGCCTCATAAAAAGGCAGCCGGTCAGACACCGTGCCGCATCAACCCAAGAATGTATCAGCTCGCGCTGCGCTGGAACCGTTCGGCCGGCAGCACGACGTTGAGCAGCGCGCCGTAAGGCAGCAGCATCAGCAGCGCCATCGCCACCTTGACGACGAAATCGCTGACCGCCCAGGCCACCCAGACAGGCGCGGTCACCGCAAAGCCGGCAAAGCCGTAGGTCGCCACATCCGTGATGTCACCGGCGAAGGCGAGCGTGAAGAAGAGCGCCGTATCGATCGCGGAGCCCACGAGGCTGCCGATCAGGGGGGCGCGCCACCAGGCCAGGCGCCGCAAATTGTTGAACACCGAGATGTCGAGAAGCTGGCCGACCAGGAAGGCCGTGCCCGAGGCGATCGCGATGCGCGGGCTGGCCGCAGCGATGGACGCGATGACTGCGATGATGAAGCCCACGATCACCAGCCGGCGCGCGAGCTTCGGCCCGTAGCGCCGATTGGTGAGATCGGTGATCAGGAAAGACACGGGATAGGTGAAGGCGCCCCAAGTGAGATAGTCGGCGAGGCCGAAGGGGGTGAACGGATATTGCACCGCGACGTTGGACAGAACGACGACAGCTGCCATCGCGGCAACCGGCAGCCACAGCTGCGATACAAGACCTGCGACTGTGCGCGAAGTGTTCATCGGCGTATTCATCGGCCCGAACCACCCTTTCGACATCAAGACCCGTCACAGCCGGATCCCGACGCAAATAGCAAAAATCGCGCCGACGACGTCAGCGCGATCATCTTGCAGCAAAGCCTAGAGGCTAAGAAGCTTTCCAGCCTTAGCTGGCAACCGCTTCCGTCTGCTTCTTGGCGATTTCGCGCTTCAGGACGCGCAGGTTCTGCGCCAGGTCCGTCTCCGGCGCCTTCGCGAGGAAGGCATCGAGCCCACCGCGATGCTCAACCGAGCGCAAGGCCGCAGCCGAGATGCGCAGCTTGACGCCACGGCTCAGCGCTTCCGACTGAAGGGTCACATTGACCAGATTCGGAAGAAACTTCCGCTTGGTCTTGCGATTGGAGTGGCTCACGAGATGACCGGACAGAACGGCCTTACCCGTGAGTTCGCAGCGGCGCGCCATGACGCTTAGTCCTTAACTTTGTTGGTGCACTCTGGCAGAGCTAACAGCAGCTTGTTCCGACCTCAGTCGGGCCAAGAGGCGCCGATGTCTGAATGAAAGTTGCGCGTGTATAGTAGATGTGATCGGGCACCGTCAAGGATCCTGCGCGATTTCGTTGCGATCGGACGCAAGATGCGTCACGATTCAAACGGATTTTCATCCGATAAAAGTGAGCGATTCGGCTCGTGGTCCGTGCCGACTTGTGAGATCGCGGGATCCCGGGCGCCGCGCGATGGAGAGTGCAACAGTATGATCCGGCGTTTGAAAAGCAAGGCTGGCTACGCGGCGAGCGGCTTTCGCCGGGCTCTGCCCGGGCGAGCCATGTTCGGGCTTTTGGCGCTCGCGCCTTTGCCCGCGAGCGCCGCGTCGATTGAGGCCAACTACGACATCTCCCTGCTCGGCCTGAAGATCGGCGTTGCCGCCATCAAGGCCGATGTCCTCAAAGACCAGTACAAGCTCGATGTCTGGTCACAGCTCACGGGCCTGGCCGGCGTCATCACCGGGGGCAAGGGGGCGGCCACGTCTACCGGCAGCATCTCCGGCGATCGCATCCTCCCCACGACCTTCGCCGTGACGACGGCGAATTCCGAAAAGTCGATAACCGTCCGCATGGCCTTGGCCGGCGGCAGCGTGCAGGCCGTCGAGATCAAGCCGCCGATCGAACCAAGACCGGACCGCATACCGGTTACCGAGCAGAACAAGCGCGGCGTGGTCGACCCGCTTTCAGCCCTGCTGATGCCGGCGTCTTCCAGGAACGCGTCGAGCGAGGCGGCCTGCAACCGCACGATTCCCGTCTTCGACGGCGCCACGCGCTTTGATGTGAAGTTGTCCTACGCTCGTCAGGAGACCGTACGCAGTCCCACCTACTCCGGCCCCGTATCCGTATGCCGGGCGCGATATATGCCCATCTCCGGCCATCGGGCCGATCGGACGGCCACCAAATTCATGGAAAACAACAAGGATATGGAAGCCTGGTTGATGCCTGTGGGCGATGACCGGGTTTTCATCCCATACCGCATTTCAGTACGCACTCCGCTTGGCACGACCGTCATCGAAGCGACCCGCGTGAATGTGAACGGCGATGGTCCGCAGATGCCGGTACGCGCGCGGAACTGAGCCGCGGGAACACGTTCCCCGACTTTAGGCTGAATCGACATTTAGGAATGACACGCGCGGTCATCCCGGGACGAGCGTAAGCTCGGGCCCGGGATCCAGAGCCGATACGGTTCGTGAGTGGCCATCTGCCTTTGCACAAGGCGTCATTAGTGCTGAATCGGCCCGTTTCTGGATTCCGGACAGCGGCATACAAATCGGGTAGACCCGACTTGTTGATCCAAGATGGCGAACTCGGCAACACCCGAGTTCAGCCGGCTTCCGGGATGACACCGAGTTTCCCGCACCAATCCCACATGGGCGCTCAAAGCATTCCGGCACGTGTGTGAGCCGCGGCTGCGTTGTTTCCCGAATCGTTCCAGTCGATCGCGACGCGATCGCTGTATTTCACTTGTGTCTATTCAAAGCGGCGACCACCATATCTCGTGTGAGAACGAAACCTGATTCTGTAGGAGTCAGCGATTCGGCCGCGATTCGTTCTGGACTCGTTCCAGTGCATAAATTCAGCCGCGCTTTACGTATCGATGTGATACAGAAGGCGAGCCACATCGCGTTCAGGGCCGTTGCGGGAGTTGCGGTCACGGCGTTTCCGTCCAGTCTCTACGGCATCGGGTTTCATGGTTTCATCCCTGACGGCAGCACGGTCGCTCTCACCTCAGATGCGGGCGCGCGGTGTAACCGCGGTTCTCGGCCCCACCAACACCGGCAAGACACATCTCGCCATCGAAAGGATGGTTGGCCACACCAGCGGTGTCATCGGGCTGCCGCTCAGGCTGCTCGCGCGCGAGGTCTACGGTCGGGTGGTGGAACGCGTCGGCGCTGACGCCGTCGCGCTCATTACCGGCGAGGAAAAAATCAAGCCGCCCAACGCGCGCTACTGGGTCGCCACCGTCGAGGCGATGCCAAGCGATCTCGACGTCGCGTTCTGCGCGATCGACGAGATCCAGCTCGCGGCGGATCTCGACCGGGGGCATATCTTTACGGACCGCCTCCTCAACCGGCGCGGCTACGCGGAGACGCTGATCATCGGCGCGGCCACGATGCGCCCGCTGGTCGAGACGCTCATCCCCGGCGCCAATATCGTTTCGCGCCCGCGCCTCTCGACGCTGACCTTCACCGGCGAGAAGAAGATCACGCGGCTACCGCCGCGCTCCGCCATCGTCGCTTTCTCCGCGGAGGAGGTCTACACGATCGCCGAGCTGGTGAAGCGCCAGAAGGGCGGCGCCGCCGTCGTGCTGGGCGCGCTCAGCCCACGCACACGCAACGCGCAGGTCGCGCTCTATCAATCGGGCGAGGTGGACTATCTCATCGCCACGGACGCCATCGGCATGGGCCTCAATCTCGAGGTCAACCATGTCGCTTTCGCCGGCGACCGGAAATTCGACGGCTTCGGCTTTCGCCAGCTCAATCCCGCGGAGTTCGGCCAGATCGCGGGACGCGCCGGGCGCTATATGCGCGACGGCACCTTCGGCACGACCGGACGCTGTCCTCCCTTCGAGGCGGAACTCGTCGAGGCGCTGGAGAGCCACAGCTTCGACCCCGTCCGCGTGGCGCAATGGCGCAATGCCGACCTCAATTTCCGCTCGCTCGGCGCGCTGCAGGCGAGCCTCGCAGTCCTGCCGACCGAGAAGGGGCTGACCCGCGCGCCGCTCGCCGACGACGTGAATGCGCTCGACATCGCCTGCCGTGACGATGACATCCGGCGGCTCGCGACCGGCGAGGAAGCCGTCTCCCGGCTCTGGGAAGTATGCCGCATCCCGGACTATCGGCGCGTGGCGCCGGCGGCGCATGCTGATCTCATCGTGACGATTTACCGTGCGTTGATGACCCAGGGCGTGATAGCGGATGACTGGTTTCGTCGGCAGGTCGCGCTCGTGGACAGGACCGATGGGGATATCGATACCCTTTCGGCCCGCATCGCGCAGGTGCGCACCTGGACCTTTGTTGCCAACCGTCCCGACTGGTTACGTGATCCTGAGCATTGGCAGGAGGCCACCCGTCAGGTAGAGGACAAACTGTCGGATGCTCTGCATGAGCGTTTGGCGAGCCGGTTCGTTGATCGGCGGACCAGCGTACTCATGCGGCGCTTGAGAGAGAATGCGATGCTCGAAGCGGAAGTGACCGCCAGCGGCGACGTCCTGGTCGAAGGCCAGCATGTCGGTCGGCTGCACGGATTTCAGTTTGCCCCGGATCCCCAGGCCGATGGCCAGGAGGCCAAGGCATTGCGGGCGGCGGCCCAGAAGGCGCTGGCTGGCGAGATCGAGGCCCGTGCCGAGCGCTTTTCCCAAGCGCCGGACGATACCTTCGTGCTCGCCAATGACGGTACCATCCGCTGGATGGGCGAGGCTGTCGCCAAGCTCGTGGCGGGCGACAAGCTGCTCGCCCCGCGCTTCAGGCTGCTGGCGGACGAACAGCTGTCCGGGCCACCGCGCGACAAGGTGGATACGCGCCTCCAAACCTGGATCAAGGCGCATATCACCAAGCTGCTCGGCCCGCTGACCGCTCTTGAGGAAGCCGCCGACATTCCCGGCATCGCCCGCGGCATTGCCTTCCAGATCACCGAGGCGCTCGGCGTGCTGGAACGCGCGCGCGTCGCGCAGGACGTGAAGAGCCTCGACCAGGACGGGCGCGCGGCGCTCCGTCGCTATGGCGTGCGCTTCGGCGCCTATCATCTCTACCTGCCGCTGTTGCTCAAGCCGGCCCCGCGCGGGCTCGCCGCCCAGCTCTGGGCGCTGAAGCACGGCGGGCTCGACGTTAAGGGCCTGGACGAGATCCCGCATCTCGCCGCCTCGGGCCGCACGTCCTTCCCGGCTGATACCGAGGTGCCGCGCGGGCTCTATCGCGCCGCCGGCTTCCGGGTGTGCGGCGGTCGCGCCGTCCGTATCGACATCCTCGAACGTCTGGCGGATCTGATACGGCCGGCGATCGGCTATCGCCCCGGCACGACGCCCGGCGAACCGCCGGCTGGCGCCGCCGATGGCGATGGTTTCGTGGTGACGGTCGGCATGACCTCGCTCGCCGGCTGTTCCGGTGAGGACTTCTCATCGATCCTGAAATCTCTCGGATATGTGGTCGACCGGCGCGCCGGCCCGGCCATCACCGTCCCGCTCGTGCCGGCTCCCCAACTCATTCGCCCGGCGGCGGATGCTGCCGCGGAAGCCGAGGCTGCTTCCACAGTGGAGGAGCCCACTCCGGCTGTTGACGCCAGCAACGGAGAGGCAACGGTTTCCGTTGACGAGACGGAGCAGGCGGCCGACGTGACGGCTGATACGACCGGCGACTTAGCGGATGCTGCCGCGGAAGCCGAAGCCTCCGATAGCCCCAGCGATGCCGTGGCCGCGCCTCTCGTGTCAGTGGCCGAAGAACAGTCCGTCACCGAGTCGGTTGTGGAGACATCTCCCGCCGAGGCGGAGCCGGTGCTCGCGGTGGATGTGGCCGCCGAGGTCGTGACGCAGGCGGCGGAACCAGAAGTCGCTGAGCCAGTCGCGACCGGGGACACGCCTGTGGCGGAGGAAGTCGTTGCGGCCGAGGCCGCGCCGGCCGAAGGCGAGCCTGAGCAGCCGGCCGAGCCCGAGATGATCGAGGTGTGGCGTCCCCATCGCCAGAATCACCATGCTCAATCGCGCCGGCGCAATGATCGCGCCCCGGGCGAGGGTCGTCCTGACCGGCGAGCGGGTGACCGCAACCAGGGCCAGGGCCGCCGCGCTCCCCCGGGAGAGCCGGCGACTGCCGCCGCCCAGGACGGGCAATCCCGCGAGGGACAGCCGCACCGGCAGCCGCGCGACAATGCCGCCGGCGATCGTCCGAAGCGCGACTGGAAGGCGAAGGCCCCCAATCGCGAGGGTGGGCGCGAGTTCGGCAAAGGTGACTCTGGCAAAGGCGAGTTCGGCAAGGGTGACTTCGGTAAGAGCGGCGGCGGCAAGCGCGGCGGTGGCTCTTTCGGCAAGGAAGGCGGCCGTCAGGACGGCGGTGGCGGACATCGCGGCGGCAGAAGCGGAAACTGGCAGGATCGCCCACAACCGCGGGCCGACAAGGCGCCCGATCCCAATTCGCCTTTCGCGAAGCTGCTCGCGCTCAAGGAAGAGCTTGAAGCCCGCGCGGGCCGCAAAGGGTGAAGCCGGCTTCCGGCGAGCGGATACGGATCGACAAATGGCTATGGCATGCGCGCATGGCCAAGAGCCGTACCCTCGCCGGCAAGCTCGTTGAGAGTGGGCATGTACGCCTGAACGGCCGGCGCCTCGACGGCGCGGACCGTCTGATCAAGCCCGGCGACATTCTGACGCTGGCCCTGGCGCACGCCACCCTTGTGGTGGAGGTTCTGGCGCTCGGGCAGCGCCGTGGCCCGGCATCGGAGGCGCGGACGCTCTATCGCGATCAAGTCGGGGGCACCGCCACGGCCGCGGACCTCGATGCCGACATGGACGACTAGTCTCGTCTGCTCACGGCATCTCCCTTCCCGCGCGATCGGTCTCCCGTCGAACGCTCACTCCATCGCGGATCGGCGGCCGGGGATTTGCGCGACGTTAGGCAGATGGGTTGACCTGGGCGGCCACGCATCATATTTACATGAAAATCGCACCAATACCGCATAAATACATCTTTTTTTGGTATATAGATGCCCCCTCGCCCGATCATGCGACAAGTCCACTCTTGTAAGGGCTTGCAATTGGCTCTAGACCACGGACGCGTTTCGACCATCGAAGCGTGGCCGGATTGCGGTGTTGCGTTCAAACAGGGGCTGCGGGCCTCGCCAGCTCGCCAGCGGAGAGGTCGATGACCTACGTCGTCACCGATAACTGCATTCGTTGCAAATATATGGATTGCGTCGAAGTGTGTCCGGTGGACTGCTTCTATGAAGGCGAGAATATGCTCGTCATCCATCCTGACGAATGCATTGACTGCGGCGTCTGTGAGCCCGAATGCCCCGCCGAGGCCATCAAGCCTGATACCGAGCCGGGTCTGGAATCGTGGCTGAAGCTCAACGCGGATTACGCCAAAACCTGGCCGAACATCTCCCAGAAGGGGGAGCCCCCGGCCGACGCCAAGGCTATGGACGGCGTGCCCAATAAGCTCGAAGCCTATTTTTCACCGAATCCCGGTGAGGGCGACTGATCACGATTAATGGCTCGATCGTTGCCTTGCGAGGCGATCAGCCCGGCAGTCCTTTGATTTCCCCCGTTTTTTGTGTTAGGCTGTGCCTCATGGTCGATTAACGCCATGGGCGCCTTTTGCTGCCCTGTTGTTACGGGTTCAATAAGCAATGACATGAATGCAGTCGGCAGACCCTATTCAGGCGTCTAGCTCGCGGGGTGTCGTGTTTCCCTATCGGCTCTGATGTCAGCGTGTGAGTTTCTTGCACGTCATGGCAATTTTTTGCGTGCGTGCCGGTCGGCCTAAGCCGGTCTGCGACAGTAGCGTTCGGTCTGAAGCGAACGCGATCAGGAGGCGATCACTATCATGACGAGTGCCAAGAAGACCGCCCAGCGTCAGGGATTCAAGACGGGTGAATCCATCGTCTATCCCGCTCATGGCGTCGGACAAATCGTCGCCATCGAAGAGCAAGAGGTGGCTGGCTACAAGCTCGAGTTGTTCGTCATCACTTTCGAGAAAGACAAGATGACGCTGCGCGTCCCGACCGCGAAAGCGGCCAGCGTTGGCATGCGCAAATTGGCTGAGTCGCCGCTCGTCGGCAAGGCCCTAGAAACATTGACAGGCCGCGCCCGCGTCAAGCGTACGATGTGGTCGCGTCGCGCCCAGGAGTACGAGGCGAAGATCAACTCTGGCGATCTCATCGCCATCGCGGAAGTCGTCCGTGATCTCTATCGTTCGGACGCCCAGCCCGAGCAGTCCTACAGCGAGCGCCAGCTCTACGAAGCGGCGATCGATCGTATTCTGCGTGAAATCTCAGCGGTCAACGAGATCACCGAGACCGAGGCCATGAAGCTCATCGACGACGCGCTCGCGAAGGCTCCACGCCGCGCCACGAAAGCCACACCGGCTGACGCGGAAGGCGATGCGGACGAAGAAGACCTTCAGGACGAAGCCGCTTAAGGCTTTTTCCCACCTTTGTTCAAGCCCGGCCTTCCAAAAGAGGGCCGGGCTTTTTTATTTATGGGCGAAACGGCGCACGGCGTCTCACGCAGGTCTGATATGCGTCAATGGCGACTCGGCCTTATGAGCCAAGGTTTGCCAAGACATCGGCGGTGCGGCCCGCGCCAGCTTGGCCGCGTCCGCATTGTGGCGTTCTGCCGATGTCAGTGTTGGAGGCCTCGTCGCCCCGGCGACGACGAGGCGCCGTTGCCGAGCCTCATGGTCCGCTGCCCACGCCGTTCACAACGAACAGCCCGGGCCGGCCGGCACAAAGAGATTACAGTTTGGAGAGCCCCAAGAGCCCCAAGCAAGCCTGGCGCGCCTCGTGAGCGAGGAACCCATCTTGTCGGTTGTCATATAACTTGTTACGGTCCCTCGCATCGCTGATGGATATCCTTGAGGGATATCTTTGGGGGGCGTTGCTGATGCAAATCGTTGACATCAAGGTTCGCGTTTTCCGTCACACCACACGCCGCCATCAGGATTCAGCAGGCCATGCGCATCCCGGTGAACCGCATCAGGCGCGACAGGCGCTCCTTACCATCACGTGCGACGACGGCACCGAGGGCCACTGCTTCGCGACGCCCGAAGTCGTGCGGCCGCATCTGATCGAGACCTTCGTGAAGCGCGTCCTGCTTCGCCAGGACCCCTTCGATCGCGAGAGGCTGTGGCAGGAGCTGGCCCATTGGCAACGCGGTAGCGCGGCCCAGCTCACGGACAGGACGCTCGCCGTCGTCGACTGTGCCTTGTGGGACCTTGCCGGCCGCAAGCTCGGGCTGCCGGTTCATAAGCTCATCGGCGCATATCGCGACAAGGTGCCCGCTTATGGATCCACCATGTGCGGCGACGAACTCGAAGGGGGCCTCGCCACGCCGGAGGACTACGGTCGCTTCGCGGAGACGCTGGTGAAGCGTGGCTACAAGGGCATCAAGCTGCACACCTGGATGCCGCCGGTGTCGTGGGCGCCGGATATCAAGGCCGATCTTCGTGCCTGCGCCGCCGTGCGCGAAGCCGCTGGGCCAGACATCCATCTTATGATCGACGCGTTCCACTGGTATTCGCGGACGGAGGCCTACGAGCTCGGTCGTGGGCTGGAGAAGCTCGGCTTTGCCTGGATCGAGGAGCCGATGGACGAGCAGAGCCAGTCCTCCTACGCTTGGCTGACGGCAGCGCTCGATATCCCCGTCCTCGGCCCGGAAAGCGCCGCCGGCAAACATTTTACCCGCGCTGAATGGGCCGCGGCCAAGGCCTGCGACATTCTCCGCACCGGAGTGCATGACGTGGGCGGCATCTCACCTGCCCTGAAATCCATGCATCTTGCCGAGGCCTTCGGCATGAACTGCGAGGTGCACGGCAATGGCGCCGCCAATCTCATCGTAACCGCCGTCGCCAAGAATTGCCGCTGGTATGAGCGCGGGCTCCTTCATCCCTTCCTCGAATACGATGACGGCCACGAATATCTGCACAGCCTCTCGGATCCCATGGACGCCGACGGTTTCGTGCATCTCTCCGACAGGCCGGGCCTCGGCGAGGACATCAATTTCGACTTCATCGACGCCAATCTGGTGGACGGCGCATACCGCTGATCACCGCGACGGCTCACCCAAAGGATTTTGACAGTGAACCATCCACCCGCCCGCGCCATCGATCCCCAGGAGCTCAAGCACATCCTGTCCTCGGGCCTGATGTCCTTCCCGCTCACGGATTTCGACGAAAGCGGCAATTTCAACGAAGCCGGCTACCGTGGCCGTCTCGAATGGCTGATGCCCTATGGCGCGACGGCGCTGTTCGCCGCCGGCGGTACGGGTGAGGCGTTCTCGCTGACGCCCGCCGAGCATCAGCGTGTCATCCGCGCGGCCGTGGAAACCTGTGGCAATAACACGCCCATCATCGCCGGGGCGGGCTATGGCACGCGGCTCGCCATCGAGATGGCACGGAATGCCGAGGCCGCAGGTGCCGCGGGCATTTTGCTGATGCCGCATTATCTGACCGAGACCAACCAACGCGGGCTCGCCGCGCATATCGACGCGGTCTGCAAGTCGGTGCGGATCGGCGTCGTCGTCTACAACCGCAACGTCTGCAAGCTCGATGCCGCGACCCTCGAGAAGTTGGTCGATGCCAACCCCAATCTCATCGGCTTCAAGGACGGCGTGGGCGACATCGAAGCCGTCACAGTCATCCGTAACCGCCTTGAGGATCGCGTCAGCTATCTCGGTGGCCTGCCCACGGCCGAGGTCTTCGCCGAAGCCTACAACGCCGCGGGCTTCCCCGTGTATTCCTCCGCCGTTTTCAATTTCATCCCGCGCACGGCAAACGTGTTCTACAAGGCGGTGCGCGAGGGTGATCGCCAGACTACGACGCGCCTTTTGAAGGACTTCTTCATTCCCTACATCGCGATCCGGAATCGCGGCGGCGGCTATGCCGTGTCGATCGTGAAGGCGGGCGCCCGCCTCGTCGGCCGGTCCGCCGGTCCCGTGCGCCCGCCGCTCGCCGACTGCACGGAGGAAGATCATCGCGACCTCGCGGCGCTGATCGAGAAGCTCGGTTCCCAATAAGCCGCGCCCCGCAGGGCCGCTCAGGTCTCCTCGGCGAAATCCTCGTCGGCGAAATCGCCGGCAAGGCGCAGACCCTCGATCCATGTGCCCCCATCGCGGCGAATGATGGTGCGCGGCGTCACACCGCCGTGGCGGGCGAGTTCCGTGGCGAGTTTCTCGGAATGGGTGACAAGCCAGATCTGCGCGTGCCGCGCCGCCCGTGCGATAAGCCGCGCCAGCGGCCCGAGCAGATCGGGATGGAGGCTGGTCTCCGGTTCGTTGAGAGCGACGAATCCGGGCAGACGATAGGACAGCAACGCCCCCATCAGTGCGAGATAGCGCAGGGTGCCGTCGGACAGCTCGGCCATCTCGAAGACCCGTTTCGGGTAATCGGGAAAGATGATGCCGAAGGACGCATGCCGGCCAGGCACGGGGCAGACGAGCTGCGCACCGGGAAAAGCATCGTCAATCGCCGCGTCAAGCTCGGTCGTGTCCTCGCGGATGTGCACGAGCGTGGCGAAGACAGCAGCAAGATCGGCGCCGTCGGAGGATAGCGTCGGCGTCGTCACCGCCAGGCAGGGACGGCGCAGCGGCGCCGCCGCGTCCGTGCGAAAGTCATGATAGAAGCGCCAGTCCAGCATGAGCCTGCGGGCAATCGCCACGTCGGGAAAGTGAATGGGATCGTCAAGCGAACCGAGCGCCGTCTCGGAGGCCATCAGCCCGTCTGCGTGGCTCTGCTTACGCCCCTGGGCGTCGAGCGCCTTGGTCATCGGCCCGCGCCGCTCCAGCAGAACACGCGGATGACGCCCTTCGAGGCTCGTCAGCGTTTCGGCCTTGATCTGCGGTTCGAGCGGAAAGGCTGCGACCGCGGCGCGGCCGCCGGAGCCCGGCATGGGTAAGCCAACCTCGATCGCATAGCCCTGCGCCAGGCTGGATCGTGGTGCGTCGTCGGCCTCATCCCAGCTCGGCCCGCTGGTGCCGAATTCAACGCCCAGCTTGATACGCGCTGGCTTCCTGGGGTCCCGTACGCCGGCCCAAAGCGCGGATTCCATGCCGCCCTCTGCGGCAAGCTCCCGCGCCAGTGTGCCCGCCGCCGCGGCCCGCACCAGCTGCAGGCCTCGATAGAGGTTCGTCTTGCCGACACCGTTGGCGCCCACGAAGACATTGAGCTGGCGCAGCGGGAAGCGAATGGCGCGCACCGAGCGGTAGCCAGCGATGGCGACCTCGCGGATGGCAATAGTCATGCATGACGTCCCGATTCTGACGGTACACAAGTCCGAATTGTATGACGTCTGTGCTGGTATCGCGCAACGCGGCTTCCTCCTTATCGTCGGAGCCCGCGCAGAACAGGCCAGAAAAAAGGCGCGCATCGCGTGATGCGCGCCTCAACAAACACAGATCCTTGGCTGGATCAGGCGCTGATGGCTTCCTTCTGACGCTCGGCGCGCTTGCGATCATTCGGATCGAGCAGCGCCTTGCGCAGACGGATCGACTTCGGCGTGACCTCGACCAGTTCGTCGTCCTGAATCCATGCAAGCGCACGCTCGAGCGTCATCTTGATGGGCGGCGTCAGGCGCACGGCTTCGTCCTTCGAGGTCGTGCGGATGTTGGTGAGCTTCTTGCCCTTCAGCACATTGACCTCGAGGTCGTTGTCGCGCGTGTGGATGCCGACCAGCATGCCCTGATAGACCTTCCAGCCCGGCTCGATGATCATCGGGCCGCGATCTTCCAGGTTCCAGAGGGCATAAGCCACCGCCTCACCCTGCTCGTTGGAGATCAGCACGCCGTTGTTGCGTCCGGCGATCTCGCCCTTGTACGGCTCATAGGCATGGAACAGCCGGTTCATGATGGCGGTGCCGCGCGTGTCGGTGAGCAGTTCCGACTGGTAGCCGATGAGGCCGCGGGTCGGCGCGTAGAACACCAGACGCTGGCGATTGCCACCGGAAGGGCGCATCTCGACCATCTCGGCGCGGCGCTCGGACATCTTCTGGACGACAGTGCCGGAATATTCCTCGTCGACGTCGATGACCACCTCTTCGATCGGCTCCAGCGTCTCGCCGTTCTCGCCTTCCGAAAACACGACGCGGGGACGCGACACGGCGAGCTCGAAGCCCTCGCGGCGCATGGTCTCGATGAGAATGGCGAGCTGCAATTCACCACGACCGGAAACGAAGAAGGAGTCCTTGTCCTGGGACTCCTCGATCTTCAGCGTGACGTTGCCCTCGGCTTCCTTGAACAGGCGATCGCGGATCATGCGGCTCGTGACCTTGTCGCCTTCCGTGCCGGCGAGCGGCGAATCGTTGACGATGAAGGACATGGTGACGGTCGGCGGGTCGATCGGCTGGGCCTGGATCGCCTCGGTGACCGAGAGGTCGCAGAAGGTGTCGGCCACGGAGCCCTTCACCAGACCAGCGATGGACACGATGTCGCCCGCCTCGCCAATCTCGATCGGCTGGCGCTCGATGCCGCGGAAGGCGAGGATCTTGGAAACGCGGCCGTTCTCGACCAGGTTGCCGTCACGATCGATGACCTTGATGGTCTGGTTCGGCTTCACCGTACCGGAAGCGATGCGGCCGGTAATGATGCGCCCGAGGAACGGGTTGGCCTCGAGCAGCGTGCCGAGCATGCGGAAGGAGCCTTCCTCGACCTTGGCCGGCGGCACATGCTTGACCACGAGGTCGAACAACGGCGCGAGACCGTCTTCCTTCGGGCCTTCTGGCGAATGGGCCATCCAGCCGTCACGGCCGGAACCGTAGAGGATCGGGAAGTCGAGTTGCTCATCGGTCGCGTCGAGCGCGGCGAAGAGGTCGAACACCTCGTTGATGACCTCCGCCGCGCGTGCGTCCGGACGGTCCACCTTGTTGATCGCCACGATCGGCTTGAGGCCGATCTTCAACGCCTTGCCGACGACAAACTTCGTCTGCGGCATGGGGCCTTCGGCCGCATCGACCAGCACGATCGCGCCATCGACCATGGAGAGAATGCGCTCCACCTCGCCGCCGAAATCGGCGTGACCGGGCGTATCGACGATATTGACGCGGACATCCTTCCAGACGACCGATGTCGCCTTGGCGAGAATGGTGATGCCGCGTTCCTTTTCGAGGTCGTTGGAGTCCATCACGCGTTCGGCGACGCGCTGGTTCTCGCGGAACGATCCCGACTGCTGGAGCAATTTGTCGACAAGGGTCGTCTTACCGTGGTCGACGTGTGCGATAATCGCTATGTTGCGCAAGTTCATGGGTTTTCCTGGCCGCGACCCTCTCGGAACCTTACGGATCAGGGCCGGTGGTTAGCAGATAGACGATGACAATATGAATAATGGGCCGCGAACCTCCCAAGGCCCGCAGCCGCGCATGTTGCGCTGCATATACGGCGAAATCGCTTCCACGGCAACGTGTAGCGTTGCAATTGGCCAATGGACGACGCAACCGCCACATTGACCTCGCCTCCTGTCCCCCGTAAGCAAGAGCCGTTGTCGGGCAGCTGGTACCTGGGGAGGTGCAGCCTGATGACGATGGGCATGGCAGGTTGGAAAACGGCCGTAGACATGTCAGGAGCAAGCCGCTCCTTCGCCCACGACGCCCCCGCGTCCAGGGCGCGATAGGATCGTCCCGACACCCGGCCCCCCCTGGGGGAGGGTCGGAAACCCCTATGCCGTCGGTCATGTCGGAGCGCTATACGGCTATACTAGGGGCCTTCCTGGTCGCATTAGGTCCGGTCAGCCTTGCGCTCTATACCCCGGCCATGCCAACGCTCGTCGAAGAACTCGCGACATCGTCGGCCGCCATCAAGCTGACCATCACCGCCTATTTCATCGGCTATGCCCTGGCGCAGCTCGTCTGCGGCCCATTGTCGGATGCCTACGGACGGCGCCCCGTCGCGATGGCCTTCTTCGCGCTCCACCTCCTTGGCAGCCTCATCGCGCTTTGGTCCCCCTCAATCGGCTGGCTCCTGGCCGGTCGCATCCTGCAAGGCACGGGGGCCGCCGCTGGGGTCGCCATTTCGCGCGCCATGGTACGCGACCAGTTTACCGGCGCGTCTTCCGTGCGAATCATGAGCCTGATCGGGCTGATGCTCGCCGTCGGACCAGCCCTTTCACCGGTGCTCGGCGGCCTTACCCTGAGCGTATTCAACTGGCGCGCGCTGTTCGTGCTGATGGCCGTCTACGCCGCTGCCGCGATAGGCGTACTTCTCTTCGCGGCGCGCGAGACGAACGACCGGCCTGATCCGAAGATGGCCCGGCCACGACAGTTCATGGCGAGCTACAAGACGCTTTGGACAGACCGGGCGTTTCTGCGGGCTGGTTTTCTTCTGGCGCTGGTCACCGGCGGGCTCTACACGCTGGCCACCCTCCTGCCGTTCGTTCTTATCAGTGAAGTGGGCCTGAGCCCGGTCGTGTTCGGCCTGGGGATGATGCTGCAGTCCGGGTCCTACGCTCTCGGCTCTCTCCTCACGGCGCGCTTCATCACCTTGCTCGGCGCCGAACGCATCATCTCCATCGGACTTTGCTTTACGTTCACCGCGTCGCTCGGATTTTTTATCGCGCTGTTTCACGAACCGTCGTTCCTGACTGTCATGGTGCCCGTGATGTTCTGGGCATTCGGCCTCGCTCTCACGATGCCCGGCGCGACCACCAGCGCGCTTGCGAATTTTCCACGCATCGCAGGGGCCGCCGCCGCCATGGTCGGCTTCCTGCAAATCGCCGGCGGCCTCGCGGGCTCGGCCATCTCGGCGTTCTTCGTCGACCCCTATATCGCGCTGATGACCATCATGCCGGTCATGGGGCTCCTGGCAATCCTGTGCCACTTTGGATTGCGCGGCCGGTCCTGAGCTGCCGTCGCATGTCAGCACCGGCAGAGGCCAAGATCAGGTGGCTGCCTGACGGGCCTGCTTGAACACCGCGAGGTTGGGCTGCGCCAGGATAAGCGCGATCACGAGGAGCCAGAGACCGTAGCTGAACGAAAATGCGACCAGCGCGGCAACGAGGGCGAGGCCGCAGAGCGCAATCGTCAGGCCCGCCGCCTTCTTTCCGATGACGGGCGCGAGAAGGACATAGGCGCTACGCCCGCCATCAAGCGGAAATGCGGGCAGGAGATTGAACAGCCCCAGCGAAACATTGATCCAGCTGCCGATGTCGAGGAGGCTGCGGAGCAAAGGCGGCGTCTCGCGGGTCGTGAGGCCCAACGCGGCCTCGAAAAGCCCATAGAGAACAAGATTGCTCAACGGCCCCGCGAGCAGGATGGCGACCGCCTTCCAAGGCGTCTTCGGCATCCATTTGAGATGGGCGACACCGCCAAAGGCATTGAGCCGGATTGCCTGCGAGGGGATGTCGAACAGCCGCGCGACCTTTGAATGCGCGAGCTCATGTACCAGGACGGACAGTCCGAGAAGTACGACAAAGCCCGCGCCCAGCGCCATGATCGCGGGCCGGCCGGCGAGCCAGTAGGGAGTGGCGAGCAGGATCGCGACGAGGAGGAAGCCGCTGTCGATTTCGACGGGTACGCCGGCGACGCGGCCGAGACGCAGTACGGCGCCCTTCCTGACCCTCGATCTCTCGACTCGTGGCTGTCCTGCCGGCGGCTGGCCGGAGGGGGGCGCGGGATCCGTCGGCGTCCCCCCTGTGGCTGTCACAGGCCGAGCTTCTTCTTGCGCTGGCCGAGCGTCCGGAGGCGCAGCGCGTTCAGCTTGATGAAGCCGGCCGCGTCGCGATGATCATAGGCCACCGCGCCTTCCTCGAAGGTGACGAGATCCTGATCATAGAGGGAATACGGGCTCTCGCGGCCGATGATGTGGACGCCGCCTTTGTAGAGCTTGAGACGGACCGTTCCGGTCACGAATTCCTGGCTCTTGTCGATGAGCACCTGCAGCATCTCACGCTCGGGCGAGAACCAGAAGCCGTTGTAGATGAGCTCCGCATATTTCGGCATCAGCTCATCCTTCAGATGCGCCGCGCCGCGATCGAGCGTGATCGATTCGATCGCGCGATGGCCGAAATACAGAATGGTGCCGCCGGGGGTCTCGTACATGCCGCGCGACTTCATGCCCACGAAGCGGTTCTCGACAAGGTCGAGGCGGCCGATGCCGTTGGCGCGGCCGAGCGCGTTGAGCTTGGTCAGCAGGTTGGCTGGCGACAATGCCTCGCCGTCGATGGAAACCGCGTCGCCCTTCTCGAAGCCGATGGTGATGATCGTCGGCGTATCCGGAGCCTGCTCCGGATCGATGGTGCGGGAATAGACATAGCCGGGCACTTCCTGGCCGGGGTCTTCCAGCACCTTGCCCTCGGACGAGGCATGCAGCAGGTTTGCGTCGACCGAGAAGGGCGCCTCGCCGCGCTTGTCCTTGGCGATCGGGATCTGGTTCTTCTCCGCGAACTCGAGCAGCGCCGTGCGCGACGTCAGGTCCCATTCGCGCCAGGGCGCGATGACGGTGACGTCGGGCTTGAGCGCGTAGTAGCCAAGCTCGAAACGGACCTGGTCGTTGCCCTTGCCGGTAGCGCCATGGGAGACGGCGTCGGCGCCGAGCTTCTCGGCGATCTCGATCTGCTTCTTGGCGATCAGCGGACGCGCGATCGACGTGCCGAGCAGATAGAGCCCTTCATACTGCGCGTTGGCGCGGAACATCGGGAAAACGTAGTCGCGAACGAATTCCTCGCGCAAATCCTCGATGAAGATGTTCTCCGGCTTGATGCCGAGCAGCAAAGCCTTCTGCCGGGCAGGTTCAAGCTCCTCCCCCTGGCCGAGATCGGCGGTGAAGGTGATGACTTCACAGCCGTAGGTCGTCTGAAGCCACTTCAGGATGATGGAGGTGTCGAGACCGCCGGAATAGGCGAGCACGACTTTCTTGACAGGCTTCTCGGACGATGGGCTCAGGGACATGGGTTCAGATCTCGTCGACAAACGCGGCCGCTTAGGCGGCCTGCATGGGATGCCGCGGGACTATAGTGCGCGCGCCAAGGGGCGCAAGCCGTTCGAACACCGCGGATACGACAAAGATGCGACGATTTGGCGAGGCTGTCCAAAAAAAGCGTCCCCCCGCCTGCCCGCCGAAAAAGATGCGTCGCGGCGCGAGTGGTATTTTATGCTTCGATATTGTTCGATCTCGACATCGCCGTCGTATTGACGCCATCTTCCCACTGTCCTGACTGGTGCTTGACTCAATAAAATGGAGCGAAGCGTGCACCGCCATCAGCTGGATTTCTGGTATGATTTCGCGTCGCCCTACGCCTATCTGGCGGCGATGCGGATTGAAGCCCTCGCGGAAATCCATGCTGTCGATGTCCGCTGGCGGCCTTTCCTGCTCGGACCGATATTCGCCGCGCAGGGTTGGTCGGATTCGCCGTTCAACCTGTTTCCCGCCAAGGGGCGTTATCACTGGCGTGATCTCGCGCGGCAAAGCGCGAAATACGGCCTGCCCTTCAAGGCCCCTGCGAATTTTCCACCCAACAGCCTGGCGGCTGTTCGCCTTGGCCTTCATCTGCGCGACAGCGACCAGGCCGGCCCGTTTTCGCGGGCGCTGTTCGCCGCGACCTTCGGTGAGGGCCGCCCCATGTCCGACGCGGATGTGCTGGCCTCCGTCCTGACGAAGCTCGGCATCGATGCGGGCCGCGCCATTGCCGAGTCGCAAAGCGCTAACGTGAAGGCACGGTTGCGCGCCGAAACCGAGGAGGCCCGCTCCCGCGGGCTTTTCGGCTCCCCGACCTTCCTCACCGGCGACGGGGAGTTGTTCTGGGGGAACGACCGTCTGGAAGAGGCCATGGCCTGGGCTGCCGGCGAGCGCCCCAGCGGCATGCTTTAAGGCGGCGCGGGTTTTCTGCCGCGCCGGTCTTGCACTTGAGCGCCTTGAGGTCTATGTTCCCCGCATCCTGATCATCCAGAATGGTTCATGGTGAACCGTGACGGAGAGTGGGCCCCTACGGGTCCGCTCCTTTTTGTTCTGGAAAATCGAGTAGGGCCCCATTTGACCGAGACTGATCTGCATCTGTTGGAACAACGTGTTATTGCCGAAAAGGGCGTGGCCGCGCGCGTGGCCACCATCGTCGAGCCCGTGCTCGCCGATCTCGGCTTCCGTTTGGTGCGGGTCAAGATCAACGGCATGAACGGATGCACCGTCCAGATCATGGCTGAGCGGCCTGACGGGTCCATGACCGTCGAGGGCTGCGAAGCGGTGAGCCGCGCGATATCGCCGGTGCTCGACCTCGAGGATCCGATCGACCGCGCCTACCACCTCGAAATCTCCTCGCCGGGCATTGATCGGCCGCTAGTACGCCGGTCCGATTTCGAACGCTGGGCGGGTCATGAGGCGAAAGTGGAGACCGCTCTGCCCGTCGAGGGCCGCAAGCGTTTCCGTGGCTTGCTGCGCGGCCTTGATGGGGAGGCGGCGCGTATCGAACGGCTCGACGCCAAGCCAGACGAGGTCGTTGACGTCCTGATACCGCTCGTCGACATCACCGAGGCGCGCCTTGTCCTCACGGACGAGTTGATCCGCGAGACGCTCCGTCGCGACAAGCATGGCGAGCTCCAGGACCTCGATTTCCAGGGCCTCGGCGACGATGTCGACATCGAGGATGTGGACGCGGTGCCGGACGAGGCCGACAACGACAACAGGCCGGGCTGGGCGGGCAAAACCAAAGCCAAGGAAGCCTGGGCCAAGGACGCGAAGACCAAGGGTGGGCCCAATCGCCAGGGCAAGAAGGCCAGCAAGCCTTCTGGTGAGAAGCCTTCCACCAACGAGTGACCAAACGAGAGGATTGACGACATGGCGGTGAGCGCCAACAGGCTCGAGCTCCTGCAGATCGCCGACGCCGTCGCGCGGGAAAAAGTGATTGACCGCGGTATCGTGCTCGCGGCCATGGAGGATGCGATCGCCAAGGCGGCGCGGTCCCGCTATGGCGCCGAGACCGATATTCACGCGGAAATCAATCCCCGCACGGGCGAACTGCGCCTGGCGCGTCACCTGCTCGTTGTGGACGATGTCGAGAATTCATCGACCCAGATCGGCCTCGTTCAGGCGCGGCGCCACAACCCCGCCGCCCAGATCGGCGACGTCATCTCCGATACGCTGCCTCCGTTTGATTTCGGCCGCATCGCGGCGCAGTCCGCGAAACAGGTCATCGTGCAGAAGGTCCGCGAGGCCGAGCGTGATCGCCAGTATGAGGAATTCAAGGACCGCATCGGTCAGATCGTGAACGGCGTCGTGAAGCGCGCCGAATACGGCAACGTGATCGTCGATCTCGGCCGTGGCGAGGCGATCGTGCGTCGCGACGAGCTCATCCCGCGCGAGACGTTCCGCCCTGGTGACCGCATCCGCGCCTATGTCTATGACGTGCGTCGCGAGACGCGCGGACCGCAGATCTTCCTGTCGCGCACCCACCCGCAGTTCATGGCCAAGCTGTTCGCGCAGGAGGTGCCGGAGATCTATGACGGTATCGTCGAGATCAAGGCCGTGGCGCGCGACCCGGGCTCCCGCGCCAAGATCGCGGTGATCTCGCGTGATTCCTCCATCGATCCCGTCGGCGCTTGTGTCGGTATGCGCGGTTCGCGCGTGCAGGCCGTTGTCGGCGAGCTTCAGGGCGAAAAGATCGACATCATTCCGTGGTCCGTCGACAACGCCACCTTCATCGTCAACGCGCTGCAGCCGGCCGAGGTGGTCAAGGTGGTGCTCGACGAGGATTCAGAGCGCATCGAGGTGGTGGTGCCGGACGAGCAGCTGTCGCTCGCCATCGGCCGCCGCGGCCAGAACGTGCGGCTCGCCTCCCAGCTCACCGGTTGGGACATCGACATCCTGACGGAGGCCGAGGAATCGGAGCGCCGGCAGAAGGAATTCATCGAGCGAACCAACATCTTCATGGAACAGCTCGATGTCGATGAGGTCGTCGGCCAGTTGCTCGCCTCGGAAGGTTTCCGCTCGGTCGAGGAAATCGCCTTCGTGGAGCCCTCGGAACTTGCAACGATCGAGGGCTTCGACGACGATACAGCCGCTGAAATCCAGGCACGCGCGCAGGATTACCTGGCCCGTGTCGAGGCTGAGCTCGATGCACGGCGTCAGGAACTCGGCGTCGCTGACGAGTTGCGCGAGATCGACGGTGTGACGACCGCCATGCTCGTGGCATTCGGCGAGAACGACATCAAGACGATCGAGGATCTCGCCGGCTGCGCGACCGACGAGTTGGCCGGATGGACCGAGCGCAAGGGCCAGGAGACGACCAAGCACAAGGGCATCCTCGATGACCTCGAGGTCTCCAAGGCCGAAGCGGAAGGCATGATCATGCTGGCCCGTGTCCGCATGGGCTGGATCGACGCCAGCGAGCTCGAGCAGGCGGCCGAGGAAGCCGAAGACGGCGAGGAAACCGAGGCCACCGAGGCCACCGAGGCGGACGCCGCGGATGCCGACGAACAGACACCGGCCGAGGGCAGCACAGCCCCGGCCGCAGACAGATGAGGATGGGGAGACCGCCATGTCGCGCCGACGCGACGCAACGGTGGATCTGCGGCGGGAGGAGCGGCTTTGCGCGGTGACGCGCGAGGTCAAGGATCCCGATGAGCTGATCCGTTTCGTTGCCGGCCCTGACGGGACGATGGTGCCTGACCTGCGCCGCCGGCTTCCGGGGCGCGGTGTCTGGGTGACCGGTACCGCGTCAGCGGTGCGGCAGGCGGTCAAACGGCGCGCCTTCGGGCGCAGCCTCAAGCAGGATGTGGTGACTTCGCCGGCGCTGGCCGACGAGGTGGCGGCCCTGCTCCGCCGCGATACCTTGCAGGCGCTCGCGCTCGCCAATAAGGCAGGCGCCGTGGTGACCGGTTTTGGCAAGGTCGAGGAAGCGGCGGAAAAGGGCAAGGTGGCAGCCTTGCTCCATGCCAGCGAGGCGGCTCCGGATGGCCGGCGCAAACTCGCGCAGGCGATGCGGAGGGGCTTTCCGGAGACCTCGGCGACCGTTGCTGTCGTCGATGTTTTCGCCGAAGGCGATTTGGATTTGGCATTGGGCCGGGCACATGTGATACATGCAGCCCTCATCGCAGGCCCTGGCAGCGAAGTGTTTATGGCGCGCTGGCGTCGATTGGCGCGCTATGTGGCGGATGACGAACCCAGGGCGGGCCCGTCGGACGGTACATTGAACGAATTGGGCACAGGGCCGCGAGGCCCGGTGATGGATGAACGCGAAGGCGCAGGATTCGAGCGGAATGAGTGATACAAAAAACCCGACCGACAAGACGCTGAGCGTGACGTCGAAGACGTTGACGCTGAAGCGCCCAGTCGAACAGGGCGTAGTGCGCCAGAGCTTCTCCCACGGGCGGACCAAATCCGTCGTGGTTGAGAAGGTGAAGCGTCGCGTCATCGGACCGGGCGATGTCAAGGAAGGCGCTCCCGCTGCGCCGACGCCTCCCGTTGCTCCCCCCAAGCCCGCGCCAGCTCCGGCAAGGCCGTCCCAGCGGCCCGGCCAGCAGCAGTCGCAGCGGCCTGCCGCGCAATCGTCCTCGCGCCCCACCGGCGTGGTCCTGCGGACCTTGACCGACGATGAGCGCGATGCCCGCCTGCAAGCCTTGACGGAAGCCAAGCGCCGCGAGACCGAAGAGCGCCGCGTGGCCGAGGAAGAGGCGAAGCGTCGCGCTATCCGCGAGGCGCAGGAGCGCGTCGAGCGTGAGGCGGCGGAAGCCCGCAAGCGCGAGGAAGACGAACGTCGCCGGCAGGAAGATGACCGCAAGCGCAAGGCGGAAGAAGAGGCACGCCGGCGCCTTGGCGCCGAGACCGCTGGCCAGTCCGCGGCACCGGCGTCCCAAGTACCGCGCGCGGAAGCGCCAGCCGCCTCGCGCCGGCCTGAGACCGCTCCCCCGAGCGGCGGCGCCGCCGCTCGTCCCGCCGGAGCGGGCCAGCCGAGCGGGGCGCCTCGCCGCGCGCCTTTGAACGCAACCGTTCCCTCCAGCCGTCCGCGGCCGCTTGAATCGGAATCGGAAGCGCCGCGTGTCATTCGTCGCCCGAGTGGCGTGCCGGGACGGCCTCCCGCTCCGCCGCCGAAGACCCCGAAAGCGCCGGGGACGGACGATCGTCGCCGCGGACGCCTGACGCTCGCCACGGCCCATACGGCCGAGGAGGAGCGCACGCATTCCGCGGCCGCCTATCGCCGTCGCCTGCAGCGCATGAAGGGTTCCGCGAACGAACCGAAAGAGAAGCTCAGCCGCGAAGTCGTCATTCCTGAGACCATCACGATCCAGGAACTGGCGAACCGCATGGCCGAGCGTGGCGTCGACGTCATCCGCCTGCTGATGAAACAGGGCGAGATGCACAAGATCACCGACGTGATCGACGCCGACACCGCCCAGCTCATCGCCGAGGAACTCGGCCACACTGTCAAGCGCGTGGCTGAATCGGACGTGGAAGAAGGCCTGTTTGACGCTCCCGACCAGGAGGCGACGCTCCTGCCGCGCCCGCCGGTCGTGACCATCATGGGCCACGTCGACCACGGCAAGACCTCGCTGCTCGACGCCATCCGCCATGCCAATGTGGTGTCGGGCGAGGCAGGTGGTATCACGCAGCACATCGGCGCCTACCAGGTGACATCGCCGCTCGGCGGCAAGATCACCTTCATCGACACGCCCGGCCACGCCGCCTTCACGGCGATGCGTGCCCGTGGCGCGAAGGTGACGGATATAGTCGTGCTCGTGGTGGCGGCTGATGACGGCGTCATGCCCCAGACGGTTGAAGCCATCAACCACGCCAAGGCGGCCAATGTCCCGCTGATCGTGGCGATCAACAAGATCGACAAGCCGGAAGCGAACCCGCAGCGCGTGCGCACGGAATTGCTCCAGCACGAGATCGTCGTTGAGTCCCTGGGTGGTGACACCCTCGAATTCGAGGTCTCGGCGAAGGCCGGCACCAACCTCGACAAGCTCCTGGAAGGCCTGCAGCTTCAGTCCGAAATTCTCGATCTGAAGGCGAACCCCGACCGTGCCGCCGAAGGCACCGTCGTCGAGGCCAAGCTCGATCGTGGCCGTGGCCCGGTCGCGACCGTGCTCGTCCAGCGCGGCACGCTGAAGGTCGGCGACATCGTTGTCGCCGGTGCCGAATATGGCCGCGTCCGCGCCCTGATCGCCGATACCGGCGATCAGCTGAAGGAGGCCGGTCCGTCGGTTCCGGCCGAGGTGCTCGGTTTCAACGGCACGCCCGAGGCCGGCGATCGCGTCGCGGTCGTCGAGAACGAGGCGCGTGCCCGCGAGATCACGGGCTATCGCGAGCGTCAGAAGCGCGATCGCGCCGCCGCGCGTGGCGTGACGGCAGCCCGCTCGCTGACCGACATGATGCGCGACCTCAAGGAAGGCACAGGCCGCAAGGAGTTCGCGCTCGTCGTCAAGGGCGACGTGCAGGGCTCGGTCGAGGCCATTGTCGGCGCGCTTGAGAAGATCGGCAACGACGAGGTCAGCGCCCGCGTGCTGCATTCCGGCGTCGGCGGCATCACCGAGAGCGATGTTACGCTCGCGGAAGCCTTCAACGCGGTCATCCTCGGCTTCAACGTGCGCGCCAACAAGGAAACGCGCGAAGCCGCCGAGCGCACCGGTGTCGAGATCCGCTACTACAACATCATCTACGACCTCGTGGACGATGTGAAACTGGCGATGTCGGGCCTTCTGGCTCCCACGCTCCGCGAGCACCGGCTTGGCGAAGCGCAAATCCTCGAGATCTTCGACGTGTCGAAGGTCGGCAAGATCGCTGGTTGCCGCGTGCTGGACGGTACGGTGGAGCGTGGTGCAAACGTGCGCCTCATCCGCGACAACGTGGTCATCCACGAGGGCAAGCTCAGCCAGCTCAAGCGCTTCAAGGACGATGCGAAGGAAGTCGTCGCCGGTCAGGAATGCGGCATGGCCTTCGAGAATTATCAGGACATGCGCGCCGGCGATCTCATCGAGTGCTATCGCGTCGAGGAGATCAAGCGCACGCTTTGATCCGCGTCGCATCATGGCCGGGCTTGGCCCGGCCATCCGATTGGGGGGAGCGCAGCGCTTGGGCTGGCTTCCTCCAAAGAGCTTCGAGGATGAGATAGGCCGATCGAGATGGCCGGGACAAACCCGGCCATGATGACGGCGATTTATCAGAGCCCGGTCCGATCCCGGGAGGTAGGAACTATGCCGAAAAAGAGATTCGACACGGGCCCAGGCCCGAGCCAACGCGCGTTGCGCGTCGGCGAGCTTGTCCGTCATGCGATGGCCGAGATATTGACGCGCGGCGATCTGATCGACGACGTCGTCACCTCACATGTGATCACCATCCCCGAAGTGCGGATGTCGCCCGATCTCAAGCTGGCGACGATCTATGTCATGCCGCTCGGCGGCAAGGACGAGAAGGCGGTGGTCGAAGCCCTGCAGCGCCATCGCCGCTTCCTGCGCGGAGAACTCGCGCGGCGCCTCAGCATCAAATTCATGCCCGATATCCGCTTTCGCCTCGACGAGAGTTTCGACGAGGCGGCTCGCATCGACGGCCTGCTGCATTCCAGCAAGGTGCAGGCCGACCTCGCGCCTCACAGGGGTGAGGATGACGACGAGGACGATGCGGACGCGGATGGCATGAACTCTCACCCGTATGCCCGTCCCTCAAAAGCAGATGATGATGAGACCCCTTGAGCGCGCCACGATGAGCGACATCGCCGACGAGCCCCCCAGCCTCCCGCCCTCGCACGCCACACCCTCTTCGGGCCGTGGCCAGCAGCCCCCGCGCCGCAAGCGGGACGTGCACGGCTGGGTGGTGCTCGACAAGCCGGTGGGCATGACCTCGACCCATGCGGTGGCTGTGGTAAAGCGGGTCCTGCACGCGAAGAAGGCTGGCCACGCCGGCACGCTTGATCCGCTCGCGTCGGGGCTCCTGCCGATCGCGCTCGGTGAGGCCACGAAGACCGTGCCTTTCGTGATGGACGGCCGCAAGGCGTACCAATTTACCGTCACCTGGGGCAGCCAGACCGATACGGACGACACCGAGGGCAGCGTTACGGCGACCAGCGAGGCGCGCCCGGACGAGGCCGCCATTCTGGCTGTCCTGCCACGTTTCAGCGGCGATATCATGCAGGTGCCGCCACGCTTCTCCGCGATCAAGATCGCCGGTGAGCGCGCCTATGATCTGGCGCGCGGCGGTGAAGTGGTTGAACTCGAGGCAAGGCCGGTCCGGATCGACCGGCTCACGCTCATCAGTCACACGCCGGACCACAGCGTTTTCGAGGCGGAATGCGGCAAGGGTACCTATGTCCGCGCCATCGCGCGCGATCTCGGCCTTGCCATCGGCTGCTACGGCCATGTCTCCGCCCTGCGGCGGACACGGGTCGGGCCGTTCAATACCGACCGCTCCATCTCGCTCGAAGACCTCCAGAAAGCCGGACAGGCGGCGCCCGGCGAGGCGCTCGCGGCCGTTCTTCCCGTGGACGCGGCTTTGGATGATCTGCCTTCGGTCGCCGTCAGCCGGCCCGATGCCGCGCGGCTGGCACGTGGCCAGGGCGTTCTGCTGCGTGGCCGCGACGCGCCGATCATCGAGGGGCCCCTGTCGGTCACCTGCCAAGGACGTCTGGTGGCCGTCGCCGACATCGCCGGCGGTGAGATCGTGCCGCGGCGCGTCTTCAACCTGTCAGGCGGATTGTGAGCGCCGAGCAACGGCCTCCATCTTAGCGGCCGTCAAGCGTAACCACGCTTCACGCTGGCTTTCCCACGCAATTCGTGTATAGCACGGCAGCATGCGGCATGTGTGCTGCCTCAACAGACCTCGCTGGACGACATCCCGGCCAGGCCAACGTCAAGGAGATACCGATGTCGATCACAGCCGAGCGCAAGCAAGAGCTTCTCAAGGACTATGGACGGGTCGCCAACGACACCGGCTCTCCCGAGGTGCAGATTGCGATCCTGACCACGCGCATCGTCAATCTGACCGAGCATTTCCGCACTCACGCGAAGGACAACCACTCGCGTCGCGGACTGCTGAAGATGGTTTCGCAGCGCCGTTCGCTGCTCGACTACCTGAAGAAGAAGGACGAAGCCCGTTACCGCAGCCTGATCGAGCGCCTCGGCCTCCGTCGCTGATCGGCATCGCGATCCCGCCGCCGGACACGGTGCCGGGATCGTCTCGTATCAGGCCCCGACAACAAGGATGGCGTGCCCGATCTTCAGCGGCTCGCCTCCTCCAGGCATCCGCGCCCTTGGCTTTCCGAATGACTCAGACGCGGATGTTAAAGAGAAGAGCGATCGTTCTGATCCGATCAGGCCCATCCGCTCTGGCGTAGTTGAGTGCGTGGCCGCAACCGACTGTTCGGCTGTAGACAACGTTAGGACGTCGGCCCCCCGTAGGGTCGAAATAACAGCGGGCCATGTCGGCCTGCCGGAGAACCGGGCGGTTGGGATTGCTCGGCAGTGGCTCGCAAGGGGTAGTGTACCCACCATCGCGACCACACTCCGAACCGCAGCATGGTGCTGCGATAGGCACGTATCGTGAAAATGGCCGCTTGGCCGTGTTTTGCGCTGCGTCCCCGGGCGGACAGCAAGGGTTGACCGCCCTTCGTGAGGGACACGCGGACTTCGTCCGGCGGCTTCCCTTAGACAGGTTGCTTGAACGGCCAGGCGTGCTGCGTGAACGGCCGGGCCAGACGACCATGGCAGGATCGCCGGATGCTCATCAAGAGATCGAGCCTCTCGCCGTCTTGCTCATGGCGTCGCCTCAAGCGGCTCAAGGCCTTCGGGCCCGAAAGACCATGAGAGATAGAACCCATGTTCGACATTCAACGTGAAGAGATCAATTGGGGCGGCACCACGCTGACCCTCGAGACGGGCCGCATCGCCCGCCAGGCTGATGGCGCGGTTCTCGCGACCTACGGCGAGACGACGGTTCTCGCGACGGTCGTCGCGGCCAAGGAGCCCAAGCCCGGCATCGACTTCATGCCGCTCACCGTAAACTACCAGGAAAAGGCCTATGCCGCCGGCCGCATTCCCGGTGGTTATTTCAAGCGTGAAGGCCGTCCTTCCGAGAAGGAGACCCTGGTCTCCCGTCTGATCGACCGCCCGATCCGTCCGCTGTTCCTCGACGGCTGGCGCAATGACACCCAGGTCATCGTCACCGTGCTCACGCACGACCTAGAGAACGATCCCGACATCGTATCGATGGTCGCCGCTTCCGCTGCCTTGACCCTGTCGGGCGTACCCTTCACCGGGCCCGTCGGCGCGGCGCGCGTCGGCTATGTCAAGGGCGAGTACAAACTCAACCCGCCTGTCACCGAGAAAGAGGCCTCCGACCTCGACCTCGTCGTCGCCGGCACCGCGGATGCCGTGCTGATGGTGGAGTCGGAAGCCAAGGAGCTTTCGGAAGAGGTGATGCTCGGCGCCGTGATGTTCGGTCACAACGCCTTCCAGCCGGTGATCGAGGCCATCATCCGTCTCGCGGAGAAAGCCGCGAAAGAGCCGCGCGATATCGCCGCGCCTGATGTCTCGGACGTCGAGAAAGCGGTTCTCGAGATCGCCGAGGCTGACCTGCGCGCCGCCTATCAGATCGTCGACAAGCAGAGCCGCTATAACGCGGTCGATGCCGCCAAGGCCAAGGTCGTCGCGGCCCTTCTGCCGGAAGAAGGCGAGGCGCGTTTCCCCGCCGAGCAGGTCAAGTCCGTGTTCAAGGAAGTCCAGGCCAAGATCGTGCGCTGGAACATCCTCGACACCGGCACGCGCATCGACGGCCGCGACGTCAAGACGGTCCGCCCGATCGTCTCGGAAGTCGGGCTCCTGCCGCGCACCCACGGCTCCGCCCTCTTCACTCGCGGCGAGACGCAGGCCCTGGTGGTCGCGACGCTGGGCACCGGTGACGACGAGCAGTTCGTCGACTCGCTGGAAGGCACCTACAAGGAAACCTTCCTGCTGCACTACAATTTCCCTCCCTACTCCGTCGGCGAGACGGGCCGCATGGGTTCGCCGGGCCGCCGCGAGATCGGCCATGGCAAGCTCGCATGGCGCGCCGTGCATCCCATGCTGCCGCCGCACCACGAGTTCCCCTACACCCTGCGCGTCGTCTCGGAGATCACCGAGTCCAACGGTTCGTCCTCGATGGCGACCGTCTGCGGCACGTCGCTGTCGCTGATGGACGCGGGCGTGCCGCTGCGCCGGCCGGTGGCCGGCATCGCCATGGGCCTGATCCTGGAAGGCGAGCGCTACGCGGTGCTCTCCGACATCCTGGGCGACGAGGACCATCTCGGCGACATGGACTTCAAGGTGGCTGGCACCGACCAGGGCATCACCGCCCTGCAGATGGACATCAAGATCGCCGGCATCACCGAGGAGATCATGAAGGTCGCCCTCGACCAGGCCAAGGGCGGCCGTCTGCACATCCTCGGCGAGATGGGCAAGGCGCTGACCTCGGCTCGCGCCGAGCTCGGTGAATATGCCCCGCGCATCGAGACCATCAAGATCCCGCAGGACAAGATCCGCGAGGTCATCGGTTCGGGCGGCAAGGTCATCCGCGAGATCGTCGAGAAGACGGGCGCCAAGATCGACATCGGCGACGACGGCACCGTCAAGGTCGCGTCGTCGGATGGGAAGTCCATCACCGCCGCCATCAACTGGATCAAGGGCATCGCCGCCGAGCCGGAGCTGAACGCGATCTATGAGGGCACGGTGGTGAAGACCACGGACTTCGGCGCCTTCGTGAACTTCTTCGGCTCCCGCGACGGCCTCGTCCACATCTCCCAGCTCGCGCCGCAGCGGGTTCAGAAGGTGACGGACGTGGTCAAGGAGGGCCAGAAGGTCAAGGTCAAGCTTCTCGGCTTTGACGAGCGCGGCAAGGTCCGCCTCTCCATGAAGGCGGTCGACCAGGAGACGGGCGAGGACCTCGAGTCCAAGCAGAAGGATGGCACCGCCGAGTAAGGCGCTGCCCTTCGCATTCCAAAATGAAAAGGCCGGCTTGCGCCGGCCTTTTTTATTGCGGTCTTCAGCAATCCACTCAGGCGCGGATCGATCCAAGTCCGCGTGTAACCCAGCAAGTCCGCGTGCAACGTAGCGCTTGGAAGCCCGCGGAAACTCGCCCTCGGGCAAGACAAACCACACGCAGTTCACTGCGGTAGGCAACCACGAGCGGCATCGTCCCTACTCACCGGACCTGGCGTTATTGGCCAGCCCCGGGGTGACATAATGTGAAGTTTTGCTTCAGTGGCGGGACAAGCCGAGGCCCCGCTTACAGCCCCTCGAACAGGGCGGTAGAGAGATAGCGTTCGGCGAAATCGGGAACGATCAGCACGATCGTCTTGCCGGCCGATTCCGGACGGGCCGCGACTTCGAGGGCCGCCGCCAGCGCCGCACCCGCCGAGATGCCGACGGGAATGCCCTCCGTCCGGGCAAGCAGGCGCGAGGTGTCGAAAGCCGTCTGATTGCCGACTGTGACGACCTCGTCGATCACGGACCGATCCAGGACCTCCGGCACGAAACCGGCGCCGATGCCCTGAATCTTGTGGGGGCCTGGCTGGCCGCCCGACAGCACGGGTGAATCCTCAGGCTCGACCGCGACGACATGGAGGGAGGGCTTGCGCGGCTTCAATACCTGGCCGATGCCGGTGATCGTGCCGCCCGTGCCGACACCCGCGACGACGATATCGACCTCACCCTTGGTGTCGTTCCAGATCTCTTCAGCGGTCGTGCGCCGGTGGATGTCCGGGTTAGCCGGATTATGGAACTGCTGCGGGATGATCGATCCGGGGATAGAGGCCTTAAGCTCCTCGGCGCGGTTGATGGCGCCACGCATCCCCTGGGGTCCTGGGGTCAGCTCAAGCTCCGCGCCGAGCAGCGACAGCATCTTGCGCCGCTCGATCGACATCGTCTCCGGCATCACCAGAATGAGGCGATAACCCCGGGCGGCCGCGACGAAGGCGAGCGCGATACCCGTATTGCCCGAGGTCGGTTCGATCAGTGTCGCGCCCGGCTTGATGAGCCCCTGCTCTTCGAGAGCCGCGATCATATTGACGCCGATGCGGTCCTTCACGCTCGCGATCGGGTTGAAGAACTCGAGCTTGGCGAGCAGGCGGGCCTTCAGGCCGCGTTCCTGCTCCAATCGATGAAGCCGAACGAGCGGGGTATCACCGATCGTCTCGGTGATGGAGTCGTATACGCGGCCACGGCCTGGTCCCGTGGATGCACTCGATTTGTCCGCCATGGCGCTTCTCCGTTGCGCTGGAAATCCGTCCCGGGTTGATCCCAGCGTTCATATAACAACAATATAGAGATGATTAAAATATTTTACGATCTAAATCGTAAAATCTTCCGCGGCGGCAGGCGTGGCGAAAACCGCCGTCGCATCCGCCTTGCGGCAAAGGTCCTCGACGGTGATCTGATCGAGCTTCGCCAGGAATGTCTCGCTGGCGTCACGAATCGTCGGCCCTATGACGCGATCGACGAGAACCGAATCGGGAACCGGCAGGCCACTCTCATCATCACCGTCCATGGCTGCCCGCACGATGTCGCCGGCCGAGATCCGGCGGCGTTCCCGCGCCAGCTCATAGCCGCCGCGTGGGCCGCGCACCCCTTTCAGAATTCCGGCGCGAACGAGCTGCTGCAGCACTGTTTCCAGATGCCGCGGCGGCAAGTTGTGGCGTGCAGCGAGAAATTTCGCCGCGACTGGGGTTGGCCGCGCATGGATAGCGACATCAACGACCGCGGCAACGGCCAGAAGGCTGCGCCTGGAGAGCAAGATCATGGCGGATGGCTCCTCTCGATTAAGTCATCACGTGCCGGTCGAGCCGAAGCCCCCGCTGCCGCGCGCTGTCTCGTCGAAGGTCTCGACTTCGCGCAACGCGACCTGAATGACCGGCGCGACGACAAGTTGGGCGACGCGCATGCCGCGCGTGATGACAACAGGCTCCTGGCCCAGATTGATCAGGATGACGCCCAGTTCGCCGCGGTAATCCGCATCGACGGTGCCAGGCGCATTGGCAACGGTCAGTCCCTGCTTGAGGGCAAGTCCGGAGCGCGGCCGCACCTGTCCCTCATAACCGCGCGGCAGGGCAATCACGAGCCCGGTGGGCACCAGCGCGCGGGAGCCGGGCTGGAGCGTCAACGGCTGCCCCTCCGGCACGGCCGCGGTGAGATCCATCCCGGCCGCATCCGGTGTCTCGTAACGCGGCATCGGCAGGCCCTCGGCGTGCGCCAAACGGCGCAACCCCACTTCAACGCTCATACATTATTCTCCTGGAATACGCGGGCGATCCGCTCCACCAACCGGGCGGCCACTTCGGTCTTCGGCAGATCGGGCCAATCCTCGACCGTGTCGGCGGTCACCACATGCACCGTATTGTTGTCCCCGCCCATGATGCCCGTGGCGTGGCTGACGTCATTGGCGATGATCCAGTCACAACCCTTGCGCTGGCGCTTGGCCTTGGCATAGGCGACTACATTTTCTGTTTCGGCGGCGAAACCCACGACGAGCCGTGGGCGATCCACGGCGCGCTGCGCGACGGTCGCCAGGATATCCGGGTTCTCCACCAAGGCGAGCCTTGGAGCGGCGCCGGTTTTCTTCATTTTCTGCGAAGCTTCGCCCGCCACCCGCCAGTCCGCGACGGCCGCGGTGAAAATGCCGACATCCGCCGGTAAAGCCGCCTCGACCGCCGCGAGCATCTCGACGGCGGTTTCCACATGGTGAACCGTTACGCCGGAAGGATCAGGAATTGAAACCGGCCCCGAAACGAGCACCACCTCCGCGCCCAGCGCCGCCGCCGCGGCCGCGATAGCGTGGCCCTGGCGGCCGGAGGAGCGATTGGCAATGTAGCGGACGGGATCGATCGGTTCATGCGTCGGGCCTGACGTAATGACGACACGCCTGCCGGCGAGGGCTCGTGTCGAACCGGATTGCCCGGCATTATCCTGAAGCACCTGCTCGATCGCGGCGACGATCTCCAGCGGCTCGGCCACGCGGCCCGGCCCCTCCTCGCCCCGCTCGGCCATCTTACCGCTGTTGGGGCCAACGACGCGCACGCCGTCTGCCAGAAGTTGGGCCAAGTTGCGCCGCGTGGCGGGATGCTCCCACATGCGCGGGTTCATGGCCGGTGCGATCAAAATGGGTTTGTCCGTGGCGAGCAACGCGGTGCTCGCGAGATCATCCGCGTGGCCCTGGGCCATCTTGGCGAGGATATCGGCGGTCGCGGGTGCGACGACGAGCAGATCAGCCTGCCGCGACAACGCGATATGGCCGATGTCCGCTTCATCAGTCAGGGAAAACATATCGGTAAAGGCGCGTTCACCACAGAGACTGCCAACCGACAGGGGCGTGATGAACTCAGCGCCGGCGCGCGTCAGGATGGCGCGCACGGCGTAGCCTCGCTCCTTCAAGCGTCGAATGAGATCCAGCGACTTATAGGCCGCGATCCCCCCGGCGATGATGAGAAGAATGCGCTTCTGCAATCCACACTCCGGCGCTCGCGCTCCAATGATATGCCGGAACGATTAGCACATTCCCAGCGCGGGCTTTACCCCATTTCGCAAAATTCAGCGCGAAATAAAGGTCTTTACAAGGCGAGCCAGATGAGGCCGAGCAAAACGACAATCAGCCACAGCGCAATTGTCCGGGCGCGGCCGCCACGGGCTTCCGCCCGGCCAATGGCCGCCACGCTGTCGTGATCGAGCTGGACCCCTTCCCGCGCCATGCGCTCGACGTCGGTGACGAGGCGCTCGCCACGGGTGAGGAGGCCCGGCAGATGGCCGAGAAAGCCGCCGAACTCGCGCGCATTGCGGCCGACATCCGCCAACCGGCCAAGCGGCCCGAGATTCTGCTCGATCCAGCTGCGCACCACGGGATCGGCCGTGGACCACATATCGAGCTTCGGGTCGAGATTGCGCGCCACGCCCTCGACCACGACCATGGTCTTCTGGAGCATCACCAGCTCCGTGCGCGTCTGCATGTCGAAAAGCGCCGTGATCTCGAAGAGAAGCGTCAGCAGCTTCGCCATCGAGATCTCATCCGCGCGCCGCTTGTGGATCGGCTCGCCGATCGCGCGGATCGCCTGGGCGAAATCCGCGACGTTATGGCGATGCGGCACATAGCCCGCTTCGAAATGCACCTCAGCGACGCGCTGATAGTTGCGGGTGATGAAGCCGTAGAGGATTTCCGCGAGAAAGCGGCGCTCCTCCAGGCTCAACCGCCCCATGATGCCGCAATCCACGGCAACGAGCCGGCCGTCCGGCGCCGCGAAGAGATTGCCCGGATGCATGTCCGCGTGGAAGAAGCCGTCGCGCAGGGCCTGACGCAGGAACGTCTGGATCACCGCGCGGCCCAGCGCTACGCGGTCAAGCCCGGCCGCCTCGATGCCAGCCAGATCCGACAGCGGCAGGCCTTCCACCCATTCGTTGACCAGAACGTCGCGTCCCGTCATGTCCCATTCAACGGCCGGCACACGAAAATCGGTGTCATCGGCGGTATTCTGGGCGAGCTCCGAGAGCGCGGCGGCCTCCAGCCGGAGATCCATCTCCATGACGACGGAACGCGCCAGCGTCTCGACAACTTCCACCGGCTTGAGGCGGTGCATGTCCGGCAGAAAACGCGCCGCCAGCCGCGCCCCAAAGCGCATGGCGGACAGATCCGCGTTGAAACGCTCACGCACGCCGGGCCGCAGCACCTTGACCGCGACCTCGCGGCCGCCCCGCGCATCCACAAGCCGGGCGCGATGGACCTGGGCGATGGAGGCGGCGGCGACCGGATCGCTGAAGCTCGCGAAGACCTGGCCGAGGGGCTGTCCCAGTGTTTCTTCCACGATCGCGACCGCTTCCGCCTTCGGAAAGGCAGGCATTCTGTCTTGCAACGCCTCGAGATCGCGCGCCACGCGGATGCCCACGACATCGGGCCGCGTGGCCAGAAACTGGCCGAACTTGACATAGGAGGGCCCGAGCCGCGTCAACGCGGCGGCCAGACGTTCCGCCCCGTCGCCGCGCCCGCGTCGCTCGATAAGCCGCGCGATACGGACCCCCGCCCTCGCCGCCGGCGGCAGCAGCGACTGGTCGAACAGGCCAAAGGCCCCCTCGCGCGCCAGCACGAAGCCAACACGGGCGAAGGACAGAATATGCCAGATGTCGGAAAGCGCCACCCTATCGCCTCCCCCACGCGCCACGCCAGCCGGTGGAACGAGCCATCAAAGCTTCCATGCCGAATGGAGAGCGACGACGCCGAGCGTCATGGGACGGTAGCTGACGGAGCGGAAGCCGGCATCTTCCAGCATGGTGGAAAAGGCGTGCGGCGTCGGGAAGCGGCGGATCGATTCGACGAGATAGCGGTAGGGCTCGGCGTCGCCCGTCACCATACGCCCGACCGCCGGAATGACATTAAAAGAGTAGGCCCGATAAATCGCGTCGGCGCCGGGCACGTCGACATGGCTGAACTCAAGGCACAGCAGCCGTCCGCCACGCTTCAGCACGCGATAGGCCTCGGCGAGTGCCTTGTCGATGCGCGGCACGTTGCGGATGCCGAACACCACCGTATAAGCGTCGAATTCACGATCACCGAAGGGAAGCGCCTCGGCATTGCCGGCGACGAAGGTGATGCGGTCGCCAAAGCGCGCTCCCGCCCGATCCTTGCCGACCTCCAGCATATCGCCGTTGATGTCGAGCACCGTGACGCGCGTCTCGGGCCCGCCCGCGTCAAGCACCCGGAAGGCAACGTCCCCGGTTCCGCCCGCCACGTCGAGGTGGGCGAAGGGGCGGTTCCGCGGCGGGCGCAGCGACGATACCAGCGCATTCTTCCAGGCGCGATGCAGGCCGCCCGACATCAGATCGTTCATCACGTCGTAACGGCGCGCGACCTTGTGGAAGACGTCGTTCACGAGCGTCTGCTTTTCGTCCAGGGGCACCTCGGAAAAGCCGAAATGCGTCAGGTCATTCGCCCGGGTCACCGTGATCTCGCATCCCTATTGGAACTGATGATGCAGTCGAAGCGGCCCGACCATAGATCAAGAGCCCCAAGGGGGGAAAGTGCCATTCGGTCGCTCTCCGTCTCTATCTTATTGGAAATGATCACATTCCGATGCCTGGCGGATCTCGCCACATCAAGCGCTAGCTGGCCGCGGGGAGGAGAGGGGGTGCTGCCCACCGCCTTGGGGCAAGGCGGCCACACGAGAGAACAGTGCTAAGGCAGCCCATTTCCTTAAAATCATCTATTGCAACAGGCCGGCCGCGTTGCGGGCCATAGGGGCGAGCGACCGCTCTGGCATCAGCCCTCGCCGCTTGCTATCTGTGACAAATCTTTTAGTGAACGCCGCGAGAGAGCGGCGCACCAGGACTGTCTATGCCCGAGCTTCCTGAAGTTGAAACCGTCAGGCGCGGCCTCGAACCGGCCATGGTCGGCACGGTGATCACCGCTGTTGAACAGCGACGCCCGAACCTGCGCTTTCCCTTTCCCGCGAACTTTCCGGACAGGCTGCGCGACCAAAGCGTTATCGGTCTTGGGCGGCGCGCCAAATATCTTCTGGCTGATCTCTCAAGCGGCGATGTCCTCATCATGCATCTTGGAATGAGCGGCCGCTTTCTCATCGAGGCGAAGGACGAGCGCAGTAGGCCCGGTGTGTATCATTATGAGGCCGGCGGCGACCGTCGCCATGACCACGTGGTGTTCCACCTCGGCAACGGGCTGACCGTCACATACAATGACGCGCGGCGCTTTGGCTTCATGGTCCTCGTACCGCGCGCCGAGCTGCTTCAGCATCCGTTGATCGCCAAACTCGGCATCGAGCCTCTGGGCAATGAACTGGATGCCGAGTTGCTTGCCCGCCTGATGGCCGGGCGGCAAGCCCCCTTGAAAGCCGCCCTGATGGATCAGGGGCTGATTTCCGGTCTCGGCAACATCTACGTCTGCGAGGCGCTGCATCGGGCCGGGCTTTCACCGGCTCGCGCCGCGGGCTCGCTCGTCACAACAGCCGGCCGGCCGACGGCTGGCGCCCGGCGGCTGGCGATAGCGATCCGTGACGTCCTGTCCGAGGCGGTCGCAGCCGGCGGTTCCAGCCTGCGCGACTATGCGCAGCCGAACGGCTCGCTCGGCTATTTCCAGCATGGCTTCCGGGTCTATGACCGGGAGCACGAGCCCTGCCCGACGCCCGGCTGCCGTGGCACGATCGCGCGGATGACCCAGGCCGGGCGCTCGACGTTCTTCTGCGCGAGCTGCCAGCGGTGAGAGACCGCCATCACAGGTCCGTCCGTGGGGCTTCCGGCTATTCCGCGTGCCCGGCGTCCGACTTGAAGAAGAATGCAAGACGAGCGTTGACGCTTGAGCCGCGACACCGTATAAGCCGCCCATCAGGATGGGTGGCGTTCGGCGCTGCCCTCTTTCACTGTTAACAACTGCCGATCCCGATCGCTCGCCGCTACTGGTCGCGCGGACAGATCGGGGACGATCAAGAGGTTAGAGATGGCTAATACCGCGTCGGCCAAGAAAGCGGCTCGCAAGATTGCACGCCGCACGGCCGTGAATAAGGCGCGTAAGAGCCGCGTCCGCACCTTCCTCCGCCGTGTTGAGGAAGCCATCGGCAGCGGCGATCAGGCCGCCGCCGCGGTGGCCCTGCGTTCGGCCGAGCCCGAGTTGATGCGCGCCGCTCAGAAGGGCGTCGTGCATAAGAACACCGCGTCGCGCAAGGTCTCTCGCTTGGCGAGCCGCATCAAGGCGCTCAGCGCTTAATCGATACTCTTCGATTGCTTTGAAAAGCCCGGCTTTTGCCGGGCTTTTTTTATTTCCCGCCGCCGAATACGCATTTCGCGCACTACATGCTTGCCTTTTACTCTTGACAAGCGATCCCCGCATCAGGGGCATCTTGCAAACCCAACCGCGCAGATAAAACGCCGTCAGAACAGATCCTTAGCAGGCAAAGGGTGTGAGGGGGGGCGAATCTGTCCATCCGGGTGGGAAGGAGGGCGACCGATCGTGTCGCAAATCGCTTCCCCAGGGTGGCGATTAAGCTTGAGCGGAGCCATTACGAAAACCGAGCATCAACAACAATTTACACTGTTTGCAAGCCAGCCTGCAGCCACCGCGACTCGCCGATAGGTGAGCTTTGGCGCCTCCACAACCGTTTGATGTGTTGCGCCCGCCCAAGCGGGTGTCGTAGTGTTAGCGGACTTGAGGCTTTCGCCTTGAGGCCTTCAGCGGGAAAGTTGGAAGAATTCAACCTCTTTTTCAGGAGGGGGCGGTGTTTTTTGTCTGTTCAACAGCTGTCAGGTCGCTCTATATACAGCCTGCGACCTCTGCTTATCGAGCAGTGTGGAAAGCATCGTTACAGATTATGCCGGTGTTATGCGGCTTCGTTATTCTGTAAAGTTCTCTGTTGCTGCGCACCTGGTCCCGTTGACTCTGCGTAATTTCGAAACAGTCTCCGCACGCCTCTTGTTGCGTACCTTTTTAAGGGCAGGCGCGGCTTAAGGTTTGTTCGTTGGAGATCCAACAGCGGCGCAATCGTCGATTGTGCCGTGGGGATGGTTTGCGCTCAGAGGTCGGGCGTTAAAACAAAAAAAGGAGCTGCGGTCGATGTATAAGGCGAACGAAGGGACGAAACTCGCCGGAGAACGTGGAAGCCCTGAAAAGGGCCCTTTGTCCGGGCAGGGTTTACGGCCTTCGGAGGCCTTATCGGCAACGGCTCGTGGCCCCGGTATCAGTCCGGGCGGCCTTGGTGATCCCCTCAAAGGAAGCGCCAAGGTCGCGAATGGTTTGGGATCGAGTATCTTGGGAAGTGGTGCGTTGGGAAGTGGTGCGTTGGGAATGGGTGGCATGGGAGCAGCGGTGGTGAGCACGAACGCCGTTGGCGATCAGCCGGTATTCGGTGAGCCATGGACACGTGTGCGGCGTCGGCTGCGTGTCGAGCTCGGGGAAGATGTTTTCACGAGCTGGTTCGGGCGTCTTGAGCTGGATGGAGTGACCGAGGGCGTCGCCCGGCTCACCGTTCCGACGCGCTTCCTCAAGAGCTGGATCGAGTCCCATTATGCAGACCGTGTCCTCAACCTGTTCCGCGCCGAATGCGCTGAGGTAACCCGTCTCGCCCTATCCGTTCGCGGCTCGGTGAACCGTGACGCGATCACCCCCGCGCGGCCGGCGGAGCCGCCGGCGCCACGACCGGCAGCCGTGCGGGAGGGATTTGCCGAGACGAGCATCGCGCCGCCTGTTTTCGAGAAGCCGGTTGCAGTGACCGCTACCCAGCGTGGCGAAAGCTCGGATCTCACGGGCAATCCTCTCGACAGCCGCCTGACGTTCGAGTCCTTCATTGTCGGCCGGTCCAACGCGCTTGCCCATGCTGCGGCCGAGCGGGTGGCGCGCGACGACGGCGCGACCCCGCTTTATAATCCGCTTTATCTCCATGCCGGCGTCGGCCTCGGCAAGACGCATTTGATCCAGGCGGTGGCCCACGAGGCCCAGCGCTGCGGGAAGCGGGTCATCTATCTCACAGCCGATCGCTTCATGTATGGCTTCGTCGCCGCCCTGAAGGCCCAGACCGCGCTTGCCTTCAAGGAAAAGCTGCGCGGCATCGACCTTCTCGTCATCGACGACGTGCAGTTCCTGCAGGGCAAATCCATCCAGCAGGAATTCGGCCACACCATCAATGCCCTGCTTGATGCCGGGCGACAGATCGTGGTGGCCGCGGATCGTCCTCCCGCTGACCTTGAGGCCCTCGACGAGCGTGTCTGCTCGCGCCTTGCCGGCGGGCTCGTGGTTGAGATGGCCTCGCTGGACGAGGAGCTGCGCAACCGCATCCTGATGGCCCGGATCGCGGCGGTGCAATCCGTCCATCCGGCGTTCTCGGTGCCGGCGCCGGTCGTTTCCTACGTGGCCCGCGTGATCACCACCAACGGCCGCGACCTCGACGGTGCCGTCAACCGGCTGCTCGCGCATTCCACCCTCTCGGGGTCGGAGATGTCGCTGGAGACAGCCGAGGCAGCCATCCGCGATCTCGTCCGCACCAAGGACCCCAAACGCGTCAAGATCGAGGACATCCAGAAGCTGGTCGCCAGCCGGTACAACGTCTCGCGCGCCGATATCCTGTCCGAGCGTAGGACGGCGGCGGTAGTCAAGCCGCGCCAGATCGCGATGTATCTGTCCAAGATTCTGACCCTGCGCTCCCTGCCGGAAATCGGCCGGCGCTTCGGCGGGCGCGACCACACCACCGTGCTGCATGCGGTGCGGAAGATCGAAAAGGCCGTCGGTGACGACAGCGCATTGAACGAAGAGGTCGAGCTCCTGAAGCGCATGCTGCAGGAGTAAGTCTCCCGGAATGCGGCCCATGCCCATGGGCCGCCGCCCGGAACCGTGGCTTGTTAACAAGTGCCCTTGCGAAAGCGCTGGCGAGACGGCATTGTGCCTGCCCACCCGTTGGGCGGGCCGGTTTCTTTCCAGCCTGTTCTGCACGGGACATTGCGTTAGAGAGAAACGGAACGTTCGATGAAGGTCACCGTCGAACGGGCGACACTTTTGAAGTCGCTCGGTCATGTCCATCGCGTCGTCGAGCGGCGCACAACGATTCCGATCCTGTCCAACGTCCTCCTGAAGGGCGTGGCCGGTCAGCTTAGCCTGAAGGCAACCGATCTCGACCTCGAGGTGACGGAAACCCTGGCCGCCGATGTCGAAGTCGAGGGCGCCACAACGGTCCCGGCCCACGTCATCTACGACATCGTGCGCAAGCTGCCCGACGGCGCGCAGGTCTCGCTGGAAACCACAGGCGACGGAACGCAGATGCTGATGCGCGCCGGACGCTCGCGTTTCAACCTGCAGGCCCTGCCTGAAAGCGATTTTCCCGATCTCGCGGCGGGCGACCTACCGCATCGGTTCAGTCTGCCCGGCATCGAATTGAAGCGCCTTATCGACAAGTCGCAGTTCGCGATCTCGACGGAAGAGACGCGCTACTATCTCAACGGCATCTTCATTCACACGATCGAGGCGGAACCCGGCGCGACCGTGCTGCGCGCTGTGGCGACCGATGGCCATCGCCTCGCACGCGTCGACGTGCCGGCGCCGGCCGGATCCGTCGGCATGCCCGGCGTCATCCTGCCGCGCAAGGCCGTCGCCGAGATCCAGAAGCTGCTCGATGGCCTGGAAGCGGAAATCACCGTCGAGCTGTCGCCAGCCAAGGTGCGGCTGACGATCGGCGCCGTGGTTCTGACGTCGAAGCTGATCGACGGGACTTTCCCGGACTATCAGCGGGTCATCCCGGCCAACAATGACAAGCAGCTCGTCGTGGATCGCGACGTGTTCAGCGCGGCGGTCGATCGTGTATCGACCATTTCATCTGAGCGCGGGCGCGCGGTGAAGCTCGCCCTCAGCGACGGCCGCATGGTTCTTTCGGTCACCAACCCGGACTCAGGCAGCGCGACCGAGGAGCTCGAAGTCGACTATGAGGCAGGAGGTCTCGATATCGGCTTCAACGCGCGCTATCTCCTCGATATCACGAGCCAGCTCGACGGCGACACGGCCCTGTTCAAACTGGCGGACGCCGGTTCGCCGACACTCGTGCAGGATCGCGAGGGGGCAGCGGCTCTCTATGTGCTGATGCCGATGCGGGTCTGACCGCAGGGGCATCGCGCGCAAGGATCGGAACGACCTTGCGTGGGGAACGGCAGCCTGACGGGTCGGGGCGTTTTTCTCAGCCAGATCAGACTGTCAGGCGGCGCGATACCCGCGGCGAAGCGATTGACACATGTGGCTTCTGGCCGGCGACATGTGGACTGAGCGAGGCGGCGGTTCTTGAACGCCGCCAGATGTAGCCAGGCAAACTGTGGGGACGCGACCATTCAGGAGCTCGCGACGGCTCCGCGCGTGAAGCGCCTCATACTTGCGGATTTCCGCAGCTATGCGGACCTCCATCTCGACGTCGGCGAAGCGCCACTGGTGGCGCTCGTCGGCGACAATGGCGCGGGCAAGACCAATCTCATCGAGGCGCTGTCGCTGTTCACGCCCGGGCGTGGGTTACGCAGGGCTGACTTCAGCGAGCTCGCACGCCTTGGCGGACGCGGCGGCTTTGCGGTGTCCGCCACGCTGGCATCAGCTTTTGACGAGATTCGTCTGGGTATCGGCAGTGAACCAACGGCTGACGGCGGCGCGGGCCGCAAATGCCGGGTCGATGGCACGGCGGTGGCGTCCGCTTCAGCCTTCGCGGAGTATGTGCGAGTCGTCTGGCTGACACCGGCTCTCGACGGGCTCTTTTCCGGGGCCGCGGGTGATCGCCGCCGTTTCCTCGATCGCCTCGTTCTGGCCGTCGACGCAGGCCACGGTACACGCGTCAACGCCTTCGAGAAGGCGATGCGCGGCCGCAACCGGCTGCTCGCGGAGGATGCTCCCCACCGGGCGTGGCTCGATGCGGTGGAGCGGGAGGTGGCTGAACTCGGCGTCGCCGTTGCCGCCGCGCGCGCGGAAACGGTGGCGCGGCTCGCCGCGCTGATCGAAGCGACCCGCGATGACGCCTCTCCCTTTCCCTCGGCCGAACTGCGACTGGAAGGCGAAATCGAGGCGATGGTCAACACGACCGCCGCCGTCGAGGTCGAGGATCACTATCGCCGCCTGCTGCGTGACGGCCGGGCGCGCGACAAGGCCGCCGGCCGCACGCTGGCAGGCCCGCAGACCAGCGAACTCGTGGTGCACCATCGCGCGAAGGCGATGCCCGCCGGCCAATGCTCGACCGGCGAGCAGAAGGCGCTGCTGATCGGGCTCGTGCTCGCCCATGCCCGCCTCGTCGCGACCATGAGCGGGATCGCGCCGCTGGTGCTCATGGATGAGGTCGCAGCCCATCTCGATCCACGCCGACGCGCCGCGCTCTACCGGGAATTGGGCGCGCTGGGGTCCCAAGTCTGGATGACTGGCGCCGACCCCGCGCTGTTCGCCGACCTGCCGGACGGCTCAGTACGTTTCCTGGTGGCTTCCGGCGTGGTAACACGTTACGCCGCAACAGAAATTTGACTTTCCGCCCAGCAGCCGCACCTGCGAATCACGCCTTCGCGCCGCGTATCATTTCTGCTATGAGCAGCATCAACGTTTTTGGCTTTCTATGCCCCGATATCGTGAGACGCTGAGACAATGTCCGGCCTTGACCTGATCAGCCTTGCCGTTTTCGCCAGCGTGCTCGCCGCCGCGGGCGCTTCGCCGGGACCGGCGGTCGCGGCGATTCTCGCGCGGGTGCTGGCGCGCGGGGCGACGGGCGTCGCTCCCTTCCTTGCCGGCCTTATTGTCGGAGATGTAGTCTGGCTGGCGGCCGCGGTGCTCGGACTCGCCGTCGTGGCTCAGACATTCCACGAACTCTTCCTCGTCATCCGTTATCTCGGCGCCGCCTATCTGCTCTGGCTGGCGTGGAAGCTCTGGTTCGCGCCGGTTTCGGCCGCGCCGGGGACCTCCGCGCACGCCGGCCCCGGCGAAAGGGGCGCGCGCGCTTTCATCGGCGGCCTGATGCTGACGCTCGGCAACCCTAAGACCATGATGTTCTATCTCGCGCTCTTGCCCAATATCATTAATCTGGCGGATGTTCGTCTTTTGGCCTTCGTCGAACTCGCCGCCGTCATCGTCGCCGTCCTGACCGGCGTGTTCACCGGCTATGTGCTTCTGGCGACACGTGTTCGCCGGCTTTTCACCTCGCCGCGCGCCATGCGCTGGCTTAACCGGGGCAGCGGAACCGTGATGGCCGGCGCGGCCGTTGCGGTCGCAACGCGATAAAGCCGCATTCTCAAGGGAAAAGTGCCCGCGCGGGCGTGAAATCTCACGCCCGAATGATTAGATTTATGCTGTCGAATCAAAGGCTGCGGTGCGATCGCGGCAGTGCTTCCCGATATCGGATTGGACCCATCCATGGCTGAACCCGCCCGCGACGTGAACGAAGAGTCCTATGGCGCCGATTCTATCAAGGTGCTCAAAGGCCTCGATGCCGTCCGCAAGCGCCCAGGCATGTATATCGGCGACACCGATGACGGCTCAGGCCTCCACCACATGGTGTACGAGGTCGTCGACAACGCCATCGACGAGGCGCTCGCGGGCCATGCGACACGGGTCACCGTGACGCTGAATGCCGACGGCTCGGTCACGGTTTCCGACAATGGTCGCGGCATCCCCACCGATATTCATCCCGGCGAGGGCATTTCAGCGGCCGAGGTCATCATGACTCAGCTCCATGCGGGCGGGAAATTCGACCAGAACTCCTACAAGGTCTCCGGCGGCCTGCACGGCGTCGGCGTGTCGGTGGTCAACGCGCTGTCAACCTGGCTGAAGGTGCGCATCTGGCGCGGAGGCAAGGAGCATTTCGTCGAGTTTAATCACGGCAACGCGGTGGCGCCGCTCGCCGTTGTCGGCGAAGCCCCGCAGGACAAGCGTGGCACCGAGGTCTCCTTCCTCGCATCGCCCGAAACCTTCACCATGGTGGAATACGACTATGCCACCCTGGAGCACCGCCTGCGTGAACTGGCGTTCCTCAACTCAGGCGTGCGCATCGTCCTGACGGACAACCGCCACGCGGAGCGCAAGGTCGAGGAGTTGTTCTACGAGGGGGGCGTGGAAGCCTTCGTCCACTATCTCGACCGCGCGAAAACCTCCCTCCTCGGCAAGCCGATCGTGATCCGTGGCGAGCGCGACGGCGTCGGTGTCGAGGTCGCCCTGTGGTGGAACGACAGCTACCACGAGAATGTGCTGGTCTTCACGAACAACATTCCCCAGCGGGACGGCGGAACGCATCTTGCCGGCTTCCGTGGCGCTCTCACGCGCCAGATCACCGGCTATGCCGAAAGTTCCGGCCTTTCCAAGAAGGAGAAGGTCGGCCTCACCGGCGACGATTGCCGTGAAGGCCTGACCGCGGTTGTTTCCGTTAAGGTGCCTGATCCGAAATTCTCGTCGCAGACTAAGGACAAGCTGGTGTCGTCGGAGGTCCGGCCGGCCGTCGAGGGCGTCCTCAACGAAGCGCTCGCGATCTGGCTGGAGGAGAACCCGTCCGAAGCCAAGACCGTCGTCGGCAAGGTGGTGGAAGCGGCGGCCGCCCGCGAGGCCGCCCGCAAGGCGCGCGAGCTGACGCGGCGCAAGGGAGCGCTCGACATCGCCTCCCTCCCCGGCAAGCTCGCCGACTGCCAGGAGCGCGACCCGGCTAAGGCCGAACTCTTCATCGTCGAGGGTGACTCGGCCGGCGGCTCCGCCAAGCAGGGCCGCAACCGCGAATATCAGGCCGTGTTGCCGCTGCGCGGCAAGATCCTCAATGTGGAGCGCGCGCGCTTCGACAAGATGCTGTCCTCGGAGCAGATCGGCACGCTGATCACCGCGCTGGGCACAGGTATCGGCCGCGAGGATTTCAACGCCGACAAGCTGCGCTACCACAAGATCATCATCATGACGGACGCGGACGTGGACGGAAGCCACATCCGCACCCTGCTGCTTACCTTCTTCTTCCGGCAGATGCCGGAACTGATCGAGCGGGGGCACATCTTCATCGCCCAGCCGCCGCTCTACAAGGTCACGCGCGGCAAGTCCCAGCAGTATCTCAAGGACGAACGCGCGCTTGAGGACTACCTCATCGAGGGCGGGCTCGACGGCGCCCTGCTGCGATTCGCGAATGGCGAGGAGCGCGCAGGGCTCGACCTGAGGGCTCTGGTGGACGAGTCGCGGCTCGTCCGGCACATCCTCAGCAACCTCCACACCCGCTACGACCGCGCCGTCGTGGAGCAAGCCGCCATCGCCGGCGCGTTGCGCCCACAGGTGGCTGAAGAGCCGGAAGCCGCGAATGAGGCCGCCGCTTTTATCGCGCGCCGTCTCGACGCTATGGCCGAGGAAACGGAACGTGGCTGGGAAGGCCGCGCCGAGGCGGGCGGCTTCGTTTTCAGCCGCATCGTTCGCGGCGTGAAGCAGGTGGCAAGTCTCGATGCCGCGCTGCTTGCCTCGTCCGAGGCCCGGAAGCTCGACGAGCATGCAGCCAGCCTGCAGGCCTACGCTCACCCCTCGAAGCTCATTCGCCGCAATGAGGAGATCGGCGTGGACGGGCCGATCAGCCTGTTCAACGCGGTGGCGACGACAGGGCGCAAGGGCATCCAGCTGCAGCGCTACAAGGGCCTCGGGGAGATGAACCCCGACCAGCTCTGGTCCACCACGCTCGATCGCGACGTGCGCTCGCTGCTGCAGGTGAAGGTGAAGGAAGTCACCGACGCCGACGACATCTTCGTCAAGCTGATGGGTGACACGGTGGAGCCGCGCCGCGAGTTCATTCAGGCGAACGCGCTGAATGTCGCGAACCTCGACGTCTGAGGCAGCGTTCTAACGGTCACTCGGCCGCCGGAAGGCGAGCACCTTGTCGGTATAGGTCTCGACGACGACACTGAAGGGCGTGCCATCGGGCACGCTCAGGACGGCCTCATGCCGTATGACCTCGGTCGGAATGGCAAGAGCGCCTGCGACGATCTCCGGGGTTTGCACAGGCCGTCTCACCATTTCCCACCCATCCGGAAGCGGCGTCCAGAGCAGGCGCGCCGACAGGGTGCGGCGTCGGAACTGCAGCGCTTGCACCGCTCGTCCGAAGGCCGTGTCGGTCTCATCGAGCAACCGGTTCATCTCCGGCGTGAGCCGGGCTGGCACATACCAGTTGTCGGCCTCCGACAGCACGAAATCACCGCACACGAGCTGGACACGCCGATAACGGACGGGCTCTGCCTCCCCCACCCCGAGCGTCTGCCTGATCGCCGCCGTCGCCGCCTTGTCGGCGCCGCGCACCAGACGCGCGACCACGCGCGCCGGCGAGGCGAGCTGGTGTCGGGCGCACCAGCGCTCCAGCGTCAACGTGGCGCTTGGGTTGCTGAGGAGTTCGGCATTGAGGGTCTGCAACAGCGCCAGCGCTTCCAGACGGCTCACGAAGTCGTCCTCCCCCGAGAACGTCCGCGTCGGCGCGATGCTCTCGGCCCGAACCGGCCCGGCCGCCAGCACAAGCGCGACGCCAACCCCCAGCGCGGTGCACTCGACGGCGTGTCTGGCCGTTGTCCTCGCGGCCTTTCTTACTGTGAGCCTGGCGGCCTTTTCCGCGGCGGTCCCCACCTCGGCCATCGCCTGGAGCAGCTTGCGAGATTTCGCCATTGGCCGTCCAAACATGACCGCTCACCTCACAGATAGAACAACACCGTCACCAGCAGGAACACGGGAATCAGGATGCCGCCCGACCATAGCATGTAGCCGAAGAAGCTCGGCATCTTGACGCCGCGATGGCGGGCGATGGCATAGACCATGAAATTCGGCGCATTCCCGATATAGGTATTGGCCCCCATGAAGACGGCACCGGCGGAGATCGCCGTCAAGGTCAGCGCGCCCTCGCGCATGAGGTGCTGGGCGTCGCCGCCCGCCAGCTCAAAGAAGACGAGATAGGTCGGCGCGTTGTCGAGGAACGAGGAGAGGAGCCCGGTCAGCCAGAAATAGGCCACCGGCACGGGTTCACCCGTTGGCGCGGTCACGAGGCTGACCAACGGCGCGAATGCGCCGGACGAGCCGGCTCGCAACATCGCCATCACCGGGATCATGCAGGTGAAGATCGCGGCGAAAAGCTTGGCGACCTCGAGGATGGGGCCCCAGCTGAAGCCATTGGCCTGGCGGATGCCTTGCCGGGTCAGCGCAAGCGAGGCCAGCGCCACCAGCACGAACACGACATCGCGCAGCACATTCTGCAACTCGACCCGCGCGCCGGGGAGATCGAAGGTGATGCCCGGCTTCCAGGTCGCGCTGACGAGAACAGCCGCAATGATCACGCCAATCAGGCCGAAGTTCGCCAGGCCCTCGACCCCGAGGCGGCTTTCGGGGGTCGGATCGCGCAACCGGGGACCGATGTCCTCGCGCTTGTAGAGGCGCCAATCCAGCAGGAAGAACACCACGAGCAGGATAGCCACCAAGAGCAGCGTCTCGGGCAGGAGATGCTGCGTCGTCCAGAAGAAATCCACCCCGCGCAGGAAGCCCAGGAAGAGCGGCGGATCACCGAGCGGCGTCAGCGAACCGCCGATATTGGCGACAAGGAAGATGAAGAATACGACGACATGCACATTGTGCCGACGGTCATCGTTCGCGCGCAACAGAGGTCGTATCAGCACCATGGCGGCGCCCGTCGTGCCGATGACGCTGGCGAGGCCTGCCCCGATGGCGAGGATGGCGGTGTTCGTGCCCGGACTACCGCGCAGGTTGCCGCGAACCAGAATGCCACCGGCGCAGGTGAACAGCGCGAAGAGCAGCGCGATGAACGGGACATATTCGAGGAGCGCCGTATGGATGAGTGCTTCGAAGGCGACATCCGCGCCCTTGATCAAGGCGAGGGGGAGCGCCGTTAAAATACCCCAGACAAGCGCGATCTTGCCATAATGATGCTCCCAAACATGGGCAAAAAGCAGCGGTCCAAGGGCGATCGACAGGAGGATCCCGACAAAGGGCGTGGCCCAAAGCAGCGCCAACGACGAGCCATCGAGTTCGGCGGCGGTGGCTGGAAACGTGCTGGCCAGGAAAACAGCCGCGCTCGCTGCTACGATTATGCCCCTTTTCAAGGCGCCCTCTTGTTCTGATCGCTGTTTGATGCCGGCATTGCCGCAAGCTTAGCGGCTACTCTGGTTAAGGCTTTCGTGAGACGCTGGCAACAAGACAGCGTGATTCGCGATCATGGAGGCCCGCAGGACGACGCCGCGCATGGCGGCGAGCGCCTGTCGAGGTTTGGTTCTGCCGCGCTGACGCGCGAAAGGGTCCGTTGGAATGTGCCGCTTTCTTGCTTACCACGGTGAACCGGTGCTGCTGGAGGATCTGATCTGCGCCTCCGACCATTCGCTCATCCACCAGTCTCTGCATGCCATGGAATGCAAGACGGAAACCAACGGGGACGGCTTCGGGCTGGGCTGGTATGGCGAGCGGCCGACCCCCGGCATCTTTCGTGATCTGCGACCGGCGTGGTCCGACGAAAATCTGCGATCGCTCTGCGCGCAGGTGCGCTCGCCCCTGTTCTTCGCCCATGTGCGCGCGGCGACCGGTACCGCGACGAGCCGGGCCAACTGCCACCCCTTTTCCCATGGCCCATGGCTGTTCATGCATAACGGCCAGATCGGCGACTACGTCCGCATCAAGCGCCAGCTCGAGGCCGCCCTTCCCGACAGCCTCTATGACATGCGCCAGGGGACGACCGATTCCGAGGTCCTGTTCCTGCTGACGCTGGCGCGCATCGAGACCGGCATGGCGCCGAGGGAAGCGCTTACCGATGTTCTCGCCCTCGTGAAGAGCACCATGCTCACGGCCGGCATCACCACGCCGCTGCGTTTCACCGCCACGCTTTCAGACGGTCAGACCACCTGGGCCGTGCGCACCGCCTGCGACGACCACCCGCCCAGCCTTTACATGCTCGCCCGGCCAAAGGCCGTCATTTTCGCGTCCGAACCTTTGGAAATGCGCCGGGAGGGCTGGCAAGCCCTGCCTCCCCATTCGATCGCCGTCGTGACGCACGGCAAGGATGCGATGGTCTCCCCCTTCGCGATAACAGCGCCTTCACGGAACGCGGCCTGATCGACGGCGGTGTACAACCTCCGCGATGCGATTGGCCGTGCGTTGCGCGGCGATACGGATCCGCGCGAGCGTGGGCGCGACGATCCGCGACTGCGCGAGAGGCGCATCCTCGGCGGTATCACCAACGATGAGCGCGATTGCCGTCACGACGCCATCACGCACGCTGCGGGCGATCAGGGTGATGTTGCCGATGTCTAGACGATCGCCTTCGCGTACGCCCTCCTCGAAGGTATCGGCGAACATCGCGCCCAAGGTCAGGCCCTGAAGGCCCTCATCCGGCTCGACGCCGTAAGCGCTGGCGAGATCCGCGAATTTGATGTCCGGCGAAAAGGTGAACACGGCCGACATGGCACGGCTCTGGTGCCCTTCGAAGGCAGCGAACAAGCGGTCCAGCCGCCGGATGCGATCCGGTGGGACCAGGAAATAGCCGTAGTCGCCGACGCTGAGCACGCCCGCCTCCTCCGGCGTCAGCACGGAATCGTTGCGCACGATCAGGACCGCGCGCGCCCAGGACGGCAAGGTTCCCCGCTGGATAACGGGACTGTCGGCGAGCAGCGGGTAGCCGACCATCTCGAGATCAACCTTGCCCGGCAGGTCTATCTCCACGCGGCTGATCTCCGGAGCCGGATCAGCGAGGGCGACGCCCGTGTGACGCGCCACGAAGGCTACGCTCCAGCCCTGCACGAGCAGCGAGACCAGCACGACGAAGAAGGCCACGTTGAAATAGAGCTCCGCGTCCGGCACCTGCGTCAGCTGGGGAATCGCGGCCAGGAAGATCGATACGGCGCCCCGCAGGCCGACCCAGGAGACGAAGGTCTTTTCCTGGCGGCTGAAGCGGAATGGCGTCAGGCAGAGCCACACCGCCACGGGGCGGCCGACCAGCATGAGAAAAGCCGCGACGGCGAGCGCGGGCAAGGCATGCGCCATCAGCCTCTCGGGCGAGACGAGCAGGCCGAGGACGAGAAACATGACGATCTGGCAGAGCCATGTCGCCGCGTCGTGGAAGCTCAGGATCGAGGCGAAGGCGCGCACGGGACGGTTGCCGACGACGAGACCGGCGAGATAGACGGCAATGAAGCCCGAGCCATCAAGAATACCGGCGAGCCCGTAGATCATCACGGCGAGCGAGATGACGAACAGCGGGTGGAGGCCAGCCGGCAGGGTGACGCGATTGATGAGCCAGGCGATGGCGAGCCCGCCCCCGATGCCAAGGCCTCCGCCGATCAGGCATTGGCGCATCAGATGCAGCGGGATGTTGGCGATCTCCGAATCAAGCCCGGCATGTCCCTGCGCCCCGATAAGGGTAACGAGCAGCACCACCAGGAAGACGGCGACGGGATCGTTGGTCGCCGATTCGACCTCGATGGTGGCATTCACCCGGCGCCTGAGCTGCAGTCCTCGCGCCCGCATGAGAAAGAAAACAGCGGCTGCGTCGGTGGACGCGACGATCGAGCCGGTCAGGAAACCCTGCAGATAATTCAGGTTGAGGAGCGGCATAGCCACAAGACCGGTGAGCCCGGCCGTGATGACGACGCCGACCGTGGCGAGCAGGATCGCCGGAGCCGCACCGCCGCGCACGCTCGCGAGCCGGGTGCGGAGCCCGCCGTCGAACAGGATGATGGCCAACGCCAGCGAGCCAATGAGATACATGGCCCGGTAGTCGTCGAAGAGGATGCCGCCGGGGCCGGCCTCGCCCGCCACCATGCCGATCAGGATGAAGACCAGCAACAAGGGGGCGCCAAAACGCGAGGCCATCAGGCTGGACAAAATGCCAATGGCCACAAGCCCGGCGCCGCCGAAGAGCAGCGAGTTGACAAAAATGATCGTGTTCATTCGGCCCTGCAACTCCGGGCCGGACGGACTAGGATACAGCCATATGTCGACTCGGGGATTGATATGCTGCGGCACGGAAACGCCTCGCGCAAGCAGCAAGGTCACACCGTTTCAAGAAACTTCATCAGCACCGGGCATTCCGGGTAACAGCCCCTTAATCTGCCACATTTACGATGCCTTTCGTGGATTGTCGGAAATGTAAGGTGAATTCGTGCGCCATGCGCGGGACCGCCTTGCCTGCGCCGGCGGACGAGCCGATAGGAGCCATGCGCCTGGTCAACGGCGGGGACAATGGTAGCGACCGTGCAACGGCCCGGACGCACCGGTATCAATGCTCGAGGACAGGACATGCGGGACTTCGACCGCCGCGGGCACGACCCGGATGATGAGGCGGATTCTTACCACGATCAGCGCTCACGGGGGCTTGAGGCGCGCCGCCGGCAGGAGCCGCGCGGGAATGCCCGGTCCGGTTTCGCGCGCGAAGAGCGCGTCTACGGGGGACACAGCGATATCGTGCTATCGCCCGGCGATCGGCCCGGCGGGTCAGTCCGCGATCATGAGTCCCGGGACCGCGCGTCGGGGCCACGGAGCCGCAAGGCCGAGCGCGCGACGCAATCGGATGGACGCAGGGAGCCTTCGTTCGCTGCCGACACCGGTTTCGGAGCTCCACAGCGATTCGCGGGGGCGCCGGATTTCGACGTCACCATGATGAGCGACGACAGAGGTGCCGACCCCGGCGACTACAGCCGCACCGAGGATAGTACGATGGCAGCGTCCCCGCGTAAGAAGGGTGGTTCCGGTGGCGGCAACGGCCGCGGTGGCCGTGGCGGCGGAGCTGGAAAAGGACGGAAACGGCGGAAGCGGTCTTTCCTCGGGCGCCTTTTCGGCCTCTTCATCGTGCTCGCCGTGTGGTGCGTCGTCGGACTTGCCGGTGTCGTGGCGTATCACTTCGCGCAGCTGCCCCCCATGTCGGAACTCACCGTTCCGAAGCGCCCCCCCAATGTCGCCATCATGGCGGCGGACGGCTCGCTGCTCGCCAACCGCGGCGACACGGGCGGCCAGACCATCGCCATCCACGACTTGCCGCCCTATCTGCCCATGGCCTTCCTCGCCATCGAGGACAGGCGCTTTTACAGCCATTTCGGCGTTGATCCCGTCGGTATCGCCCGTGCGGCCTTCCGCAACGTCAGCAGCCGTGGCGTGGCACAGGGCGGCTCGACACTGACCCAGCAGCTCGCCAAGAACATGTTCCTGACACAGGAACGGACCCTTTCGCGCAAGATCCAGGAAGCGATCCTCGCGCTCTGGCTTGAGCAGACCTACACCAAGGACCAGATCCTCGAGCTTTATCTCAACCGTGTCTATTTCGGTGCCGGCGCCTATGGCGTCGAGGCGGCCGCGCTGCGTTATTTCGGAAAGCACGCGAGCGAGGTCTCGCTCGCCGAAGCCGCGATGCTCGCCGGCCTGGTTCAGGCGCCGTCCCGTCTCGCGCCGAGCCGCAACCCGCAGGCCGCGCGGGCCCGCGCGGAGGTCGTGCTCGGGGCCATGGTCGATGGCGGCTTCATCACCGAGAAGGCCGCCAAAGCCGCAGTCCTCGCCCCCGCGACGGCCGTGAAGGCCAAGGGCGCCGGCTCGGCCAACTATGCCGCCGATTATGTGATGGATGTGCTCGACGACTATGTTGGCAAAGTCGACATGGACATCGTCGTGGAGACCACGATCGACAACCGCCTGCAGGCTGCCGGCGAGCGCGCGCTGGTCGAGGAGCTCGATCAGAAGGGTGCCAAGTACAAGGCGAGCCAGGGCGCGCTCGTGTCACTGGCGACCGATGGGGCCATCCGCGCGCTGATCGGCGGACGGAATTATTCCGACAGCCAGTTCAACCGCGCGACCACGGCGAAGCGGCAGCCGGGATCCTCGTTCAAGGCCTTCGTCTATCTCGCCGCCCTTGAGAACGGCCTGACGCCGGACACGGTGCGGGAGGACTCGCCCATCAATATCCGTGGCTGGCAACCGGCGAACGCGAACCGGCGCTATAACGGCCCGATCACGCTCGCCACGGCGCTCGCCTATTCCATCAACACCGTTGCGGTGAAACTCGCGGTGGAGATGGGCCCGCGCGCCGTGGTCCGCACCGCCCAGCGGCTCGGCATTACCTCGTCGCTGCAGGCCAATCCGTCGATCGCGCTCGGCACCTCGGAGGTCACGCCGATCGAGCTCGTCGCGGCCTTCGACGCCTTCGCCAACGGTGGCATCGGCGTCATCCCCTATGCGGTGAAGACCGTTAAATCGGCTGACGGCAAGGTGCTGTACAAGCGCACCGCCGTCGATCTCGGCCGCGTCATCGAGCCCGCGCAACTCGGCATGATGAACGGCATGCTGCGCGAGGCCGTCACCATCGGCACCGCCAAGGGCGCCCAGCTCCCGGGCTGGGAAGTGGCCGGCAAGACAGGCACGTCGCAGGATTACCGCGATGCGTGGTTCATCGGCTTCACCGGCAAGGGCGTCACCGGCGTGTGGATCGGCAATGACGACAACTCGCCGACCAAGCGTGCCTCCGGCGGCAACCTGCCCGTCGAGGTCTGGAGCCGCTACATGAAAGTCGCCATCCAGGGCGAGAAGCCGGTGCCGCTGCCAGGCATCCGCTACCAGCCGTCGACGCCGAACTACCAGTCCATGGGTGGGGAGATGGCAGCGAACCAGGGCGTGACGGCTGAGGATGAAGTGACACTGGTGCCGCCCGGCTCCGTGGGCGGCGACCGTCTGGCAGCCCAGCCGCAACAGCGCCAGCCGCCACGCCAGCGCGGCCTGCTGGAGCAGTTGTTCGGCGGCTGAAACCTCGGGGCCGTTTGATCACTGAGGTTCAGTTGCGGGCCCCGCGCTTGCGACCCGCCGCGATCCCTCCCCTCAAGGGAGGGTGGCCTCGCGCCAGCGAGGTCGGGTGGGGCTCACCCCAACCACCAGGCTCTCACATTGAAAGGTCCCCACCCGGCGCTGCGGCGCCACCCTCCCTTGAGGGGAGGGATCGCGGCGCGTTTCCCGCGGCCGCCCTCAGGCCCGTCCACCCTCGCCGAGGCGGCGGTTGAACGCATCGTTGAGGCCGTCACCAACGAGGTTCAGCGCCAGCACCGTCAGCGCGATGCAGAGGCCCGGCATCACCGTCGTCCACCAGGCGAGCCGCATGGCAGAGCGTGACGCGGCGATCATGTAGCCCCAGCTGATGAGGTTGGGATCGCCAAGGCCGAGGAAGCTCAACGCCGATTCCGTCAGGATGGCATTGGCGACGAGAATCGAGCCGATCACGATCACGGGCGACAGGGCATTCGGGGCGATCTCGCGGGTAATGATATGCGCCGTCGAGAACCCCTGGACGCGGGCCGCCTCAACGAACTCGGCCCGTCGCAGCACAAGGAACTCGGCGCGCACGATGCGCGCGACCTGCGGCCAGCTGATCAGGGCGATACCGCAGATCGTGGCCGTGACGCTCGGGCGCATCAGGGCGATCAGCACCATGAGCAGGATGAAGCTCGGGATGATCTGGAAGAACTCCGTGAAGCGCATGATCGCGTCATCGATCCAGCGCCCGAAATAGCCGGCGAGCGCACCCAGCACCGCGCCGATGACGATGGCGAGCAAGGCCGACAGGAGCCCGATCGTCAGCGAGACGCGCGCGCCATAGGCGAGGCCCGCCGCAACATTGCGACCCAGCATGTCGCTGCCCGCGATGAGATTCGGCGAGCCGGGCGGCCTGAGCGGCGCACCCGCGATGGCGAGCGGATTGCCGGGATAAATCACCGGCGCGAGCAGCGCGAAGGCGAGGATGCCGAGAAAAGCAAGGAGGCCGATGACGGCGGTCGCATTGCGCAGGAAGCGGCGAAGGGCGCTCATTTGCCGAGCTCCATGCGCGGGTCCAGCACCACGTAGAGGAGATCGGTCAGAAGATTGAAGAGCACCACGAGAACCGAGGTGAAGATGAAGATGCCGATGAGCAGATTGTTGTCACGCGCGATGAGCGCGTCATAGGCGAGCCGCCCGATCCCGGGCCAGGAAAACACCGTTTCCACCAGCACCGTTCCACCGACCAGGGCGCTCGTCTGCAGGCCCGCGTAGGTGACGACGGGAATGAGCGCGTTGCGCAGGACGTGGCGTATGAACAGGCGCGTCTCCGAGATGCCCTTGGCGCGTGCCGTGCGGACGAAATCGAGATTGACGACTTCGAGCATCGCGGCGCGCGTCAGGCGAGCATAGATCGCGGCGAAGAAGAGGCCCAGCGTCAGGGCCGGCAGCACGAGATGCCGTCCGATATCGAGCGCCCGCGCCATCGGCGCCGGGTCCCCACCCATGGTCTCGATGCCGAAGGCCGGCAGCCAGCCGAGATGGACAGAGAAGGTGAGAACGAGGACGAGACCCAGCCAATAGGACGGCATGGCATAGAAGGCCATCAGAAAGACGCGCAGGACGCCGTCGACAAGCCGCCCGGCGTATTTCGCGGAGACTGCGCCGACGAAGATACCGATCGCGAGCGAGACGACGATGACGACACCGGCGAGCAGAAGCGTCGCCGGCAGTCGCTCCATGATGAGATCATAGACGGGTTGCCGTTTCTGATAGGAAAAGCCGAGATCACCGACACCGACCTTGGCGAGGTAGATGCCGAACTGGGTGAGGACCGGCTTGTCGAGGCCAAACTCCTTTCTGAGATCAGCTACATATTGCGGGTCGCTGTAGCCAGTCTCACCGGCGATCGCCATCGCCGCATCGCCCGGCGCGAGCCGCACGAGGAAAAACGAGAGAAATACCACGCCAACGACTACCATCGCGGCTTGCACAACACGACGCGCGAGAAAGGTCGCTCTCGTGGACATTCTTTCTCCTCGTGGGAAACGCGAACGGGAAAAGCAGGCGCGGCCGGCAGGCTGCCTGCACAGACGACATGCGCGGGACTTTCACGAAGATAGTCCCGCTTCGCGGAATGAGCCGCCGGACACGCTAAGCAGGCTTGGCGGCACCGAAACCGTCGCAAGGGCCGTTCGGCCCCAACACCACGTCCTTGAACTTCTTCGTGTGGAAGAGCGGCTTGCGGCGTTCATACATCCACAACATCGCGACGTCCTCGGTCAGGATCTTCTGCAATTCGCTGTAAGCGGCCTGCGCGTCCTCGCGCTTGACGGCCGTCGCGCCCTTCTGCAGGAGATCATCGACCTTCGGGTTGGAATAGCCCTGCGTATTCGTCTGGGGAACGCCCTTACGGATATTGTTCGACAGGAAGAAGCGCGACATGCCGATGGCCGGATCACCGAACTGTCCGTAGCTGTTCCACATCACGTCGTAGTCCCAGTCACCGTTTCTCTTGTAGAACGTGGCGACGTCCGTGGACTGCAGCTCGACGTCGAGACCGACATCCGCGAGCGCCTGCTTTGAATATTCGCCGGCGCGACGCCACGGACCATCTTGGTTCGGGAGCATCAAAACCGAGAACTTGTGGCGGACTCCACCCGCGCCGGGCTTCAGCCCCATGTCGTCCAACAATGCCTTGGCCTTGGCGGGCGAGAATTCGTATTGGGTGAGGGCTTTGGGATCGTAATAGGGGACAGTGGAAAAGATGGGGCTGTCCGCCACACGGCCGAGGCCGAAATTCAGCTGATCGACCAGGAAGTTGCGGTCCATCGCGTGCATGATCGCGGCCCGGAAGCGGCGATCGTTGAACGGCGCCGTGCGCTGGTTGATCTCCATCAGCGTGATCTCGCCAACGGCGTCATAGGCATTCTGCACCATGACGAGGCCTGGATTGTCACGGAAGCGTGGCACGTCGATCGGGTCGAGATCATCGCCGAAGGCCATGTCGACCGCGCCCGTCTCCAGCGCCACGGCGCGCTGCTCGGCCGAAGCGATGATGCGGAAATTCACTTCGTCGAGCCCGGGCTGGCCCTTGCGCCAATAGTTGTCATTCCGTACCAGCTTGATGAAATTACCCTTCGACCACTGAGCGAACTTGAAGGGGCCAGTACCGATCGGCGCCGTATTCGCGGGATTATTGCGAAAATCAGTGCCCTCGTAGATATGAGCCGGCATCATCGGCCCCGTGGAGGCCATGAACGCCAGAATAAAGGCGTTGAAAGGCTCCTTGAGCTTGAAAACAACCTTGTGGTCACCTTCCGCCGTAATGGATTCGCAGCGATCCATCGCGGCGCGGCTGCGTGGATTGAGCTCACGCAGCATCTTCGCGCAGGTGAACACCACATCCTTGGATGTGAACGGCTTGCCATCATGCCATTTAACGTCCGGCTCGAGCTCGAAAGTATAGACAAGGCCGTCGGGCGAGACGTCGAAGCTGCGCGCAAGATTAGGTTGCGGTTTCAACTGCCAGTCAAACAGCAGAAGCGACTCGTTGATGGATCCACATACGGACTGGATGACGCTGGTATTGAGCAGCGCGTAGTTGAGGGTGGCCGGCTCCACGTTGAGCATGGCATTCAGCACGCCACTGCGTGTCTGCGCGAACACCCACTCGGGATACCCACCTGTGGCCGCCAGGGCCGCGGCACCTCCCGCCGATTGCAGAAACCCCCGCCGCGTCGTCAAAGAACGTCGTATCGTTTCCATGATCCAAGGTTCCCTCTGCTGCTCGGACCATCCGGGACGCCCTTGATTTCAAGCCATGCGCGGACGGGCCTCTTGGTTCGAAGCTAGGGACTGGCTCCAGTTCATGTCAAGAACGCCATGTTTCCTCACACGAAACAGAAATCAAAAAACCTTGGGTTTCAGCCGGTGGCTGAGGCGAGTGGCGGCGCCTCAGGAACATAGCCGAGCGCCGTGGAAACCGCCGCCGCCGCCTTGCGCAACATGGCCACCGCCTCCACCGTGATTTCGGTGCTCATGCGCCGCTCGGGCGCCGAGAGGCTGAGCGCAGCGACGGGATAGGCGTCCTCATCAAAGATCGGCACCCCGATGCACATGGATCCGTCCTCGTTCTCGCCGGTCTCGATGGCGTAACCACGACGCCTGATATCGGCGAGCTGCCGCGACAGGGCGCCCCGGTCGGTGACGGTATTGATGGTCTTCAAATCCAGGGGCGTCGCCAGAAAACTCCTGCGCTCATCCTCCGGCAGGAAAGCCAGGATCGCCTTGCCAAGCGACGTCGAATGCATGGGATGGCGATCGCCCAGGCGGGCCTGCATTCTGAGCGCTCGCTTGGCTTCCAGCATCTCGACATAGACCACGTGGCCCTCGGAAACGATGGCGAGATTGATCGTCTCGTTGAAGATGTCGAGCAGCCGCTGCATCTCCGGCAGGGCCAGCGTCCTCAAGCCGTGCAGGCTCTTGTCGATGCGGGCGAGGCTGCGGAAACGCCCGCCGACGCCGTAGCGATCCTTCTGCGCGTCATGACGCAGGAACGAAGCGGCCGTCAGGGTCTGCAGATAGCGGAAAACCGTGGTCTTGGGCATCTTCAGCTCGGAGGCCACCTCGGTCAACGAGACGTCATGCCCCTTCTCGGCGACCAGTTCCAGCACCTTCAGCGCCTTGAACACGGGCTGCACGATGTAGTTGTTGGGCGTTGCTGGCATGGTCTTCGTCCTCGTCCGACAGGGCGCAACTGCGATACCAGATTTTTCCGCCCGACGAAACCAATGTTCCTTTACAAGAAAATGGAGCTTTGGTCTGCTTGGCTCACGATGCACAACCGTGGGAAACGCCGACCGTGTCCGCCATCACATCTTCCTCCCGTCCGCCCCTTTCGTTCGATGGTTCAGCCCGGCAGATCAAGGACAACATGCGATGGCTGCCCGGTGGGGTCAGCAGCAACTTCCGTCTCGGCATCGCGCCGACGCCGCTCGTTTTCGAGCGCGGCGAGGGCCCTTACCTGTTCGATATCGATGGCAACCGGCTGATCGATTACTACCTCGGCATGGGGCCGATGATCCTCGGCCACAGCCCGTCTGGCGTGCGTGAGGCGGTGAAGGCGCAGGCCGACACGGGCATCCTCTTCGCGGGGCAGAGCGCTGTCGAGACGGAGGCCGCGCGGCTTGTCTGCGAGATGGTGCCCTGCGCCGAGCGCGTACGCTTCGGCTCGTCCGGGTCGGAGGCGGTGCAAGGCGCGCTCAGGCTGGCGCGCGCCGCGACCGGCCGCCGCATCATCCTCAAGTTCGAGGGTCACTATCACGGCTGGTTCGACAACATCCTGTGGTCGACAGCGCCGGCCCTCAACGCGGCCGGCCCCGAGGACGCGCCCGTGCCGGTCGCGGGTAGTGTCGGCCAGGAGGCCGAGGCCGCGGGCGGCATCGAGGTGATGGCCTGGAACAACCTGGAGCGGCTTGAAGCGCGGCTCGCGAAGGGAGACGTGGCCGGCGTCATCATGGAAGCGGCCATGTGCAACGCGGGCGCCATCCACCCGGGGGCGGGCTATCTGGAGGGCGTGCGCGAAGCCTGCACCCGGACAGGCACGATCCTGATCTTCGATGAGGTGATCACCGGTTTCCGCCTCTCGCCCGGCGGCGCGCAGAAGCGCTTCGGCGTGACGCCGGACCTCGCCACCTTCGGCAAGGCCATCGCCAACGGCTTCCCCGTGGCGGCGCTGGCCGGCCGCGCCGACCTGCTCGATCTCTTCGCGACCGGCGGCGTGGTGCATGGCGGCACCTACAATGCGCAATGCCTGTCCATGGCGGCGACCGTCGCGACGCTGCAGGCGCTGACCCCGGAGCTGTTCGCCACGCTCGAAAACCGTGGCACCCGCCTGATGGACGGCATGCGCGATACCCTGGCGGAGGCCGGCATCCCGGCCGTCGTCGCCGGCTTCCCGCAAGTGTTCCACGTGGCCTTCGGGCTGAGCGAGCCGGCGCGCGACTATCGCGATCTCACCCGTATCAACCGTCAGGCCTATATAGCCTTCACCACCGCGCTGCTGGCACGCGGCGTGCGCGCGCTGGAACGCGGGGCCTGGTTCCTGTCGAGCGAACATGACGACGCGGTGATCGACGAAACACTCGCCGCCGTCGCCGGCGCGGCGCGGGACGTCAAGAGCCAGATGAGCTTGTAAAGGCAGCTGACAGCGAGCGGGGGCGCGTGATGACCGGGAATGGCGCTGGCAAAAGAATAGCCGTCGGCTGCTTCATGCAGGAGACCAACACCTTCTCGCCAACGCCGACGACGGTCGCCGATTTCGAGGCGCACTATCTCAGACGCGGTGCCGATGTTCTCACGGGCTATGGCACAGCCCGCGTCGAGGTTCCCGGCTTCCTCAGCGTTCTCACCGCTGCGGGCGCCACACCTGTCCCCCTCCTCGCCACCCATGCGGCATCGAGCGGAGCGCTGACCCGCGACTGCTTCGAGACCATTCTCGGGGAGCTGCTGCGGCGCCTTGCGGACGCAGGCCCCCTCGACGGGATCCTGCTGGCGCTGCACGGCTCCATGGCCGTCGCGGACAACGGCGATGCCGAAGGCGAAATCCTGGAGCGCGTGCGGGCGGCCCATCCGAACCTGCCCATCGGCGTGTCGCTCGACCTGCACGGCCATATCACCCAACGCATGCTGCAGCCGGACACGTTCCTCATCGGCTACCGGGAATACCCGCATATCGACATGTTCGAGACGGGCGCGCGCGTCGCGGAGCTGATGATGGAGGTCCTCGCCGGACGCCGCCGCCCGGTCATGGCCTTCGCCAAACGCCCGCTCCTGTTCAGCCCCGTACGCTGCCGGACCGACGACGGGCCGCTGACATCGATCGTCGCGGAAGCGCGTCACATGGAGGAGCGGGAGGCTCATGTGCTGCACGCCTCGTTGTTCCCGGTGCAGCCGTGGCTCGACGTGCCGGACATCGGCTTCGCGGCCCTTGTCTGCGCCGACGGCGACAGCGCGGCGGCGAAGGGCGCGGCCGACCACCTCGCCGATCTCGCCTGGGCGGCGCGCGGCGACTTCGAGCCGGATCTCACGCCCATCGACGAGGTCATCCGCATCGGACTGAGTTCCCCCGGCCTCACCGTCGTCGGGGATGGCGGTGACGCGCCGACCAGCGGCGCGCCCGCCGACGACCCCACCATCCTGAAACGGCTGCTGGCGCTTGGCGCCGACAAGGCCGCGCGCATGACCTATGTCACCCTGCGCGATGCGCCCGCGGTGCAGAAAGCCTTCGCCGCCGGCCCCGGCGCGACGGTGACGCTCTCGGTCGGCCATTCCCTGTCGGCGGGCGAGCCGGTCGAGATCACCGGCATCGTGCGCAGCCTCTCGGACGGCACCTATGTCATGCGCGACGCGGGCGCCGCCGGGCTGGAGACGCACCAGGGGCCGACCGTCGTCCTTCATATCGGCGCGATCCGGCTCGTCCTGCGCAGCCTGGGCGGCTTTGAATGGGACACGGGCGTCTACACGGCCTTTGGCCTCGACCTGCGCTATCCCGCGCTCGCCTTCGCCAAGTCCCCGTCGCATTTCCGGGTGTCCTACACCCCCTTCGCCGCACGCATCCTGGCCGGCGACACCCCCGGCGCCAGCGCCTGCAACCTGCGCCGCCTCAAGCTCGTGAACGTGACGCGACCGCTGTATCCGCTCGACGACATCTAGGCGAATTGGCAGGCTGTCGGCGTCGTTCCCTGGATCCCCCTTCCCGGGCTGCTGCGCAACCCGCCGGGGATGACATGGGGTTGCCGCCCGCGCTGATTTCTTGCCCGCGGGGGATAGGCGTGGCGCGACTGCCTTGATGACACGAAGCACTCGCGGCACAGGGCATCGCCTAAGACTTTGGTCGATGTCGCCTCTGGTTCGCTTGACACCGATACCCCGGGCTGAGTAAATCACCAGTTAGTTACAACATGCGCGGAAAGCGTAGTCTGGGAAACGCTCTGGTGGAGGTTATCGGATGGCGACGCCGTCGGTCCGTACGCTTGCTCGCATTGTGGACTCGCCCTGGGTCAGGCCGGTTGGCCTGCTTGTTCTCCTGATTGTGCTCTGGGATGTGGCGGTCAGGCTGTTCAGCATTCCGGCCTATCTCATCCCCGCGCCCATCGACGTCATCAAGGCCTTCCGCACGGAAGGGCCGATGCTCTTGGCCGAGAGCGTGCCGACCACGCTCGCGACACTCGGCGGCTTCCTGCTGTCGGCAGCCATCGGCATTCCGCTTGCGATGCTCATCGCGGGCTCGCGGACGATCGAATCCTATCTCTATCCGTTGTTGGTGTTCTCTCAATCCATCCCGAAGGTGGCTATCGCGCCGCTCTTCGTGGTGTGGTTCGGCTTCGGCATGACGCCGAAGGTGATTTCCGCTTTTTTGCTCGGCGTCTTCCCCGTCGTGGTTTCCGGCGTGCAGGGCTTCAAGTCCCTTGATCCGGACATGCGGGACCTCGCCCGCGCCATGAAGGCATCGTGGCTCCAATCCTTCGTGATGGTGAAGTTGCCCCACGCCATGCCAGCCATTTTCGCCGGCCTCAAGGTTTCGGTGACGCTCGCCGTCGTCGGCGCGGTGGTCGGCGAGTTCGTCGGCGCCAATTCCGGGCTTGGCTTCGTACTGCAGCGCTCGATCGGCAATTTCGAACTGCCGACGATGTTCGCCGCGCTTGTACTGCTCGCCGCGATCGGGGTCATCCTGTTCTGGCTCGTCGATCTGATCGAACGTTTCGCTATCCCCTGGCACGCCAGCCAGCGGCAGGAATTCTTTGCGACTGCTTGATGTTCAATAACTTCACTAACGTTCAATAACTGCACTTGCGCAACCGCCAGCTAACAAGGCGGGCCGCAATCACCGGAGGAATGATTATGTTAAGACGATCTGTTCTTAAATCGATACTTGCAGGCGCCGCGGCCCTCGCAGCCCCCTCTTTCGTTCTTCCCGCGGCGGCGGCCGACAAGGTCACGCTGATGCTCAACTGGTATGTCTACGGTGAGCACGCGCCGTTCTACTATGGCAAGGAGAAGGGCTTCTATGCCGCCGAGGGCATCGACCTTGACATCCAGGAAGGTCGCGGCTCGGCCGTAACCATTCAGGCCGTCGCCGCCAATACGGCGACCTTCGGATATGCCGACGTCGCCACGATGATTCGCGCCGCCGCCAAGGGCGCGCCTGTCACGTCCCCCGGCGTGCTGCTACAGACGAGCCCGATGTCGGTGATGGGCTTTTCAGACAAGAACATGCGCAAGCCTGAAGACCTCAAGGGCAAGACGATCGCGACCACGCCGGGCGATTCCATGTCGCAGATCTGGCCGCTCTTCCTCAAGAGCGCCGGCCTGAAGGAGAGCGAGATGAAAATCCTCTCCGGTGATGCACAGACCAAGCTCAACGCCGTCATCAGCGGTCAGGCGGATGCCCTGCTCGGCTATTCGATGGACCAGAGCATGAAGATCAAGGATGCGACCGGCAAGGACGTCTTCCCGATCATGTTCGCGGACTATGGCATTCACCTCGTCTCGTCCGGCATCATCGCCAATCGCGACTTCCTCAAGAAGAACGAGGACTTGACGCGGCGTTTCATGGCCGCCACCACCAAGGCCATCCTCGCGGCCGAAAAGGATCCGGACGGCGCGGTCCAGGCCATCCTCAAGGCTCTGCCCAAGGCCGGCCAGCCGGCGACGCTCAAGGAAGGCTTCGAGCTCACCATCCCGCTCTATCGCACGGCGGAGACGAAGAACCTGCCGCCCTTCCATGTCACCGACCAGAACATGGTCGATTCCGTTAACCTGCTTGTTGAATACGGTGGCCTCGAAGCTTCCGCCAAGAATGACGTGAAGAGCTTCTACAGCCGCGATTACTTGCCGAAGGCGGCCGGCGGCTGATCGCGATCAGCGTCGCGTTTCGTCAAGACATCGTCCATCGGTTGAAACATCAGGCTCACGGGGGAGGAAGTATGTCGCTGTCGTTGAGAGTGGTGAGTGAAAGCGATCAGCCCAAGACCAGGAAGCGACTCATCGAGATCCGCGGCCTGCAAAAAACTTACCGCACTCGCGACGGCGACGTACCCTCGTTGAAGCCGATCGACCTCGACATCCACGACGGCGAGTTCGTCGCCGTCGTGGGCCCGTCAGGCTGCGGCAAGTCCACCTTGCTGAAACTCGTCGCCGGCCTCATCCCGCCGACGGCCGGCGAGATCCACATCGACGGGAAGCCGGTGACCGAGCCGCCGGATGACGTCGGCATCGTGTTCCAGAGCCCGGTTCTGCTCGCCTGGCGCTCCGTGCTGCGCAACGTCATGATGCCGGTCGAGGTGCGCAAGCTCGACCGCGCTTCCCATCTCGAACGGGCCCGCAAGCTCCTCAAGACCGCGGGCCTGGAGGGCTTCGAGAACAAATATCCCTGGCAGCTGTCCGGGGGCATGCAGCAGCGCACGTCGATTTGCCGCGCGCTGGTGCATGATCCGAAGATCGTATTGATGGACGAGCCGTTCGGCGCTCTCGACGCCTTGACGCGCGAGCGGATGAACCTCGAGCTGCAGCGCATTCATCAGGAAACGCGCAAGACCATTCTGCTCATCACGCATTCCATCCCGGAAGCCGTCTTTCTCGCCGACCGGGTTGTAGTCATGTCTGAGCGGCCCGGGACGATCGCCGCCATCTATGACGTGGAACTGCCGCGCCCCCGCCGCCTCGAGGACATGGGCAGCCCCCTGTTCAGCTCGCTGACCCAGACCATTCGCGGGCATTTCTACGCGCGCGGCCACCTCGACTGAGAGAGTTCATGAGTCTCCGCGTCACCATCGACGAGATCGCGCTTTTTGAACGCCCGATGACGTTCCGCCTGCCGTTTCGCTTCGGCGCGGTGACAGTGACGGAAGCTCCGCAAGCCTTCGTCCGGGTGCGGCTGACGGGCGAGGACGGGCATGGCGCGACCGGTGTCGCCGCCGAGATGATGATGCCGAAATGGTTCGACAAGAACCCGGCCAAGAGCCCCGGCGACACCATCACCGACCTCCGAACGAGCCTCGCGACCGCCGCCGGCTTCTATCGCGACGGTGCACGCGAACCCGAGACTGCCTTCGGCCACCATGCCAGGGTTTATCCCCGACAGATTGCCGCCACGAGCGCGCATGGCCTTCCCTCGCTCGCCGGGGCCTATGGCCCGGCGCTCATCGACAAGGCCATTGTCGATGGCGTCCTGAAGCTCAGGGGGCTCGATCTCGCCGCCGGACTTCGCGCCAATGTCCTTGGGCTAGATAGCCGGCTTACTAATGATCTGGCGCAGGAGGACATCGATTCCTTCCTTCGTGGGGTCACGCCGCAGCCACGCGTGAGCCTCCGCCACACAATCGGCTTTGTGGACGCGCTGGATGCGCTGGCGGATGAAGTCGCCCATGCGCGGCCTCGCTATTTCAAGATCAAGCTGAGCGGTGACGTCGCGGCGGATTGCGCGCGGCTTCGCGCCTTGACGCCCGCTCTCGAGGAGCTGGTGCCTGACTTCGCGGCGAGCCTCGACGGCAATGAGCAATATGATCAGGCGCGCCTCTCCGAACTGATCGCGGCATTCGGAAGGGACCATATCCTTAGCCGGCTTAAATCAAGGCTTCTCTATATCGAGCAACCTCTTGACCGCGCGGCTACTTTCGTGACGCCGGTCGCGGGCGCTGACGATATTCCCTTCATCATCGACGAGGCGGATGGTGGCTACGACGCCTTCCCCAAGGCGGCGGCGCTCGGCTATCGCGGCGTTTCATCGAAGGCCTGCAAGGGCCTCTACAAGTCCCTGATCAACGCCGCGCGCGCGACGGCCTGGAACCGGCGCGACGGCGTGCCCGGTCGCTGGTTCGTCACCGGTGAGGACCTCACCTGTCAGGCGGGCCTCGCCGTGCAGCAGGATACGGCGCTGGTCGCGTGCCTCGGCATCAGCCATGTGGAGCGCAATGGCCACCATTATGTCGACGGCTTCGGCGCGGCGCCTGCCGCGGAGGCCGCCGCCTTCGCCGCGGCGATGCCCGGCTTCTATGAACGCCAGGGCGACGCGCTGGTGCTAGCGGTCGGCAGGGGGGCGTTGCCTACAGCCCCCCTCTTCACACCGGGCTTCGCCAGCGGCGCCATGCCGGACTGGGCGAGCCTCGCGCAGATCGAGGACGACGCGCATGTCGCTTGAATGGGCGGGGCGCGCGAATCTGCGGGCCGAGGGGACTCAGAAAAAGACCGCGCAAATCCAGACTGGGCAGATCCAGCCTGAGCAGGACGAGGCTTCACAAACCAGAGCTGGGCAACCGCCGCGCACGCGTGATCCCGAGGCGACGCGCGCGAAGATCCTTGCCGCCGCGACGGTCGAATTCGCGGCCAGCGGCTTCGCCGGCGCCTCCATCGATGCCATCGCGAGCCGGTCGCAGGCCAACCGGCGGATGATCTATCACTATTTCGGCTCGAAGCGCGGCCTGTGGCTCGCCGTTCTGGAAGCCGCCTACGAGCGCGCGCGGGTGGCCGAGGTCAAGCTCGATCTGGGCCGTTTAGCGCCCGAGGAGGCCATGCGGCGCCTCGTGACCTTCACCTTTGACGCCTTCGTCGGCGACCGGGTCTTCATCAATCTGCTCAACAGCGAGAACCTGCACCAGGCCCGTCACCTCAAGACGTCATCGCGGGTGAAGGAGATGCATTCGCCGTTGATCGGGATGATCAGCGAGATCCTGGACCGCGGCGTTGCGGCGGGGCTTTTCCGCGCGGGCATCGATCCGGCGCAGCTCTGGATCTCGATTGCCGGGCTTTCCTATTTCTACTTCTCCAACATACACACCCTTTCGGTGATCCTCGACCGCAACTTCCCCGGCAAGATGGAAATCGGCGCCCGGCGCACCCATGTGGCCGAGCTGATCCTCGCCTCGCTCCGGACTTGAATGCAGTTCCGGTGACGCGTCATAGCGGGTCCCGCTCCGGCTCATCCCGGCCATCCGGCAAGCCAGCATTGTGGCCCTTCCAATGAGAGCACCGGCGCGAACAGGCCGAAATGACGGATGTCGATTATATATTTCAAATCGCTCAGAGAACGGGATGGTGATAGCGAGACATATTGCGTAACGGAATGCGAAAAGATCATAAAAACACGCAATCCCTCAGTTTCTTGAAACAATCAGATGCCACAATACTATATTGCGGATACATCTCAATTTTCACAAATTTGACATGAATCGAGTAAATCGTGCGACGATCATAACCATTTATGACGATTAGCATGCGAAGAACATTGGTATATACGCTTCCACTTTCACTCTCATCAACTTCAGTGCCGAATCATTACCTGGTGATTCGATTTTTTTGATTGCAAAGCCGGAATCGATACGAACGACAAACTTACGGGGCGAATTCGCTTACCAGAAAAATTCCCAGATCACCTTGTCCACGTTGGAAAATTATTACTCGTAGATCTGTAAAAAACATGCTTGATCCTAACGGGCGAGGATGGACGCCGCTATTTTCCTGACACGATCGAGGATACGATTGCAAAAGGGATTGTTGAGCCTGAAAAATTGGTGAAATGATTTTTTATATTTGGAAGCGGCGACGTTGATGTTTCACAACAAACAAAAATTGCAATAACCAACGTATGTAAATAAGAAATTCTAGAAATTATTATTTGATCGCCGTCCTCTCATCACTTCACGATACGGAGTGATGAGAGGACAACGTGGACAATATGCTCGCCCCAATGGGCGAGGCGCTCCGGTGCGGTGAGATCGCGGGCAAAGATCGTTGAGAGCGTGTGGCGGTTGGACAGGTAGAAAGCCGCGAGCGAGGCGATGCTGATATAGACATCGACCGGATCGAGGCCGGGCAGAAAACGGCCCTGCGCCGCCCCTTTGTCGAGAAGCTCGCGGAGTTTTTCGATGAAGGGAGAATGCAAGCTCAGCACCTTCGCCGACTCGCGGAGATTCTCGGCCTTATGCAGGTTTTCCGTGGCGAGCAGGCTCAGGAATTCCGGGTTGTCCAGGAAATACTGCCACGTAAAGGCCGTGAGCCGGCGGATACCGTCCTCCGGGTCCGCTGTTTCCAGCTTAAGCGCGGCCTCGGCGGAACGGATCGAAGCATAGGCCTCTTCCAGAACGGCCATGTAGAGGCGCTGCTTGTCACCAAAGTAATGGTAGATCATGCGCTTGTTGACACCAGCGCGCTCCGCCACCGCATCGACACGCGCGCCACCAATACCCTTGTCCGCGAATTCGCGCGTCGCCGCCATCAGAATGGCCTGGCTCGTGCGGTCCGGGTCGCGGGACGTACCGGTATAGCCCCGGCGGCGCGGCGCGACCACGCCACTGTCACTCGTCATTGCTTGTCGGCTCCGCGCACGAGGCTCGTTAAGAATCGGAATAGATAGCCGTTCCCTCGCAGACATGGCGGCTGATCGCAAGGGTTGGATGGCCGCGCATGGCGGGAGGACAGGCTTCACGAATGTCAACTGCGCCCTTCGCAATGCAGCGCCGACGGCAACCACCCTTGCGGCGGGCGTAAAAATAGGGCTCCCTCACAGGCCATCAAGACGTCGAGCCTTGCAGAATGTAGAGCCTCGCCATGTTGCGCGTCGAATCGCCTGGCTTGCGCCGGGACCGCATGGCCACCGCGGTACTATTCTTGGTCAATGGTGCCGTGTTCGGTGCCTGGGCGACCCATATCCCCGTCGTGAAGACGGTTCACGATCTGTCGCCGTCCCTGCTCGGCCTCGCGCTTCTGGCCTTGGCGGCCGGGGCACTCATCGCCATGCCGGCGTGCGGGGTGGCCCTGGCACGCTTCGGCGCGCGGCGGGTGCTTGGCGTCACGGGGCTTGCCTTCAGCGTTCTCCTCGCGCTCCTGCCTGTCATGCCCCAGACGGCGGGACTTTTCGCTGTCCTCTTTCTCTTCGGCGCCTCCGGCGGCGCCATGGACGTCGCGATGAACGCCCATGGCACGGCCGTGGAACACCAGTTCGGCCGGCCGATCCTGTCCTCCCTCCACGGCATGTGGAGCCTCGGCGGGCTGGTGGGCGCGGGACTGGGCGGCCTCAGCCTCGCCCTCCTGCCGTCAGCGATCGAGGCGGCGACCCTCGCGGTCGTCTTTGCGGCCACAGTCCTTGCCGCCGTCCAATACATCCAGCCGCAGATGGCCACCGCGACCAGTGACGACCCGAAGCTGGCGCTGCCGGACCGCGCAACCCTTGCGATCGGCGCCGTCGTCATGTTCGCCTTCATGGCCGAAGGCGCGCTGCTCGACTGGAGCGCCGTGTACCTCCGTGAAACGCTTGATGTGCCAGCGAGCTCGGCCGGGCTCGGTTTCGCCGTTTTCTCCGGCGCCATGGCGATCTCGCGCTTTCTCGGCGACAGCATCCGTCGGCGTGTCGGGCCCGTCATGCTGGTCGGCGGCGGCGCCTTCATAGCCTCTGTGAGCCTTGGACTTGGCATAGCCGTGAACCACCCGCTGGTGGCTGTTCTGGCGTTCGGCATCGCCGGACTTGGACTCGCCAATGTCGCGCCCGTCGGTTTCAGCACCGCGAGTGCCGGCAGCGCCGACAACCCGGCGCAGGCGGTGGCGGCGGTGGCGACGCTGGGCTATGGCGGGGTTCTGATCGGTCCTGTGATGCTTGGCTTCGTCGCCGATGCGACCTCCCTGTCAGGCGCGCTGAGCTTGACGGTCGGCCTCTGCCTTCTCATCGTCTGCGGTGCACGGGCCATGCGCGTCAAGCGGTTCAGCCCGGGAACGGGCCGTTGATCGTGGGCCGCTCGCCACATCGGCTATCAGTGAGGGGAATGTGATGGAGATCGGTTTTCTGGGAGATTTACTCCTTGATACGCAAAATTGGATCAGCTTGAAGGCCTGGGCGGCCTTCATGGCCGCGTCGGCGGTGGTCCTTCTCATTCCCGGTCCGACGATCCTGCTTGTCGTATCCTATGCCCTCGGCCAGGGTCGCCAGGCCGCGATGCCCCTCGTGCTCGGGGTGGCGGTTGGCGATACGATCGCGGTGATCGCTTCCCTCATGGGCCTCGGGGCCATCCTCGCCGCTTCCGCTCTTGTGTTCACGATCGTGAAATGGCTCGGCGCCGCCTATCTCGTGTATCTCGGCATCAAGCTGTGGCGGGCTGATCCGGCCTTGCAGAGTGCCACATCTCCAGCGAAGGCGCGCCCCATGGCCATGTTCTCGCACGCGGCACTGGTCACGGCGCTGAACCCGAAGAGCATCGTCTTCTTCGTGGCGTTTCTCCCGCAGTTTCTCGACCAAAGCCGCCCGCTCCTGCCGCAGATGATCATTCTGGCCGCGACCTTTGTCACGCTGGCGTTCTTCAACGCCGCCGGCTACGCGATGCTCGCCTCCTCGGCCCGCCGCCTCGTCAGCCGCCCAAGGGTTCTGAAAGCCGTGAACCGCACCGGCGGCAGCCTCCTCGTGGGCGCCGGCATCGCGACGGCCACATGGCGCTCTTGAACTTGGCTGTCCTAAATTGGCGATTGTGAGCCGGCGTCCTGCGAACATAGGGCTGCGGAATGGGTGACGATAGGGTCAGCATCCATCACTGGCGCATTGAAGCGCTGGCACTGCGTCTCACCGACGGCCGCCAGTCGCCGACCGCCCTGAAAATCCAGCGAGGCGTTTGCCGGCTGATGGCGGGCCTCGGCCAGGTTTCGGTGACGGAACTGACCTTGGCATCCGGGCGGCGCGCCGACGTCATCGCGCTCAGCCCCGCCGGCGACATCACCATCGTCGAGGTGAAATCGAGCCTCGCCGATTTCCGGGCCGACACGAAATGGCGGGACTATCACGCCTTCAGCGACTACCTGTTCTTCGCCGTCGCGGAGGATTTCCCGATCGAGGTGCTGCCGGAGGAGGCCGGGCTGATCGTTGCCGACGCCTACGGCGCGGCCATCCTGCGCAGTCCGGAGCGCATGCCGCTCGCGGCGGCACGGCGCAAGGCGGTGACGATCCGTTTCGCGCAAGCGGCGGCGGCACGGTTGCATAGCCTGACGGATCCGGATGGCGCGCCAATCGCCTTGCTTTGATAGAGCGCCCTGGTTTGATCCAGGGCCTCTTTGATCAAGGACCTCTTTGATCAAGGGCCCTGCCGCCACGTTCCGATCTGATGAGATCGCTGAGTCTCAGTCAGCCGTCATGGCTAGGCTTTGTCCCGGCCATCCCGAATAATTGAGGTGCTTTACTGGTCGGGATCACCGGGACAGGCCCGGTGATGACGCCGGTATCTCCCGTTCGACGCTAAAATCCCGATCGACCCTAACGCGGGGCGCGCTTCGCGAGGATGCGCTGCAGGGTGCGGCGATGCATATTCAGCCGCCGGGCGGTTTCCGACACGTTGCGGCTGCAGAGTTCGTACACGCGCTGGATATGCTCCCAACGAACCCGATCCGCCGACATGGGGTTTTCGGGCAGCTGGGCGCGCTCACCCTGCTGCGCCATCAGGGCGGCATGGATCTCGTCGGCGTCAGCGGGCTTCGCGAGGTAATCGAAGGCGCCGAGCTTCACGGCCGTGACCGCGGTCGCGATATTGCCATAGCCGGTGAGCACGATGCAGCGCGCGTCGAGGCGACGCTCCTTGAGGCGGGTGACGACGTCCAAGCCGTTCCCATCGCCGAGGCGCATGTCGATGACCGCGAAGGCCGGGGCCTGCTCGTCGATAGCCGCGAGGCCCTCGGCGACACTTTCGGCAACGCGCACACTATAGCCACGGGTTTCCATGGCCCGCGCCAGTCGTGTCAGGAAAGGCCTGTCATCATCGACGATCAAAAGGCTGTTGTCGCCTTCGATCTCTGTTTGCTGCTCGGAGTCTACCATCCGGTCACCTCACGCAGGTGGGCCACGCGACACCTTTGGGCCCTCAATCACAGAGCAATCCCAGGCTAGAGCATGCCGCCTCAAAAGGAAGATCCGCCTTAGACGTAATCTGCGCTCTGTCACTTCTCTCTATAATCGCGTCCCTCGCCGCGATGATCTCTTTCCCTAGCCGCCCCTTTGACCCCGATCAATGCTGATCGATCACGAAATAGGCATTTGTGACACTTTTCTAAAGGATCGATCTCCGCTTGATCCTATCGATCACGTGATTTTTCCCGTCACCGCCATCGGCCGACGTCGGGAAGCGGATCGAGATCCCGCTCGAAAACGCCGCGTGGCCAGGTCACAGTGACGATGGCGCCCGTGTCCGGCGCGGCCGCATTGCTGAATTCGATCGACGCGCCGGAGCGCTCGATCAAGGTCTTGGCGATGAAGAGACCAAGTCCGAGGCCGTCACCCGGCTCACCACCGCCCCGGCGGTCGGATCCCCGTGTGGTGACATAGGGATCGCCCAGGCGCAGCAAGACCTCGGGCGCGAACCCCGGCCCGTCGTCGCGAACCACCACGCTCACCGTGTCCTTCGTCCAGGATGCGTCGATGACGACTCCGGAGGTCGCGAAATCAACGGCGTTGTCGACGAGATTACCGAGCCCATAGAGGAGGCCGGGACTGCGGCGACAGATGGGCTGTGCGCCCTCGCCGCTCGCATTGAGGGTAAGCGGCGTGCTGAAGGAGCGCTGGGGGTTCGCCACTTCCTCGATGAGATCGCGCAGCGTCAGGCGTTCGAGCGGCCCGGCCTCGCCGGTGCCCAGCGAGGTCAGCGTGCCGAGGATCTTGCGGCAACGCGCGACCTGCTCGCGCAGCAGCGTTATGTCCTCCGCCATGGGGCCGTCCTTCGGCGCGAGCTTGTCGAGTTCCTTGGCCACCAGCGCAATGGTGGCGAGCGGTGTGCCGAGTTCGTGGGCGGCGGCAGCGGCGAGGCCATCGAGCTGCGACAGGTGCTGCTCACGGGCGAGCACGAACTCAGTCGCGGCCAGGGCGTCGGCAAGTTGCCGCGCCTCCTCCGCGACGCGCCAGGCATAGACCCCGGTGAAGGCCAGGCCGAGCAGAATGGCGCACCAGATACCCGCCACGTACAAGAACGGCAGATGCAGCGTCTCCCCGGGATACCAGGGCAACGGCAGGTGGAAGAAGGCCAGAATGGTGACGCAGACCATGGCCATGAAGCCTAGCGCCAAAGTTCGCCAGGGTTGCAGGGCCGTCGCCGAAATCATGACGGGCGCCAGCAACAGCATCGCGAAGGGGTTTTCCAGGCCACCCGTGAGGTAGAGCAGCGCGGATAGCTGCAGGATATCGTACCCCAACAGCAGGGAGCCGGCGTTTTCGCTCAGCCTGTGGCTGATCGGGTAGCGGATACGGAGCGCGAAGTTCAGCCAGGCCGACACCGCGATGGCGACAAAGCAGAACGCAAAGGGAAAAGGAAAGCCCAGACCGAAATGCACGCCCACAACGGCAGCGCTTTGTCCCACGACGGCCAGGGAACGCAAACGGACGAGGGTGTCCACCCTCAGATGCTGGGCTGTGCGCCGTATGGTTGCTGTATCGTTGACGGCCATGGATCCATCCCGGCCGGGCGCGCCCGACTACATGTGGGGGCTAACCCCTATAGGCGCGTCGCGCAAGCGCTAAGCACAGCATCAGACTGGCTTTTTTGGCAGGGTACGCGGCCATGGGGACGACCGGCGATGTGGGATTGATGTTTCCGGAGGCATGGCTTCATGAAGGGCCCCGGCAGCTCGCCCCCTGACCTGCCCGGAACGCAAGGCTACGATTGTGCGTTGCATCAGGGTGGACGTGGTTTGAATGATTACAGAAAAAAGGTTAAGATCACGTCTCGATTTTGCGACGCAGCATCGCAGCGAGCCCTGTTGCGCCTCCCTTTGTCACCTCTCCCACGAGGGTAGAGAATGAATTTTGCCTATTTCTGGTATGAGGCCGCGCACGCTCTTGTCAGCCCGGCCCGCGCCGTCACAGATGCGGCTCGACTGACTTTCAACAATCCGATCAATCCGCTCACCTATACCGCCTACGGACGCACCGTCGCGGCCGCCTGCGAACTCTTCGAGCGAACGACGCGCCGTTACGGCAAGCCGGTCTTCGGCCTAAAGGAAACCATCGTGGAAGGCATGACCTGCCGGGTCCGCGAGGAGGTGATCTGGGAAAGGCCGTTCTGCCAGCTGCTTCACTTCGATCGCGGCGGCAAGGCCAAGCGGCTGAACCAGCCGAAGCTCCTGATAGTCGCGCCGGTCTCCGGCCACTACGCGACGCTTCTGCGCGGCACCGTCGAGGCGTTCCTGCCGACTCACGACGTCTATATCACCGATTGGGTCGATGCCCGCCTCGTGCCCCTGTCCGAAGGGCGTTTCGATCTCGACGACTATATCGACTACGTCATCGAGATGATGCGTGAGCTCGCGCCCAACCTGCATGTGCTCGCGGTCTGCCAGCCGTCCGTGCCGGTCATCGCGGCGGTCGCGCTGATGGAGGCGGACAAGGACCCGGACGTGCCGGCCTCGATGATCCACATGGGTGGCCCGATCGACACGCGCCGCTCGCCGACGGCGGTCAATCTGCTGGCGCAGGAGCGCGGCACCGAGTGGTTCCGGCGCAACTGCATCGTGAAGGTGCCCTTCACGCAGCCGGGCTTCATGCGCGAGGTCTATCCGGGCTTCCTGCAGCTGTCGGGCTTCATGGCGATGAACATCGACCGGCATCTGACCGCCCATTGGGAAATGTACCAGCATCTCGTCGACGGCAACGGCGACTCGGCCGACAAGCAGCGCGAGTTCTACGACGAGTATCTCGCCGTGATGGACATGACCGCCGAATTCTACATGCAGACCATCGACGAGGTGTTCGTCAAACATAGCCTCCCCAAGGGCGAGATGAAGCACCGGGGCAAGCCTGTTGATCTTGGCGCCATCAAGCGCGTGGCGTTGATGACCGTGGAAGGCGAGCGGGACGACATTTCGGGCGTAGGCCAGACGCAGGCCGCCCACGACCTGTGCAAAAACCTTCCCGCTTCGATGAAGCTTCAGCACCTGCAGCCGGGCGTCGGCCATTACGGCGTGTTCAACGGCCGCCGTTTCCGGGAGGAAATCGCGCCGAAGATCACAACCTTCACCAAGACGTTCAATGGCGATACGGCTGAGGTTCCGCCCCAGCGCCGCGCCAAGGTCAAGGGAGAGGCAGCCTGAGGCCGCCTCTGACAGCGTGCGGATTGTCACGACCATGATCCTTAAGCCACGTCGTGGCTCACGTCATCATGCTGATGTGCTATTGATGGCCGACCTGCCAAAGGCCTGAATCGGCATGCGCATCAGTCTGTTCAAACGGTCGGCTCCTGACCCGGACCATATTGCCGTGCGCCACGGCGCGGAGACGTTCCAGGTCACTGTGCGGCGCCGCGCCGCCGCGCGGCGCTTCACATTGCGAGTGTCGAACGCCACCGGCGAGGCCGTGCTGACCTTGCCGGAACGCGGCGACTTCGCCGCGGCGCGACGTTTCGCCGAAGCCCAAAGTGGTTGGCTCGCCGCGCGTCTCAAGCGCGTCCCGGACAGGACCCCTTTCGACGTGGGGGCGCTCGTGCCGTTGCGTGGCATTCCCCACCGTATCGTCCACTGGTCGAAGACGCGCGGCGTTCCGGAGGCGACATTCGACGCCGCCGGCGCGCCCATCCTCGCCGTCACCGGGGAAACCCCTCATGTCCCGCGCCGCGTCATGGACTTTCTCCGGCGGGAAGCCACGCGCGATCTGACGGAGGCCGTGGCGCGCCACACCAAGAGCCTCGGCATTCCGGCCCGCAGCATCAGCATCCGCGACACCAGGAGCCGCTGGGGATCCTGCTCCGCGCAGGGCCGGCTCAATTTTTCCTGGCGGCTCATCCTCGCGCCGCCTTATGTGCTCGACTATCTGGCGGCCCATGAAGTCGCGCACCTTAAGGAAATGAACCATTCGGAGCGTTTCTGGCGCTTGACGCGTCGGCTCTGCCCCCGCACAGACGAAGCAGAAGCCTGGCTCAAGCGACATGGCTCCGCCCTGCATCGCTTTGGCTGACACCATCCTGATCCGGAGGAAACAACGATGAGCGAGCCATCCGCCGTGACAGCCATCGCGCTGGCCTTTGCCAATGCGCGCGCCGAAGCCCGCGCCCTGTCGGGCTTTCCCGGTACGGTGCCGGAGAGTTTCGAGGCGGCCTATGCCGTGCAGAAAGCGGCCATGGGCGTCCATCCCGCCAATCTGCGCGGCTGGAAGGTTGCCATGGTCCGGCCGGATTGGCGCGCGGCGTTCCCCGAGGAGCGGCTGATCGGTCCGGTGTACCATGTGATCGACGTGCCGGATGGCGGCACAGCGACCATGCCTTCGATCACAGGCGGCTACACAGCCGCGGAGGCGGAATTCATCGCCGTGATGGCGCAGGATCTCCCGCCGCGCGAGAAGCCCTATGAAGTGGCGGAAGTGGCGGCAGCAATCAGTGCGATCCATGTGGGTGCGGAAATTGCCGGCAGCCCACTCGTCAATCTCAACGATCTCGGACCGGGCTCCATCATCAGCGATTTCGGCTGCAATGCTGGTGTCGTGCTGGGCCCTGAAGTCGTCGGCTGGCAATCGCGCCCCTGGGAAAGCCTCACCGCGAAATCCACGGTCAATGGCGCCGCCGTCGGCGAAGGCACCGCGGCCGGCGTACCGGGAACGCCACTGGCCGCCGTGGTTTTCCTGGCTAACAGGCTATCACGCCTCAAGATCACGCTGCGGGCGGGAGACCTCGTCTCGACGGGGATGGTGACAGGCATCCACAAGGTGGCGGCCGGTGATCGGGCGGTGATCGATTTCAGCGATTGTGGTCAGTTCACCATCGATTTCGCGACGGCGAAGCCGGTCGATTGAGCGACACCATCCCTTCACTGGACAAACGCGAGGGCTAGGTCCTCCACGGCGCGGGTCGCGGCGCAATGGCTCCGTGGTGCGCCGAGCAATCAAGAAAAACAATCGGAATCGCGCGACAAGATCAGCAGAACTCACCACGACAACGGCGCTGCCTCTTGAGCTTCTGGATCATGCCGTCTGGACGAAACCATCCAGGCGGCATGGTTTTCACAGCTTGGAGCGCGCTCCGGGCAATCCGCTTCCCTACACGGATCGTCACCGGACATGTCGCCCATCCAGCTCCTGCAGCCGCTCCTCCTGGTCTTCGCCATCATTGCCCTTTTGGCCCCGATCCATCGCGGGGCGGGATTTGTGCTTCTCGCCGCCAGCTACGGCCTGGCGTTCGTGACAGGGCAATTGAGCGGTCCGAGCCTCATCCCCATCATGCTGCTGTTTCTCGCCGCTTACGCGGTCACGCCGCGCCATCCGCAGCCCGCGCGCATTCTCGGCCACGGCTTGTTCCTTGTCCTTGCCATCGCCTTGAGCCTGCATTGGATGCCGGGCTTCGACAACTGGCGCCTCATCGGCCCGGAACGGCTGACGCCCGACGCCGCGCCTTTCACGATGTATCTCAATCTCGACAAGCCGCTTGGCGGCCTATGGCTGCTGCTGGTCCTGCCCTGGCTGCGGCCGCGCTACGCGCTCGTCCAACTCCCGATCGGTCTCGCCGGCGCCGGGCTCGCCGTGCTGCTGTCGCTGCCGCTCGCGCTCGCAGCCGGCATCACGGCATGGTCGCCCAAATGGCCGGCTTCGAGCGGGCTCTGGCTTGCGAACAACCTCCTCATCGTCACGGCCATGGAGGAGGTGGTTTTCCGCGGCTATCTCCAGGGCGGTCTTAGCCGCTGCCTTCAAGGCCGGCGGTACGGCGACTGGATCGCGCTGGCGGTCGCATCGGCCCTATTCGGCCTCGCGCATTTTGCCGGAGGATGGCCCTGGATGCTCCTGGCGAGTTTGGCCGGCCTTGCCTACGGCTGCGCCTTCCGCTTCGGTGGCCTGCCCGCCGCCGTCATTGCCCATTTCGGGCTGAATGCGGCGCATTTCTTCCTGTTCGTCTATCCCATGCTGCAGGCGGGGGCCTGACCACCCGTGTCCCCGCCGCGCGAGGCGGAAACACCTGCAAGAGATCCAGGCACGTGGGAGAGATCCCGGGATGGCTCCCGCATGCGAGGCCGCTTCAGCCGTAGTTTGCCACAGTCGCCTTGGCGCCCTTGTCGAACAGGCTCGCCAACGCGGCCGTCACCGCCTTGACGAAAGTGGCATTGGAAGCGAGATCCTCGCCAAACACGGCTCGCACGCCCATGAGCGCGGCGACCAGTTTTTCGGCATCCCGGCCGGCGGCATCCGCCAACGCCCGGAATTCGGCCGCCAGCGGGTCGCGCACGTCGATCGGCTCGCCGGCTTCATCGACGCCCGTGACATACCGCATCCAGGCCGCGACGGCGAGGGCATGACGTTCCACCGGCAGCCCGCGCGCCAGACGGTCGCGGATCGTTCCCAGCAGCCGCTGCGGCAGCTTCTGCGAACCGTCCATGGCGATCTGCCAAGTGCGGTGCTTCAGCGCCGTATTGCGGAAGCGTTCGATCAGCGAACGCTTGTAGCCCGCGACATCGGCGCCCTCTGGCAGCGTCAGCGTGACGGTGGAGTCTTCCATCAGCGCGGCGACATAAGCCGCGATCGCCTCATCCGCGATGGCTTCGGCGACGGTCTGGTATCCGGCGAGATAGCCGAGATAGGACAGCGCCGAGTGACTGCCGTTGAGCAGCCTGAGCTTCATCGCCTCGTAGGGCGCGACATCCTCCACCAGCGTGGCGCCAAACTTCTCCCACGCCGGCCGGCCGGAGACGAAGCGGTCCTCGATCACCCATTGGGTGAAGGGCTCCGTCATGATCGGCCAGGCGTCGGTCAGGCCGAGCGCGCCCGCGATGTGGCTACGGTCGGCGTCGGTCGTCGCCGGCACGATGCGGTCGATCATCGTGTCGGGGAAGCTGATCGCCTCCCGCACGTGGCGGCCGAGTTCAGGCGAGACGAGATCGGCGAAACGGGTCAGGATGCCCTTGAGCGTCTGGCCGTTGGCCGGAAGATTGTCGCAGGACATCACGGTGAAGGGGCGCGTGCCGGCAGCCTGCCTCCGGGCGATGGCGGCCGTGATGAACCCCAGCGCCGAACGGGGACGCCGCGGATTGGCGAGATCGTGCACCACATCAGGATGCGCCTCGTCCAGACGACCGGTCGCCGGGTCATGGCAATAGCCCTTCTCGGTGACCGTGAGGCTGATGATAGCCACGTCCGGATCGCTCATGCGGGCGAGCAGGGCCTCCGGATCCTCCGGGGCCACCACCACATCGAGAATGCTGCCGACGACACGCAGCGCCTCGCCGGACGTCTCGCGGACCGCTATGGTGTAGAGGCTGTCCTGCGGCACCAGGGCATCGCGCGTGTCGGGGCTGCGCAGGCTTGCGCCGACGATGCCCCAGGCCAGATCGCCTGATTTCAGGACGTCCTCGGTATAGACGGCCTGATGCGCCCGATGGAACGCGCCGATGCCCAGATGGACGATACCGCTACGGACCCGGCCGCGATCATAGGTGGGACGTTCGATCGCGGCAGGCAAGCCGCCCAGACGGGCGGCATTGAGACGGGGCGGATGCGTCACAGCTTGTAGGCCTCCTTGGCCAACCGGTAGGCGAGATCATGGGCGACTTCGGCGGCTTCATCCTCGTCGAGGCGATGGGTCACCACGAGCTCGGCGAGATAGGCGCAATCGACGCGGCGCGCCACGTCATGGCGCGCGGGAATGGAGGGGAAGGCGCGGGTGTCGTCGTTGAAGCCGACGGTGTTGTAGAAACCTGCCGTTTCCGTCACCAGCTCGCGGTAGCGGCGCATGCCCTCTGGACTGTCGTAGAACCACCAGGCCGGGCCGAGCCTCAGGCAGGGATAATGTCCGGCCATGGGCGCAAGCTCACGCGAATAGGCCGTCTCGTCGAGGGTGAAGAGAATGACCGTCAGGTCCCGCTCGTTGCCGAAGCGGTTGAGCAGCGGCTTGAGATCGCGCACGTAGTTGGTGGCGCTCGGGATGTCCGCGCCCTTGTCGCGGCCGAATCGCGCGAACAGGTCGGGATTGTGGTTGCGCTGGGAGCCCGGATGGATCTGCATCACCAGCCCATCCTCGAGGCTGAGCGCCGCCATCTCGGTCAGCATCTGCGCGCGGAACAATTCCGCGTCCTCCGGCGTCACCTGCCCCTGCGCCATGACGCGGGCATACAGCGCCTCGGCCTCAACAGGAGAGAGATCAGCGGTGCGGGCGGTGGGATGGCCGTGGTCCGTCGACGTCGCGCCGAAGCTCTTGAAGAACTGGCGACGCTTGCGGTGGGCCTCGCGATAGCCGGCGAAGGTGGCGACGTCGGTATCCGTGATCTCACCGAAGCGGCGAACGTTGTCGCGGAAGCCGTCGAACTCCGGATCGACGACCGGATCCGGTCTGTAGGCCGTGACGACGCGCCCTTTCCAGCCGCTGTCCCGGATCGCGGCATGGTGCGCGAGATCGTCAAGCGGGCTCTCGGTCGTCGCGATGACCTCGATATTGAACTGCTCGAACAGCGCGCGCGGGCGAAACGCATCGCTTTCAAGCCTGGTGGCGATCGTGTCGTAAATCGCGTCCGCGTTGCCCGCCGACAAGCGCTCGGTCACGCCGAACAGCGTCGCCAGCGCGTGGTCCAGCCATAGGCGCGTCGGTGTGCCGCGGAAATGATGGTAGTTGCTCGCGAATAGCCGCCAGATCTTGCGCGGATCCTCCTCCACGGCGGAGCCGTCGACCGTGGGAATGCCGAGATCCTCGAGGCGGATGCCCTGGCTGTAGAGCATGCGGAAAATATAGTGGTCCGGCACAACGAAAAGACGCGCCGGATCGGGGAATGCCGAATTTTCCGCGTACCAGCGTGGATCGGTGTGGCCGTGCGGGCAGATGAGCGGCAGGTCCTTGACCTCGGCATAGAGCCGGCGCGCGACAGCGCGTGTGGCCTCGTCGGCCGGAAACAGGCGGTCGTCATGCAGTAGGGTCATATCGCTATCCCAGCCTTTCCCTTGTAAGGGTTAAGGGTACAAACATGCGTCGAATGCACAGCGCTCCGCGCCCCTCGCCTGTTCTGTGCGCGGGTGAAATAGCCTTTTTCCACCGCAACGCAAACTGTCCAATGTCAGGTGGCCCACCGGCCAGCGAGATAGGATCCTGCGTCGGCCAGGGCCTTGTCAGCTGCTGGAAGTTCGGCAGCCATGCGCAGAAAGCCGTGCACGACGCCGGGAATCACATCGAGACGGAAGCTCACGCCGGCTTCCGCCAACCCGGAGCTCAAGGCCAAGGTGTCGTCGAGCAGGGGATCAAGCCCCGCCGCGTTCAGATAAAGCGGAGGCAATCCCTCCAGCTTGGCACGCAGCGGCGCCGCGAGCGAATCGGTGTCCTGCGGCAGCGAGCCGAGGAAATTGCCCCAATACCACTGCATGCTCGCCGTGGAGAGGAGATAGGTGCCATCCCCGAGGCGCGCGTGGCTCGCCGTGCCATGGTCCGGCGCGTAGCAGCCATAGAACAGGGCAGCGGTACCAAGTTGCGGCAAGCCGGCGTCCCGCCGCGCCAACAGGGCCGCGAGCGCGAGATTCGCACCGGCTGAATCGCCCGCGACAGCAATCCGCGATGCGTCGACAGCCCGTCCAAGCCCTCCCTCCTCGACGAAGCGGATGGTGGCAAGAACGTCCTCCAGGGGCTTGGGGAAGGGATGCTCCGGCGCCAGGCGGTAGTCGACGCCGAGTATCGCGGCGCCTGATCGCAAGGCGAGCCTGCGCATCGTGCCGTCGTGTGTCTCAACCGAGCCGAACGTCCAGCCGCCGCCATGCGCGTAAACCACCACCGGCGCGTCATCGGCGGCTGTCGGCCGGTAGAGCCTGGCGCGAAGCGGACCGTCTCCACCGGGCAGTTCCAGATCCTTGACCGAGGCGAGCGGCGGCGGCGCCCGATTGAATGGCTCGTGTCCGGCGGTAAAGATCGCGCGCGCTTCGTCCATGGGCATGGTGCGGTAATCAACAGCGGGCGCTGCCTTGATGCGCTCAAGAATCGGAACGAGGTCAGGATCGACTGTCACGGGACAGGCCTTTCGCGGCATGGAGAGGCGCGGGGAAATCCCGCGCCGAGGGGGTCAGCAGGGCGCGCATAATCAACGCTGGCGAGAACAAGCGTCAAGACCGTGTCGAGGCTAACATGTCACCTGTCCAAAAGGCGCTTGCTGCCGGGGCGGCCCGCGGGCTATCAGCGACAGGGGTGAAGTTCGACACGATATCAAGGTCGAGGATAAGCGGCACTATGGACCAGAACGACCACTCCCATCTCAATCCCGCAAAGGGCTACAGCGCCATCAACGCGGAGCCGCGCGTGCGGCCTGACGAACTGGCGGCGTTTGTCGAAAACGTCTTTCTGCGGATCGGCATGGACGAAGCCAGTTCAAAGGCCGTGACACGCGTGATGATGCACGGTAGCCGGCTCGGCGTGGACAGCCACGGCGTTCGCCTGCTGGCTCACTACATCAAGGAAATCGACGGCAACTGCATCAACAAGCAGCCCAAGCCGAAGTTCACGCGGACGCGGCCAGGCGCGGGCGTTCTGGATGGCGACAACGGCCACGGTGGCTTCGTGGCGACGGTGGCGATGGATCATGCCATAGCACTCGCCCGCGAGGCCGGCATCGGCGCGGTCGCGGTCCAGCGATCCAATCATTTCGGAGCCGCGGGGGCATACCCCATGCAGGCCGTCGAGGCGGGATTGATCGGCTTGTCCACCTGCAATACCGACGCCTTCGTCCATCTGCACGGGAGCAAACTGCCGTTCCACGGCACCAATCCCTTCGCGATCGGCGCGCCAGTCGCGGGGCAACGGCCCTGGCTGCTCGATTTCGCCACCAGCTCCATTCCCGTCAACCGGGTCATGCTCTATCGCTCGCTCGGCATCGGCGTGCCTCCTGACACGGCCGTCGACAGCGAGGGCAAGCCGACTACGGATTCCCAGCGTGCGACGGGCTTGCTGCCCCTCGGCGGCACCCTCTTCGGCTTCAAGGGAGCCGGCCTCGGGGGCCTTGCCGAGGTCCTCTCCGCCGCGTTGACTGGCATGCGCGCCAGCGTGGACATTCCTGCCTGGGACAGTGTCGGGAAGCCTCGCGAACTCGGCCAGTTCGTGCTGGCCATCGATCCGGAGGCTTTCGTGCCACGCGCGGTCTATGATGGAATCATGACCGGCTATCTGGCGTCGCTGCGCGGCATGGAGCCGGCGGAAGGCGCCGAGCCACCGATGGCGCCCGGAGATCGGGAATGGCGCATTGAGGAAGAGCGCAAGCTCAACGGCATTCCGATCGATCCCGCCACGTTCAGGGTTTTCGCGGAGGCCGGCGAACGGTTTGGTCTGACGCCGCCCAAGGTGCTTCAGGGAAACGCGTGAAGCACCAATGGAGCGGCTCTAGCGCCTTCGGGAAGCCAAACCTCCCGTATGGCTATGGCTTGAGATAGGCGTCCACACCCTCAGCCGCCGCGACAGCCGTCGAGAACGTCGCCTGAAGGAGGTAGCCGCCTGTCGGTGCCTCCCAATCCAGCATCTCGCCGACGGCAAAGACACCCGGAAGGCGGCGCAGCATGAAATGCTCGTCGAGCTCCGAGAGGGCGATGCCGCCCGCCGTCGAGATCGCCCGTTCGATGGGATGGGCACCGTCCAGCACGAGTGGCAACGCCTTGATATGCCGCGCCAAGGCCTCGGGTGTCTGCGGGAAAGGCCCCTTGGGCTCCCTGAGCAGCGCCGTTGCCACCGGCGAAAGCGCCGCCGCCTTGCGCAGGTGATTCGAGAGGGACTGACTGCCCCGCGACCGGCTGAGCCTGCGCGCAAGTTCATCAACCGTGAGATCTGGCCGCAGGTCGACCACGAGCATCGCCTTACCGAAACGCGAGATCTCATCGCGCAGGCTATCCGCGAGCGCATAGACCGCCCCGCCTTCAATGCCAAGGCGAGTGACGACAGCCTCTCCACGCACGCGCCGGCTTCCCGTCATCAACGCAATTCGCTTGACCGGCACGCCCGAAAAGCGCTCGCTCATGTGGCTCGACCAGGCAACGGCAAAGCCGCAGTTGGCGGGCTGGAACGATGCCACGGCGACACCCGCCTCGGCGAGTGGCCCGCGCCAGCTGCCGTCACTGCCCAGGCGCGGCCAGCTCGCTCCACCCAGAGCCAGTAAGGTCGCGTCGGCCGCGAAGGCGGCCTGCTCGCCGTCCGGCCCCTCGATCAACGGCCGGCGCACCTCGTCGAAGCCACGCCAGCTGTGGCGCAATCTGATCTCGACGCCCAAGCCGTTGAGCCGTGCGAGCCAGGCTCGCAGCAGCGGCGAGGCCTTCATGGCTCGTGGGAAGACGCGCCCGCTCGAGCCCACGAAGGTCTCGATGCCGAGATCGGTCGCCCAATTGCGCAGGTCCGTTGGCGAGAACCGCTCAAGCGCCGGCTTCACCCATGCTTCCGAGCGGCCGTATCGCTTCAGGAAGAGCGCCAGCGGTTCGCTATGGGTGATGTTGAGGCCGCCACGCCCCGCCATCAGGAACTTGCGAGCCGGGCTTGGCATGCGCTCGAAAATGGTGACGGCATGGCCCTTAAGGGCCAAACGCTCCGCCGCCATCAAGCCGCCAGGGCCGGCACCGATAATCGCCACACTTTTTGACATGGAGGGGCTGGTCTGCGCCTTGCTCAGAGTTTGCTCTTCCACCAGGCGATCTGCTCGGCCACACGGGCAGGAGCCGTGCCGCCAAAGCTGGTACGCGATTTCACCGAATTATCGACCCCGAGCACGTCATAGACCGCTGCGGTTATGCGCGGCTCAACCGCCGTGAAGGCCTTGAGAGGCAGATCCTCCAGGTCGACGCTCTGCCGTTCGGCTTCCGCCACCAGCCGGCCGGTGACGTGGTGGGCATCGCGGAAGGGCATGTCGAGCGCGCGCACCAGCCAATCGGCGAGGTCCGTGGCGGTGGAAAAGCCAGCACCGGCGGCGGCGGCCATGCGGCCTTCGTCGACGGTAAGATCCTCGATCATTCCGGCCGTAGCCGCCAGCGCGAGTTCGAGGGTATCGACCGCATCGAACAGCCGTTCCTTATCTTCCTGCATATCCTTGGAATAGGCGAGCGGCAGCCCCTTCATCACGGTGAGGAGGCCCATCAGCGCGCCGAAGATGCGTCCCGTCTTGGCGCGCACGAGCTCGGCCGCGTCGGGGTTCTTCTTCTGCGGCATGATGCTGGAGCCCGTCGTCCAGCGGTCCGAAAGACGCACGAAGGCGAACTGCGGCGTCATCCACACCACGAGCTCCTCGGCGAGGCGCGACAGGTGGACGGCGGCAATCGCGGCAACCGTCATGTATTCCAGAAGGGAATCCCGGTCCGACACCGAATCCAGCGAATTGCGCGTCGGCCCGTCAAAGCCGAGCGCCTTCGCCGTCATGTGCCTGTCGATGGGGAAGGATGTGCCCGCGAGAGCAGCCGCGCCCAGGGGGCATTCGTTCAGCCGCTTCCGGGAATCGCGCATGCGGCTTCGGTCGCGTCCGATCATCTCGACGTAAGCCATGAGATGGTGTCCGAACGTCACCGGCTGGGCGCTTTGGAGATGCGTGAAGCCGGGCATCACCGTCGCCACATGGCGCTCTGCCTGCGTGACAAGGGCGCGCATCAACACGGTGAAGCCGGCGTCGGCGCGATCATGCGCGTCACGCACGAACAGGCGGATGTCGGTCGCAACCTGGTCATTGCGGCTCCGCGCGGTATGCAGCCGGCCGGCCGCCGGCCCGGCGATCTCGCGCAGCCGCGCCTCGACATTCATATGAATGTCTTCGAGGGCCGTGGAAAAGGCGAAGCGCCCCTCGGTGATCTCCTCACGGACGGCCTCGAGACCCGCATGGATCGCGTCGCGATCCGCCTCGGTGATGATGCCCGTCGCGGCAAGCATGTCGCTATGGGCAAGGGAGCCCGTGATATCCTCGCCGGCGAGGCGCTTGTCGAACCCGATCGAGACGTTGATCGCCTCCATCAGCGCGCTCGGCGAGGTGGAAAATCGCCCGCCCCACATGGCGTTGCCGCCACTTGAGCCATCCGTATCCGCAGCCCCAGGCGTTGCGTTCGGTCCATTCGTATCGCGGGTCAATCTCACAACCTCAATTTCTCGTTCGCACCCGGCTCGATAAGATCGTCGCCGGGCGAAGGTCGCGGGCGAAGCCCACAACCCCCGCAAGGGCATCATGAAACGCAGGCATTTTCCACCAGGATTTCTGAACCCGGGCGAAGAATGCGTGCGATGGCAGGATCGCGCCTGACGTCGAAAGCTCCATCGACACCAGCGCGCGACATAAGCCAGCCTTGCAATGTTCGCAAGGCGCCACTTGCCTCGCTCGACCGGCACGATACGCCACACCGCCCGCGCATTTCGCAAGCGCCCTCAGCGCGCAAGGGTTCCATAAAACGCCTAAGATCAGAGAATTGCTATCGATATACGACTTTTCCCTCTTCTCATCTATCGCGCAAGATATCAATTTCGATTCATCAGGCGCCACTTTGTAAGAAGTACGATTGATTATAAATTAAACTTAGAACCCATCACCGAAATAAATGAAGAACTATATTGATTTTTTTCTTCACTATTAGCAGTATATTAACCTCGATTGCATATACCGTTACCTTATTTATTCATTTTTTATTCATTCCTAAAATGAGATTGCCGTGGTTGCTCGCGAGCCTTCAGCGTGCACGCCTCGATCGGAGCGGCGTGCGACCAAAACAGAGAAAGTGCCGCGCTCAAGCCGGCGTCGCCTGGCCTTGGCTGAACTGGCCCAAGCTGAGTTGGCCCAAGCTGAGTTGGCCCCGGCCGAAGCCGCCAGCGATCCGGTTATCGCCGCCGTGGAGCAAAGCCCGGATGTCGTTACAGCGCTAACGAGCCAGGATCCCATTGCGGAACCCGCCTCCGCTTGCCACATCGTCGAAGGTATCGGTGGACGCGCCCTGAGCCGTCATCTGGCGTCCCCCGTGCCAGCCGCGCGCATCCATCTCGATCTCAGCACGTTGACTGATGGTGATGAGAGTGCGCGGCTCGTCGAAGCGTGCCTTCGCAGCGCCGAACTCTCCAGCGCCGTTCTGATGGACGGCCCCCTGGCGCGAAGCGTCGCTGGAGCCCTGGTCCAGCGTGTTCCCGGGGTCGACGTCCTTTACATTCTCAATTCAGGGATCTGCTGGCAGTCCGGCGGCTGGAACGCCCTACGCGATCTCGTCGCCTTGCAGCGGCGCGCCGCCGGTCGGTTCAAACTCCTCACCATCGACGATGCGCTGACGGGGATCGTCACCGCTCTCGGCGGCTCGGCCATACCGTGCCGACTCAAGCCCGCGACGGCGCGCAGGCGGCCGCGCATGGGGCGTGTCGCTCTCCTCATCGGGCGCGGTACTGGAGAGACGCCCTCCCATGGCCACATCGCCGCGACGGCCGCCATCGCGGCGGCGGAGGTCGGCGACCGCGTCGGGGCTATTTTCGTCCCCGAGGAGCTGGGCCATCTGACGGCGCTGCTGAAATCCTTCGGACTGGGAAAGCGGCTCCTCCCGTATCTCGCTATCGAGGATGCGCTCGCGCGGCTTGCCGGCACGCCTGTCGTTTATGTTGCGCCCTTTCCAGACGGTGTCGTTGATCTGGAGGCGCTGGTCGTTCTGGATCAGGGCGGACTTGTCCTTGTCGGGCCCGGCGCGGTCCCGCTGCCCGAGACGGTCGTCGGGACGATGAGCTCCCCTTACTGGGACCAGGCTGACGAATTCGGCGCGATGTTGTGTTCGCTCGCGCGCAACTACCACGCACAATGGGCGATGCTGCACGACAGCATCCAGCAGGCCGCGCAAACCAGTCTCATCACGACGGACGCGGTCTCTCGCTTCCTGATAGCGCCGGCGGCCTGACGATGACCGGCCCCCTTTCCCTTATCCGCCGCTTCACCAGGCGCTTACCGGGACGCGCGGTTCCTCCAGCGTCGCTGGCCAGCCTGAAGGTGGCGCGAGCAATGCGTCCGGCGCCTGACGAGACCCTCGTCATGCCTGTGCCGTCGCTCCTGGCACGCTGGCTGCCAGACGAACCGGTCATCGTCACCGGCGCCACCACCGCGCTTGGCAAGCCGGTCGATCTCGCGGCGCTAGCCCTGCCGACCGGCGGCGAGCGCATCCGTAACCTGCGCATCGGCCACGGCGTCCGCGTCCCCCTCGCCATTCGCCTCGTGGCCGGAGACGTGCTGCATTTGCCTTTCACAGGGGGCGAGGTGGAGCTGCTGAGCCATCCCCATGCGGGCCTGGTCCGTGTCGAGGCGGCCGATGCCCCGCCACTGACCGCCACGCTCGACGACGATACGGCCCGCCCGGTGAGCATTGGCGCGGCGCGGCGCACGGCACGGACCAGCCAGCGCCGAACGAGCGCGCGTCATCTGCGCCTCAAGGCATTGGAAAGTGCCCTTGATCGCCACATCGCAACAGCGATGGCCGCGCCCACCCATTCCGACGCCCAGGCGGTCACGCTGGCTCTCTATACGCCGCGATGGCGCGGACCAGCGGCCTCCACCGTCAATCTCTTCAATCGCTCCTTGCCCATTCCCGTCGATGACAGCCATCCAGAGGATCTCTCGGCGGCGGAGATCGAGACCTGTGCCGCACGCATAGCCTATCTGCCCATCGACAGGCTGGTGATGTCGGGTTGCGATCCCTCCATGCGCAGACTGCTCGAAGCCATTCACCGCCGGCGTCCTATCGAGACCGACCTGCTTTGGCATTCGAGCTTTCTGCAAATGGGTGAGCCCGCGGATTGGGGTTTGCTGCGCATGTGGCTCGACGCGGCCAGTACCGGCCATATCCGCCGCATCGGGGTGGTGAAGCGAGGACTCGACGGTTTCCTGCGCTCACTCGGCTTCAATGCGACCTTCGTTCAGAATCGCATCGCCGTCGACCCAGCCACCGTCCGTCCGACCACCGCGCACGATGCCGCCGGCATCTGGCTGTCCGGCTCGTCGCACTATCGCAAGCTGCCTTATGCCACGCTGCTCGCCCTCTCCGAACTCCGCCATGTGACAGTCAGCGGTGCTGGTTTCGACAACCGCGCCCTGGCCTTGATCGAGGAGCTTGGCCTCAGCGCAGGCGACATCTCTCCCGAGCCACTGGCGCCCGAGGACCTCAAGGCGGCCCTGCGAAAGACGGCGATCACCCTTTCCATCACGACCTCGGAATGCCTGCCCATGTTGCCTCTCGAGAGTTTAGCCGAGGGCGTGCCCTGCCTGATCGGCCCCTCCTGCCACCTGTTTCGCGACCATCCGGATCTGCGGGCCGCTTACGTCGCCGATCGACCGGGCCAACCGCATTATCTAGCCGGCAAGATACGTGATGCCCTGGCCGCGACGGACGAACTTTTTCCAAAGCTTACGACCTACATGAGCGCCTGGAACGAGGCTTCCATCGCCAGCGTCGATGCCCTGCTCTGCGGACATCCGCCGCGCTCCACGGCAAACCGGGGAGTGCTCGTATGAGTACAGCCACCGACACCATGAAGCGGCTTTACCGCCTCATCCGCCGCATTCCGTTGGCTGGTCTGGCCGTGACCGGCGTCGTCAGGCTCTGCAAGGCGATATTTCTGCCCGCCCCGCGAAGCTTCGACGGGCTGGCCGATGAGCTGCATGTCGTCGGCGCATCCGTCCAAACACTGCGCGCCGACCTCGATCAGCTCGCGGTCATGGTCGCCGCCCTCAAGGCGGAGCAAACGGGCGACGCACCCCGTTTGCTCCGCGATACAAGGCCGATCGAACCCCTGGCGACGCCAGTGGCCGCCATTCTCGCGCGCGATGAAACGAGTGCTCCACAACAGATAGCACTCGATCTCAACACCACGGATCGCTCCACGCTGATGGCCCAGATCGCCGCCTGCGCACCAGCGGCGCTCTCGGCCGCGACGATCCCGCTGTCAGGATGCGAAACGCCGGAAGCCGTGCGCGCGCTCGCCCAGGCGCTCGGCAACGCCATGCGCGATCGGGCCGTGCTGTGCCTGCGACTCCTCGATCGGCTGTCGCTGTTCCTCGCCGCTCCCCGGGAAACCGGAGCGGGCGCCGAGGCACGGCAGCTCTCACCCCAGATCGTGCTCGAGATCTTCGAGCGTCAGGGCTGCCGGCTTATCGGACTGCGGCGCGGAATGGCCGGCGCCTGGCCAACCGTCGACCTCATCATTGAAATGCGAGAGTCGTGATGCATAGGCATGAACTTCCCACCGTCAGCGTGATCATAAATACCCTGAACCGCGCCGCCTATCTGGCGAATACCCTGGCGGCGCTCAAGCTGCAGCGTTACGCGAATTTCGAGGTCATCGTCGTCAACGGCCCGTCCGAGGACGGCACGGATGCGATCCTCGCGGCCTATGGTGACAGCATCCGGGTCGCCCGCTGCGACACCGCCAATCTCTCGGCGTCCCGCAATATCGGTGTCGGCCTCGCCTGCGGCGAGATCGTCGCTTTCCTCGACGACGACGCCATCCCCGAGCCCACATGGCTCGAAGCGCTCATCAGGCCGTTCGAGGATCCGCAGGTGGGGGCAGCCGGCGGCTTCATCCGCGATCACACGGGTGTCGGCTTCCAGGTGCGCGTCGTGACCTGCGACCGAACGGGCCGCCTCGAGACGTTCATGAGCGAGCAGTCAGCCAATCTGGATCAGCGACCCGGAGCAGACCGCGTGCTGTCGTCGACCGGCGCCAACGTGGCCTTCAGACGCGACCTCATCGTCGAGCTCGGTGGTTTCGACGAGAATTATCGCTACCTCCTGGAGGAAACCGACCTCAATTTCCGCATCATGGACGCGGGCTATCGCAATGTCGCGGTCCCCCAGGCGGAGGTGCATCACAAATACGCGCCGAGCCACATCCGCAACGCCGCGCGCATACCGCAGTCGCTTTACGCCATTTCGCGCAGCACGCATTATTTTGCCCTGCGCCACGGTCAGGATCATGTCGATCCCGCGACTGTGGAGAAGCGTCTCATCCGCTTCCGGCGGGATCGCAGCCGGGATATCGCGCTGCTCGCCCGCGAAGGCCATATCGATCTGGCCAGGAAGGCTTCGCTCGTCACGGATCTCACGCAAGGGGAAGCCGATGGCCGGGCCGCGGCGGCGCGGCCGCCCCTCACCCCGCTGACGTCTCCAGCGGCCGCCCCCATGGTGTTCAGGCCAAGCCGGCTGCGGTTCAACAGCGACAGGCTCAGGATCTGCCTGCTCTCGCAGCAATATACGTCCGGCCCCATGGGTGGCATCGGCAACTGGACTCAAACGCTGGCCGAAGGGCTCGCCGCCGAAGGCCATGAGATCTCCGTGATCGCCGATGCCGCGCCAGGCCACAGTGAAAGTGTGGACTTCGAGCATGGTGTCTTCGTGCATCGGCTGACCCACCGTCGCACCATTACCCCCTCGCGGCTGAAACTGCCATCCGCGGTGCGGCATCTGGAGCAGCGCTCGGTACGCTGTTTCGACGAGGCCATGCGCATCCATTCACTGCGCGGGCTCGACCTTGTCTCCGGGCCGATCTGGGATCTCGAACCTTTCGCCTGCCTGACGAGCGGTCTTTTGCCGACCGCCGTGTCGCTCCACACCACCTATGGCCTGGCGCGACCTCACAAGCCGGACTGGCAAGGCGGAGATGTCATCCAGCAGACGATGCTCGACGAGGTGGTCGCCGCCGAGCGCTGGATCCTGGCCAATGCCCCGTTTCTTCTGTCCAATTCGACCCCTATCATCCGGGACCTGGAGCGTGTGTACAAACTCCCCGGGCTCCTCGGACAACGTGCGACCATCGTGCCGCACGGCGTGCCCGATCGCCGCCGCCAGTCTCCGCTGCCGTCGAACGACAATGGTCGCATCACGGCGGTCTTCATCGGCCGGCTGGAGCCTCGCAAGGGTGTCGATGCGCTGCTCGCCGCCGCCCCGCATCTGCTGGATGCCGCGCCAAACCTCGATCTCGTGTTTGTGGGTGAGGATGTGCCCATAGACCAGACCGGCGCGACCCTTCGACAGCGCTTTCTCGCGAAGGCCGATCCTGAGATACAGACGCGCGTCACGTTCTGCGGAAACGTGCCGGCGGACGAACTGCGCGCCTGGTACGAGCGCGCGGATTTCATCCTCGCGCCATCGCGTTATGAATCCTTCGGGCTCGTCTATGTCGAGGCCATGATGCACGGCAAGGCCGTGATCGCCGGCGCGCGGGGCGGAGGTGCTGACATCGTCGTGCCGGGCGAGACGGGGCTTCTCGTCAATCCCGACGACATGGAGGATTTCATCGACGCGGTGGTCCAGCTGGCCTTGTCACCCCATGATCGCGAACGCATGGGGCGTGCCGGGCGCAAGCGGTATGAGGAGAACTTCAGCGTCGCCGCGATGGTCAACGGCGTCGAGGCCGCCTTCGCCCAGTGGATTCAGGCCCTGCGGTCGTTCGACCGACCCTTCGCCTGTCTGAAGACCTGAAATGCCGGGTGCAGCGCACGCCGCGGTCGCGCTGATATCTCTCGAGGGGTTGCCAGAGGTGGCCCAGCATGAGCTGACGTCGCGACGGCTTTGCGCGCGCTGCACTGGCCGGGCTCCGCGTGATCGCGTAGAGACGTCGCGTTGCCCTCGCGGCCGGGGTCTGTTCAAGACGATGCTCTTCCGATATCGCGCGCGGTGGCTCCGCAAGGGGTTGCCGCCGGAGAGCCGCTCCGCTGCGTTCATGTGGAGCCCAGCGTTTGCAGACGGTTCTGGCTACGGTCTTTCCGGTGTTCGCGTTGATCGCCCTCGGTTTCGGCGCCGCCAGGGTCAATATCCTGGCGCCGCAATCGACCGACGTGCTCAATCGCTACGTCATCTATCTCGCGCTGCCCGCCATGCTCTTCCGCGCGATGGTCCAGACCGATTGGGCGATGCTCGGCAATGGGCCGTACATCCTCTCCTTCGGCGGCGGCATGATCGCCACCTTCGCCCTGATGATGCTGTTCTCGATGCGGTCCCGCGCCAGCCTCGCCGACCGCGCCGTCAACGCGCTCGCCGCGTCCTATCCCAACACTGGCTATATGGGGCTGCCGCTCGCCCTGATGGCCTTCGGCGCGCCGAGCCTGCCGGCGGCGGCCGTCGCCATGCTGATGACGACATGTATCATCTTCGGCATCGCGATCGTCTTCATCGAGATGGACCGCGCGGCAACGCCCAACCTTGTCCATGCGCTGGCCAAGGTGGCCTGGGGCCTTTTGAAGAACCCGCTGATGCTCTCGCCCGTTCTGGGCGCCGCCTATTCCGCATCAGGAATTGGCTTGCCCGTCGCGATCGACCGCTTTCTCGAACTGCTCGGCGCCTCGGCGAGCCCCTGCGCGCTTGTCACGATCGGCCTGTTTCTCGCGGAGAGGCAGACAGCCGTTCCGCATGGCGGCGTGTGGAGCGTCGTCCTGCTCAAGCTGTTCGTCCAGCCGGCCGTCACCGGCTTCCTGGCTTTCCGTGTCTTTGAACTGCCCCATATCTGGGCGAGCACGGCGCTCCTCTTGAGCGCCCTGCCCATCGGCACCGGCCCGTTCATGCTCGCCAAATATTACAGGCTGGACGCCGGCGTGACCTCACGCGCGATCCTGCTCACCACGCTCGGTTCGGTGATAACCACATCGCTTCTGGTCGCATGGCTGGTGCCTTAGCGCGTCGGCTCAGCCCGCCTTGACGGTCTCGCCCGCCACCGCCTCGGCCACCGTTTCCGCGACTTCCTGCGCCTTGAGCACTTCAGGGCGCGGCATGGAGATGATGTTGTAGCCGGAATCCACGTAGTGAATCTCGCCCGTCACACCGGTTGACAGGTCCGACAGAAGATAGACGGCGGCGCCGCCGACCTCCTCGATGGTGACCGTGCGGCGGAGCGGCGCGTGGGCGCGCTGATAATTGAACATCAACCGCGCGTCCGCGATGCCCGCCCCCGCCAAGGTCCGAACCGGTCCAGCCGATATGGCATTGACGCGGATGCCCTCCGCGCCGAAGTCACCGGCGAGGTAGCGTACGCCTGCTTCCAGCGCGGCCTTCGCGACGCCCATCACGTTGTAGTTCGGCATCACGCGCGTCGACCCGCCGTAGGTCAAGGTGAGCATCGAGCCGCCGTTCGGCATGAGCGCCGCGGCGCGCTTGGCGATCTCCGTGAAGGAGAAGCAGGAAATCAGCATCGTGCGTGAGAAATTCTCCCGCGAGGTATCCGCGTAACGCCCCTTGAGTTCCGACTTGTCGGAAAAGGCGATCGCGTGGACGATGAAGTCAAGCGCTCCCCAGGTCTCCTTGAGGGTCGCGAAGACCGAATCCACCGATGCGAGATCCTCGACGTCGCAGGGGATGACGAGCGACGACCCCACCGATTCGGCGAGCGGCGCGACGCGCTTGCGGAGCGAATCGCCCTGGTAGGTGAACGCGAGCTCGGCGCCGTGGTCGCTCAAGGCCTTGGCGATGCCCCAGGCGATGGAATGGTCGTTGGCAACGCCCATCACGAGACCGCGTTTTCCCTGCATCAGTCCCGTGGTGACCATTCCTGACGTCCTTGTTACCGAGTAAGGCCCAACCGTGGCAGCCACAGGGGGCCGCCAGCTTCTTTGGCTATCCCGCAACGGATCGCATCGCGCGGCCGCGGCGGACAGTTAGCCTGAAACGCAAGACAAGAGCGGCGGCTCAGCTGATACTACGCCACCTGCCGCTCGCTAATCTTGATCTGAAAACCGATGTCCACAGGCGCCACGTCGGTTGAGACCCATGCGCGGCACCACCTCTCATCAGAGATCGACATGCTTCATGACGATCGTCGCGTTGGTGCCGCCGAAACCGAAGGAGTTCGACAGCACGCAGCCGAGCTTCGCATCGTCGATCCGTTTCCGGACGATCGGCATGTCAGCGAAGAGCGGATCGATTTCCTCGATATTGGCGCTCTCGCAGATGAAGCCGTTGTTCATCATGAGAAGCGAATAGATCGCCTCCTGCACGCCCGTGGCGCCGAGGGAATGGCCGGTGAGGGACTTCGTCGCCGAGATGGGGGGACATTTGTCGCCGAACACCTCGCGGATAGCCTCGATCTCCTTCTCGTCGCCGACAGGCGTCGAAGTGGCGTGCGGGTTGATGTAGTCGACCGGCACCCTCACACCGTCCAGGGCCATACGCATGCAGCGCACCGCGCCTTCGCCTGAGGGCGCGACCATGTCGTAGCCGTCAGACGTGGCGCCGTAACCGACGATTTCGGCATAAATCTTGGCACCGCGGGCTCTCGCGTGCTCGAGCTCCTCGAGGACAAGCACGCCCGCGCCGCCGGCGATGACAAAACCGTCGCGGTTTTTGTCATAGGCGCGTGACGCGACCTGCGGGCGGTCGTTGTACTTCGACGACATGGCGCCCATGGCGTCGAACAGCATCGACAGGCTCCAGTCGAGCTCCTCGCATCCACCCGCGAAGACCACGTCCTGCTTGCCCATCTGGATGGTCTCATAGGCATTGCCTATGCAGTGGTTCGAGGTCGCGCAGGCCGAGGAGATCGAATAGTTGACGCCCTTGATCTTGAACCAGGTCGCGAGCGTCGCGGAAGCCGTCGAGGACATGGCCTTCGGCACCGCGAACGGTCCGATGCGCTTCGGGCCCTTGGTGCGCGCGGTGTCGGCCGCCTCGACGAGCGTGCGTGTTGACGGGCCGCCGGAGCCCATGATGATGCCGGTGCGGATGTTGGAGACCTCGTCCGGTGCCAGCCCGGAATCGAGGATCGCCTGCTCCATGGCCACGTGGTTCCAGGCAGCCCCTTCGCCGAGGAAGCGCATGGCCCGCCGATCGACCACCTCCGCGGGATCCATCGTCGGCGCGCCATGAACCTGGCAGCGGAAACCGAGTTTGGCGTAGTCGTCCGCAAAGACGATGCCGGAGCGTGCCTCGCGCAGCGATGCAAGCACCTCCTGCGTGTTGTTGCCGATGGACGAGACGATGCCCATCCCCGTCACCACAACGCGTTTCATCGCAATATCCTCTGCCTTGCCTTCGACCTCGCGGCCATTTCTGCCCCGCGATATGGCCACTCGGCGCCGCCAAGTCCAGCCTCTTCTATCAGCCGGCTACGACGCGGCGCGCGTGACACGGGTCAGCCGCCCTGGGCGTCCGCCTGGACCTGGAACAAACCAACACGCAGATCCTGCGCGAGATAGATGCGCTTGCCGTCCGCTTCCAGCCAGCCATCGGCGATGCCCAGAACCAGCTTGGAGCGAAAAACGCGCTTCAGGTCGATTCCATAAACAACCTTCTTCACGCTCGGCAGCACCTGATCGACGAATTTCACCTCGCCAACGCCAAGCGCGCGTCCGCGCCCCGGCGCACCGAGCCAACCGAGGTAAAAGCCGACGAGTTGCCAAAGGGCATCGAGCCCAAGGCAGCCCGGCATCACGGGGTCGCCCTTGAAATGGCATGGAAAGAACCAGAGATCCGGCCTGACATCCAGCTCGGCGCGCACCAAGCCCTTGCCCGAAGCTCCACCGGTTTCCGCGATCTCCGAGATCCGATCGAACATCAGCATCGGCGGCAGAGGCAGCTGCGCATTGCCAGGGCCGAACATCTCGCCGCGGCCGCAAGCCAGAAGCTCCTCGTAGTTAAAACTGGACTGCCGCTCCATATCCTTCAGGCAACCTCTTCATCATTTCGTCATGTTTGGCTGGCTCGTTCGGAGCCGGCTCATTCAACGATGTCGTAACATACAGCCTTGATGGCCGAAAGCGGGGCTGCAGCGTTTTAGCGCAGGATGCTTGACTGCCAATCCCGCAATGAGCGGTTGTGGGGGTTTTCCAGCGCCGAATGTCGTTGTCCGCGAGCAACGTAACAGTTCGGTGCTGGATCGCCACAGCCAGGGCTGCCGGACATTTGATCGGCCCTTCCCGGGTCGCGCGGGTTGCGGCGAAAGCCTAAAGTTCTTATTGTTATAAGGTGATAGACAGAGTTGGCCCTTGAGATCTGGAAAGTGGAACGATGACGGACACCGTACAGGTCCGCGTAGCGCGCGAATCGGTTGAGACCTCGACACGCGCCGGCGGAACTCTCGCAGACCCGTCACTGCGGAAGGGCTGCCCCGTCCATGACTTGCGTGAGCATCTGCGCAAGGCGGGTCTGCGCCCGACGCGCCAGCGCATCTCGTTGGGCTGGCTGCTTTTCGCCAAGGGTGATCGGCACGTGTCCGCCGAAATGCTCTATGAGGAGGCGACACTTGCCCGCGTGCCGGTGTCGCTGGCCACCGTCTACAACACTCTCCACCAGTTCACCGAGGCTGGCCTCCTGCGGGAACTCGCGGTCGATGGATCGAAGACCTATTTCGATACCAACGTGTCCGACCATCACCACTTCTTTCTGGAGGGGGACGACACGCTCATGGATATCCCGGCGCCTGCCGTCGCGGTCAGCGATCTGCCCGAGCCGCCTCCCGGTATGGAGGTCGCGCGCGTGGACGTCATCGTTCGCCTGCGCCGAAAGGCTTGACTTTCACGCTTCCAAGCCCGGAGCCGGCCCCGGATGGAGCCGGGATGAGTATGGTGTCTGGAGAGAACAGAACAGACAATGATTCTGTCGCGGCGTCGTCGCTGCTGCGGACCGTTGTCGAAAGTCCGACCGACTACGCCCTCTTCTTCGATGTCGACGGCACGCTGATCGAGATCGCCATGTCGCCCGATGCCGTCGAGGTTCCCGCGGACCTGCCGGAGGGCTTGCGGCGCCTTTCCAGCCGCTACGGCGACGCGCTCGCTCTCCTCAGCGGGCGGTCCATCGAATGGCTCGACGGGCGCTTCGAGAACGCGGTAACCCCCATCGGCGGCTTGCATGGCCTTGAGCGGCGCGATGCCAGTGGCGCTCTGCGGCGTATCGAGGCCCCACCGATGCTGGAAGCGGCGCGGGCCACGATCATGGCAGCGCTCGACGACATGACAGGCGTCCTTGTCGAGGACAAGAATCTCTCCATCGCCTTGCATTATCGCGCCGCGCCCGAGCAGCGCCTGCCGGTGAAGCGGCTCCTGACTCGCCTCGCCGATGCCAGCGATGGGATGCTTGATGTCCTGCCGGGCAAGGCGGTGGTCGAGCTCCGCACCACAGGCGCCCACAAGGGCTCTGCCCTGATGGCCTTCATGCGCGAGGAACCCTTTGCCGGTCGCCTGCCCGTCTTCTTCGGCGATGACCGCACGGATGAGGATGCTTTTGCGGCCGCGCGCGAGAAGGGCGGTATCGCGGTCGTTATTGGCCGGCCAGCGGAGGAAGTGGGCGCCAACCTGTCCCTTCCCGATCCCGCCAGCGTTCGGAAATTCATCGCTCTGGCCGGCGCCGAGAATCTGGAGCCGGTCGGAGCGATTGCATGATATCAGACGGACTGAGCAAGCCCGCGCAGGCGGCAGCGGGCAACGATCCCCTGCCCGCGAATCTCGATCTCGGTGTCATCGGCAACAGCGCGCTGGCGGCGCTGATCGATGACAAAGCCAGCATCGTCTGGTGCTGCTATCCCCGGCTTGATGGGGACCCCGTCTTTCATGCCCTGCTCGGCAGCATCGACAAAGGTGACGGAGCTTTTTCGGTCGACATCGCGGATGTCGTCAAGACCGAGCGGCGCTATCTCCCGAATACCGCGATCCTTGAAACGCTCATCGAGACAGCCGACGGCGCGCGCGTCCGGGTGGTCGATTTCGCGCCCCGTTTCAAATTCAGCGGGCGCGTCTTCCGGCCGGCCATGCTCATGCGCCAGATCGAGCCCGTCGTCGGCGCTCCACAGGTGACGATCCGCATCAAGCCGCGCGCGGACTTTGGGCAGGTCGCGCCGGAAATCACGCGCGGATCGAACCATATCCGCTTCCGTCTCGGCGAGCAGACACTGCGGTTGACGACGGATGCCTCGCCGGGCCTTATCCTGGATGAAGTGGCCTTCGTCCTCGACAGGCCCCTCACCTTCGTGCTCGGTTCCGATGAAACCCTGAGCGAAGCGCCCGGCGCCGTCTACCGACATTTCCTCGAGGAAACGACCCAGTACTGGCGGGAATGGGTGCGCTATCTCGCCATTCCCTACGAATGGCAGGACGTTGTCATCCGCGCAGCCATCACGTTGAAGCTCTGCGCCTATGAGGAAACCGGCGGCATCGTCGCGGCCCTGACCACCTCGATCCCTGAATATGGAACGAGCGGCCGCACCTGGGATTATCGCTACTGCTGGCTACGCGATTCATTCTTCACGGTTCGCGCGCTCAATCGTCTTGGCGTGACCAAGACGATGGAAGACTTCATCAGCTATGTCGCCAATGTGGTGGCCCGCAGCGCTGACCGTGAACTGCAACCTCTGTTCGGACTGCAGTTCGAAGCCAAGATCGACGAACATACGCTGGAGGCGTTGCCCGGATATCGCGGCTACGGGCCCGTCCGGCGCGGCAATGCAGCCTATCTCCAGCGCCAGAACGACGGCTATGGCTCGGTGATCCTGGCGATCTCCCAGTGCTTCTTCGACGAACGCCTGGATGTCCGCGGGGACCTCGACCTTTTCTATCGCCTCGAGGCGTTGGGAGAACGGGCAGCTATCCTCTGGAACGAACCGGATGCCGGCCTGTGGGAATACCGGACGCTTTCCAGTGTTCACACCCATTCGGCCGCCATGTGCTGGGCCGCCTGCGATCGCCTGGCGCGCATCGCGCTGAAGCTCGAACTCACCGACCGCGCGACCTATTGGCGGGAGCACGCCGACCGGCTTCGCTCAAGAATTTTTGCGGAGGCGTGGAACGAGGAACTGCAAAGCTTCGTTTCGTCATTCGGTGGCACGGATGTTGACGCAGCCTTGCTGCTTCTGGCGGATATCGGCCTTGTGCGGGCGGATGATCCGCGTTTCCGTTCGACAGTCGAACTGATCGGAAAGCGCCTCAAGCGCGGAAACCATCTCTTCCGTTATGCCGGAGAGGATGATTTCGGAAAGCCGGAGACGGCCTTCACGATCTGTACGCTGTGGTACATCGAGGCTTTGGCCAAGATTGGCCGCGGGGCGGAAGCGCGCGAATTGTTCAAGCACGTACTCGGCCGTCGGAATAGTCTCGGCCTTCTCTCCGAAGGCATTCATGTCGAGACGGGTGAGCTTTGGGGTAACTTCCCCCAAACTTATTCGATGGTGGGACTTATTCACGCCGCCTTGTCACTGTCGCGATCCTGGGAGGAGGCCTTTTGAGCAAGCTGGTGGTCGTTTCCAACCGTGTCGGTGTCCCCACGAAAAAAAGCGGGGTCGCCGCGGGTGGACTGGCCGTGGCGCTCAACGATGTCCTGGCCGACAGGGGCGGCCTGTGGTTCGGCTGGAGCGGCAAGATCGGGGCGCCGCAAGCCGACGCGACGCTCGTGGAACATGGCAAGATTACCTATGCCCTGTGCGATCTTTCCAGCGAGGATTTCGGCGAATATTACAACGGTTTCGCCAATCGAACCCTATGGCCGCTGCTGCATTACCGGCTGGACCTGACTGAATTTGCCCGGCGTGATCTTGCCGGCTACCGCCGGGTCAACAGCTACTTCGCGGATTTGCTGATCAAGCATATCGAGCCGGACGATCTCATCTGGATCCACGACTACCATCTCATTCCACTCGCGGAGGCGCTGCGAGCACGCGGCATCAACAACCGCATCGGCTACTTCCAGCATATTCCCTGGCCCTCGCCCGACATCTTCCTCGCACTGCCGAACCATGTCGAGATCGGCCATGCCCTGACGGCCTGCGACCTCGTCGGCTTTCAGACAGAGAGGGACGCGGTGAACTTCGGCCGCTATCTGGTCGAGGAACTCGGTGCCTTCGCCCGCAAGGACCATGTCTTCTCGGTCGCCGGACGCGAGCTCAGGACTGGGGTCTATCCCGTGGGTATCGACAGGCTCGGCTTCGCCAAGATGGCCAAGCGCGCCAGCCGCTCGCGTTTCGTCACCGAGGTCGCGGAGAGCCTGAACGGCCGGCCCATGCTCATGGGGGTCGATCGTCTCGACTATTCCAAGGGGCTCACGCAGCGGCTCGATGCCTTCGAGCGCATGCTGGAAAAAGCGCCGGAATGGCGGGGCCACGTCACTTTCCTGCAGATCACCCCACGGAGTCGCGGGGATATCCCGGAATACGCGGCCATGCAGCGCGCCCTCGGTGAGACGGCTGGTCGCGTCAACGGGCGTTATGGCGAAGCGAACTGGACCCCGATCCGTTACGTCAACCGCTCCCATACGCGGCTTGAACTGGCGGGCCTTTATCGCGTCGCCAAGGTCGGGGTCGTGACACCCCTTCGCGATGGCATGAATCTCGTCGCCAAGGAATATGTGGCGGCGCAGGACCCGGAGGATCCCGGCGTGCTGGTGATCTCGCGCTTCGCCGGCGCCGCCAGCGTTCTTGACGGCGCTCTGGTGGTCAATCCCTATGACATGGATGGCACCGCCAACGCACTGAGCCAAGCCCTCGCGATGCCGCTGGAGGAGCGCCAGCAACGCTGGCAATCCATGTGGGATCGACTCGAGACCACGGACATCGCTGACTGGGCGCCGCACTTCCTGAGCGCGCTCGAACATGTATCCCATCGCCGGCGCGTGCCCTGGTAGGGGAATCGCGCCGGTCGATGGACCGGGGCAACAAGTTCAGATCTCCGGAAAATCGGGAGCGCTATTGCTTTCGCGACGCGCCAATTATGGCGTGCGACCGTAGCCAGTCCGACGCGGCCGCTTGCAGTCACTTGACCTGTTCGTGCGGATAAACGCCCCAAAGGCGATCCTGCTTCATATAGCCGCCAACGTCACGCACCATGACGCTGCACCATGTGCCGTCGCAGGAGCGCACATTGGCGATGACGCCAGCCTGGAGCCGGGCGGTGACCGCCGATTTCGCGTCGGTCTGGTCGCGCATGTCAAAGGTCTGGCCCTTTTCCCAGGGCGCGACGAGCGCGGTCCGCCTGCCGGACAAGAGGCTATGCAGGACCCATCCCTCCGCACCCTCCGAATCACGAATGCGACGCCATGTCTCGAACTCGGCCGTCACTTCCACCGGCAATCCCGCGCGCTGGAAGACCCAGGTGACACGATGGTCCTTGGAAGGGCCTTCCCGCAGATTGACCCGGTCAGACTTCAAGCTGACGTAGCGAGGAACAGGCAGGCCGCTGACCGTGCCGACAGGCGTTGCGGGCTGCGCGGGCGCCGCGGCCACCTGCACGTTCTCCGTCTTGGCCAAGTTCTCCGTCTTGGCCAAGTTCTGCGTTTTGGCCAAGTTCTGCGTTTTGGCCAAGTTCTGCGTTTTGGCATTGTCCGATACGCCGGCGGTCGGCTTTTCGGCCGGCGCGCTGCTGGCGGCCCGGGCATCCTGGGTCCCATGGCTGAGAAGGGCAATGATCGGAACCGCGGCAACCGTCAGAAGGCAGGCGAGGCGCATCACGTTCGAGGATTTGATCAGCATCGTCTTCTCAGTCTGAATTCAGTGCACGCGACATCGGGAGGGGCGGGGACATGCGGCAAATGCATGAGCCCTGCCAATCTGTGCGCTACGCGTTAACGGCGGCCTAATGGGCCTGCGACGCATTATCGCCCAAACTGACAAGCCCGTTCAATTTCCACAGAACCGCCCTGCATGCAATCAGCGGGAGGGCCAGGCGGTGAAACCGCGACTTGACGGCCGGCTCCGGCTTCGCTCTCTTGCGACCTGGTTACCGTTCCGCAGGAGCACGTCCATCTGTCGCGGACTTGCTCCACTTGGAAGAGACGAGCAGATTCACCAACTTGGATTGCATCCGATGATTCAGCCTAAGTTGAACGTGCTCTGAGGCCGAGATCAAGAAGATGAGCAAGCCACAGCCTCTCGTCGTCGTTACACGTCGCCTGCCGGAACCGGTCGAAGCGCGCATGAGCGAGCTCTTCTCAGTCCAGCTCAACCGTACCGATCAGCCCTTCTCGCGGGCTGACCTCATCGCCGCCATGAAGAGCGCCGACGTGCTGGTGCCAACGATCACGGACCGGATCGATGCGGGCGTCATCGCCGAAGCCGGCGAGCAACTGCGCCTCATCGCCAATTTCGGCAATGGCGTCGACAACATCGATGTCGAGGCCGCGACAGCGCGCGGAATAACGGTCACGAACACGCCGGGCGTTCTCACCGCAGACACGGCCGACATGACCATCGCTCTCATGCTCGCTGTGGTCCGCCGCCTGCCTGAGGGCTCGCGAATCATTCCCAACGAGGAGCCCTGGGCGGGTTGGTCTCCGACCTGGATGCTCGGGCGGCGCATCACCGGCAAGCGCCTCGGCATCGTCGGCATGGGGAGGATCGGCCAGGCGCTGGCCGCCCGCGCCCGCGCCTTCGGGCTTTCGATCCATTATCACAACCGCCGGCGGCTACCGACGGACAACGAAACAGCACTCGACGCGACCTACTGGTCGAGCCTCGACCGTATGCTGGCGCGGATGGACATCGTCTCCATCCATTGCCCGCATACGCCGGCAACCTACCATCTTCTGTCGGCGCGCCGCCTGAAGCTGATGAAGCCTGACGCGGTCATCATCAACACGGCGCGTGGCGAAATCATCGACGAAACCGCCCTCATCGCCATGCTCGAAGCCGATGAGCTCAGCGGCGCGGGCCTCGATGTCTTCCAGCATCATCCGGCTGTCAATCCCCGGCTGCTGCGGCTCGCCAAGGCCAACAAGGTGGTGCTGCTGCCGCATATGGGCTCGGCCACCCTTGAGGGGCGCATCGACATGGGTGACAAGGTCATGGTCAACATCCGCGCGTTCCTTGACGGGCACAAGCCGCCAAACCGCATCCTGCCCAGCATGTTGTGATCGCCTTGTCCCTGTTCGCGTCCATTTCCCTCATAATTCAGGCTGCGATCAAGGCGGCCTCGCAGCTTCTGTCGCCGGGCTTCCGCCGCCTGCTGTGGCGCTCATTGGGACTGACGATCCTACTGCTCGCGATCGTCTGGTTCGCGCTGACGCGGGTGATCGCCCATTTCATGGACGGCAGCGACATCCTCTCAAACTATCCGCTCATCGACAGCCTGGCCTTCTTCTTCGCGGGCGTCGGCATCTTCATCGGGCTTGCCTATATCATCGCGCCCGTAACGGCTGTCGTCGCCGGCTATTTCCTCGACGATGCGGCGGCGCTGGTGGAGGAACGCCATTACCCTGCCGATCCACCGGGACAGCCCCTGTCCTTGGCCCGCTCGCTGCTCTACGGCCTGCGTTTTGCCGGGCTCGCCGTTCTGGTGAACGGCGTGGCGCTCATCCTGTTTTTCGTGCCGGTGGTGAATGTCGTGGCCTTTTTCCTGGCCAACGGCTACCTGCTCGGACGGGAGTATTTCGAACTCGCCGCCGGCCGCTTCCGGCCAATGCCGGAGGCGGCTGCCATGCGCGTTGCCAATCGCGGCACCGTCCTCATCGCGGGTTTCCTGCTCGCGGTGATGGTGGCCATTCCCATCGTCAATCTGTTCACGCCGCTGTTCGGCGTCGCCCTCATGGTGCACGTCCACAAAGGCTTGGCGGCGCGGGGCCGCGTGCCCGAAGGCGCGCCGCGCTGAAACAAATCCGCCCTGGACCGCATCAGGCGATGCCATCCAGGGCGGATAGTTTTCCGGCCGGTTTACGGGCGGGCTTCAAGTCCGCAGCAGGCGGACCTGAAGCTTATGCGGCGTGATCAGATGGTGCGGATGTCGGCGAACTGGCCGGAACGGCGATAGCGCCAGAGATAGCCCGGGACGATCGCCTCGTACGGTGTCGCCGTGACGCCGATGTCACCGAGCGTGCGGCCGGTATCGATGGCCGTCGTCGACACGACATTGTCATGGCCGAGCAGCGCGACCTGATCCCGCGTGAGCACGAGATAGTCGGGCAAGATGCCGAAGGTGAGCTTGTCGGCGAATTCGACGACACCCGCCATGAGCGATGCACCGGCCTTCGGCAGATCCACCACCAGCCGGCGACGGCCGATGACGCCGAGTGTATAATCGACGATTTCGCGGAGTGTCTTCACCTCAGGCCCGCCGAGCTCGTAGACATGGCCCTCCGCGACGGCGCCGTCGACGACACGGGCAATGGCTTCGGCGACGTCCATGACATAGACGGGCTGGAAACGTGTGGCGCCACCGGTGATCGGCACGACCGGCAGGCGGCTGCCGAGCGCCGCGAAGCGGTTGAAGAACCCGTCCTCCGGGCCGAACACCACGGACGGACGGAGGATCGTCGCCTTGGGGACATGGCTGAAGGCGGCGGCCTCTCCGGCTGCCTTGGTGCGCGCGTAGAGCGATTCAGACTGCGCGTCGGCGCCCAGCGCCGAGACATGGACGAGGCGGGCACCGGCTGCCTCGGCCGCCTCGGCCACCGCGCGGGCACCGAAGCTGTGAACCGCCGCGAAATTCTGCCGGCCGGCTTCCTTGAGCACGCCGACAAGATTGATCACCACGTCCGAACCACGCGCCGCAGCCTGAACGGATTGCTTATAGCGCAGGTTTGCCTGCACCGCGTGGATCTGTCCGACGCGGCCGAGCGGCTGCAGGAAGCCGGCCAGGTCCGGACGCCGCACCGCGACGCGGATGCGATAGCCGCGCTGGGCCAACGCCCGCACCACGTGACGACCGATGAAGCCCGATCCGCCGAAGACGGTGATGAGCTGTGAGGACGTCCCCACTACTCCCGCTGTCATCGAAAGCCTCCGCCTGTTTGGAATTGATCTCGACACGTGTTCCATAGAGCGCTTTACCGCACGAGGGAACCATGCAGCGGTGAAGAATCAATCAAATTGCACGCGCCATTGCGTCGCTGCAGCATTTTCGGCCCGTCAGGGCCGGGTTGCGGATTACACGCCCCCCTAGGCCAACGGAGATGTCAGCCGCTCTCAAGGCGATACGGTCAATGAGCCCGTCAAGCGCTCTGATCTTCGCGCCGCGCCGATACGATACGAATCGAGCCCACCGAGGCGCATCAGGCCGGGGATGCCGCGCGCCGCCCCTCTCCACAACGTCCGGCGAGACCGCGAATGCAAAAGCCTTTCCGGTGCGCGTGAAGCTGTGGCGTGGCAGCCAGGGGATAGCCGCCCCTTTGACGCCCGATGTTTTCCCATACCATCAGGCCGGATATGACCGCGGCATGACGAATGCCGTTGACAGGTGATGCGGCGACCCTCTAAAGAGCGCCTGCCGACCCCGATGGGGAGGCCACCTGCCCAGGTGGTGGAATTGGTAGACACGCAGGTTTCAGGTACCTGTGCCGCAAGGCGTGAAGGTTCGAGTCCTTTCCTGGGCACCATTGATCCGCTAAGCGATTGATGGATCGGTAAATTCTGATAGATCAGAGAGTTACGTCGCCCGAGTGCTACAAACGGGTGATACAATTGGCTCTGACGATGGCACGTCCCTTCAAGCATCGGAAGACTGGCGTCTATTGGTTCCGAAAGGCGGTCCCGCAGGACTTGCGCGGTATCATCGGCAAGACCGAGATCAACAAGACGCTAGACACCAAGGACGCCGCCGTGGCCCGAACGCGCCACGCGGAGATGGCTGTTACCGTTGAGCGTGAGTGGCAGGAGCACCGCAGGCGACAAGCTCTCCTGTCCGGCCCCATGCTGGACGAAGTGGACAACGAGACGATCGCGCGCGCTGGGAAAGTCTATTACGCCGCTCTCCTCGAAGAAGACGAGGAGGTGCGGCTCGATGGCTTCAGTGATGAGCCTCGGCTTCCCCTTGAACGGCCTGACGACCCTGAAGCGGCGAACGATCTCATAGCCCGAGATGGCTTCAAACGGCCGACCTTCGACGCGCGGCAGGCGGATCGCGAATGGCTGGACGCCCACAACCGAGCACAATGGGCTCGCGGCACCATCGATCCCTTTTATGCTGGGGAAGTGGATGAGGTCATGTCCTGGCCGCAGTTCGGCATCCGCCTCGCTCCCAACTCCCCAAGCCGTAAATTCATCGCCCGAGCCCTTCAGAGCGCAGCTATCAACGCCGAGAAGGCCCGCCGGGAGCGCGATCAGGGCGAACCTATCGAAACGCCGCTGATGCCTGAGCCTGCGGCTGCCAGTCATTCAAGACCAGAACGCGCATCCTCGAAGCCGAAGAATGGGGAAACAATCACATCGCTGCTGGCCGACTGGTGGAAGGAAGCCCAAGCCACGGGGACGAAACCCAGCACGTATGACAGCTACGCGCGTACGGTGAAGTATTTCATCACCTTCCTCGGGCACGACGACGCAACCCATGTGGCTCCTGCGGACGTGGTGGCATTCAAGGATCACCGCTTGGCGTCGATCAACCCGAGGACCAACAAGCCGGTTTTACCCAAGACCGTCATGGATAGCGATCTTGTGGCGCTGAAGTCCCTGTTCGGCTGGGCTGTGATCAACCACCGGGTGCCCTCGAACCCGGCAACCGGCATTTCCATCAAGCGCGCCCGAGTACGCAATCTCCAGCGTGACCCCGGCTTCACGGATGAGGAAGCTGCCGCCCTTCTGAAGGCTGCGGACCTGTATACTCCGGGCAATGAGCATCCGAAAACCGCTGCGGGCAAACGATGGCTGCCTTGGCTCATGGCGTACACTGGCGCTCGGGTAGGCGAAGTTGCTCAGCTTCGGAAGCAAGACATAAAGCTGGTAGACGGTATGTGGATCATCCACATCACCCCGGAGGCGGGAACCGTGAAGACCGACAAGCCTCGATGGGTTACCGTACACCTCCATCTGATCGAGAAGGGATTTCCCGAGTTTGTGACTTCGGCATCACCCGGCCACTTGTTCCTCACGCCATCTGCCGAGGGGGACGTGTTGGGGCCACTTCAAGGCTTGAAGAACAGGCTTGCCGAGCTGGCGCGCAGCATCGTAACGGACCCTAGGGTGGCCCCCAACCACGGCTGGCGTCACCGCTTTCGTGCTCAATGGCGACTGGCCGAGCTGTCGATGGACGATAACGAGTTCATTCAAGGGTGGAGTTCAGGAAAGAGCAGCGCCCGATATGGCATGACTCATTACGTAATGGTCGCGAAGTCGATGGCGAAATTTCCTCGGCAAGACATCACCCGCAGTGCCCCTCAAGACGCGGTGCCTGCTCCAGTCAACACCCTGTGAACTGACGCCTTGCCGATCTCGAGGCGCCTCGCGATCTCCGACAGGCTGACCCCTTGAGCCGATAGGGCCTTGATCTCCTCAGCCTTGGCCCTCGCGGTCGGCTTCCGGCCCTTGTACTTGCCATCGGCCTTCGCCTTGGCGATGCCTTCGCGTTGCCGCTCCAGCATCATTTCGCGCTCGAACTCCGCAACACCCCCAAGGACGCTGAGCATGAGCTTGCCCGTGGGTGTGGTCGTATCGATGCCGAGATTGAGGATGCGGATGGCAACGTCCTTCGCCTGAAGGGCACGGACGATCTCCCACATGTGGGGAACCGAACGGGCCAGCCGGTCCAGCTTGGTGACCACGAAGGTATCGCCCTTGCGACAGTACGCGATGGCCTCTTCAAGGCCCTTCCTGGAGCCTACTGAGCTTGTCTGCTCCCTGAAGACCTGCTCACACCCGAGGGCTTCCAAGTCCCTGACCTGGGCCTCCAGGCCCGCTTCCTGCTCGACTGTGCTTGTTCTCGCGTACCCGACCAGCATGACCCGCCATCCGTTCCAATGAAGTCTTAGACAACGTGAGGCCGACCGTTCCGAAAGTCAATACTATTTATACGGAACGGCAAAGCTCATGCCTTGGAACGACTCACTGGGGCTTGGCCTATCGGAACGACGAGTTTTGCGAGATCGACGATGCGTAGGAACTCCTTCGTGAGCAGACAATTGGAAAGCGGATCGAAATCTTCACCGGCATACGTGGAACCGGCGCGGAAACACCTGCGTGCGGTCATTTACCTTCACTTTTGGCAGGACAAGGACCTACCGAGGCCCCCACTGGGGGAACCTCAAAGCAGGCAACTGATCGATCCTGTGTCAAACTTTTTCCGGGGAAATTTTGGATGTCCGACTCGGGGCTCAAGCGGGCCGTGAGGAAGAGTGCCCTTTACCGTGAGTGCGAGTTGTTAGAGCATAGCAGAAGGTGGACGGTCGGGGGGGGGAAATGATGGCTGCCGAAATGCTTGTCGAAGCGAGCAAATCACTTGAGAGAGTTCAACAATTCGATGCAGAGCAGTTGCCTCGACGCGACGTTCTCGGTTCAAGCCTATCATTCGACGCCGCCGTAGAACCCGCTAAGCGGATCATCGGACTTTTCCAGCAACTCCCAATCGAGCACCTGAAAGACCTCCCCACTGGATCACTTCAGCAAATCCGCGATCTGGCAAATAGCTTTTACAGCACGCTACAAAGCATATTGCAGTTCTCTACCGAAACTGATGGGAACCCGGCTGCTCTCCGACAGCAGTACATCGAGTCGCTCAAAAGGTTATACGATGATATTTTTAACATTGTTCATCCGTTAGTAGGGTACCTCACCAGTCGCCAGCGCGACTTTGGTGCACTGGAGCGCGCAGCTCGGGCTGCCGTACAGTCTGCGACGGATCAGGCCGGTTTAGTCATGGAGCAATTCGCTAAGGATCGCGAGGAAGTTCAGCGTATCCTCAACGAAGTTAGGCAGGCTGCCGCCGAACAGGGCGTGTCGCAGCAAGCCATCTATTTCAAGGATGAAGCCGAAAAGCACGAGACCTCGGCGGACAAATGGCGGACCTACACGGTCCGTACCGCGATTGGTCTAGGCGGGTTCGCTGCTGTCAGCGTATTTCTTCACAAAATCCCGTGGATCACCCCAACAACGACATATGAAGCTGTACAGGTTGGGTTGAGCAAGTTGCTGATATTTGGCGTGATCGCCTATATGGTGGCGCTGTGTGCCAGGAACTTCCTTTCGCACAAGCACAACGGCATCGTGAACCGACACCGTCAGAATGCCTTGCTGACCTTCAAATCACTCACGGATGCCGCCAGCGGCGAAGACCGACGCGATGTCGTTCTGACGCATGCAGCAGCCTGCATCTTCAGCCCTCAGGACACCGGCTACACTCGTGCATCAGGCGGCCAAGACAACTATTCCGCGACTAAGTTGATAGAGGTCTTACCCAAGCTGTCCTCATCTAGCGGCGGTTCCAGCTAGCGGAGCTAAGGCCGAAGCGGCTCATCGCTGGGCTGATAAGTCCACACTTGCCCATCGCTTAACGCTATCAGTTAATCTGAGGGTGTCTCCGAGGACGAAATCAGCTCGCCTCGACACTGCCGCACTCACAGCTAACTTCAGATCTCACCACCCAAGGCCAGCTTCTCCAAGGTTAAGAGAAGCGAGATTTCGTCCCAGCATCGTCTCCCGAAAAGTCCACCCGGATGGTCATGGACAAAATGGTGGCGAGTTTGTTCGGCATACTGGCTCACCAGCCTTAGAGGTCATCTCCGGCGATGCTTCTCCGCTGGAGCGACCACACAGCTCTTAACGATCGGCTGAGAGTAATTCTCTCGCTGATTGAGCGGAATTTTTCTTTATCTTACAAAGACTAACAACCCGCGCTGTTGCCTCTAAGTGTCCCAATGGGACAGCAGAGCTAGAAATCTTGGCCGTCCATTGACGCGTCATCGACCTGCCCCCAGCGAGCGCTGAGTTCGTCTTCCTCTTCATGGCGCGCCTGAAGCTCCTTCAACGCGCTGGCTAGAAGCCCAACGAGCTCATCCCGATCGGCCCAACTGGTTGCCTCATCGAACGCCAGGAAGAGGCTCGATAAGTTCTCTCGGGCTCCCGCAAGGGCGTCCTTGCGACGCTTCAGGGCCTGTAGGCCACCTTCGGGTTTGGGCGCATCCTCATTCGCCATCCGCTCGGCGACGGCACGATGGTCCTCCCGTATCCAGCGAAAGACACTAGACTTTGGGGCGCCTAGAACCTCCGCGATGTCGCGATAGCTCTTGAGCGAACCATTCGCGTTGATGTGCCTGCGCGCGTGGATGTAGGCCTTCAGTACGTCACGCAGGCCTCGCGCTTTAAGGGGCTGCCCGTGCCTGAGATTAGCTTCGGCCGCCAACCATCTGGCCTGCCGCCGCGTCGTCCTGATAACGTAGGCCTCAATTTCCTGCCTACCATCCATCTGATGGACATTATACCGGTGATGGCCATCGATGATGGCAAGCGAGGTCTCAAAGCCGCCATGTTCCTCGTGGGCTTCAAGTGCCGCAATTACAATTGGGTCCAACCGTGTGCCCGATCGCAGGACTCCTGCCAGCCGCGTCAGGTTGCGCGAGTCAAGGCCATCCCTGATCTGAAACACGGGGTCGCGTCGGATATCCCCGAGCGGCACGCTGTAGGGTCCCAGCGGCTGCTCCCGTTCGGCCCCAGCAAGGTCCTTCCTGAGCCGCTCCCACTTGAACGTCGTTGCGCTTGGGTGCTTCCGTGAGCTGAAGATGCCGCCTGCTCCCTCGTCATCAACGCCCGACCTCTTCTTTCTCATTCCAGTCCCTTCAGCGCCTCATGCAAGGCGTTCACTTCATCCTGCTGCTTCTGCCTGTCCCGCTCTTCCAGCTTCGCGAGATGGATGCCAGCGCCCCCGAATGCCTCAGCCAGCCACTGCCCGATGATCACAGCCGCTTTCGGTGCGAGGTCCTTGTAAACCCGCTTTGTCTTACCGGTCTTGTGATCGTACCACTCGCCCGCATTGACCTCGGCCAGTCCCCGCACACGCCGCACCAGTTGCATCCTGAAGCCTGCATCGCTGGGGAACCGGTGAGGCTGGTCCTGCTGCATCATGAACATCGCGAGCACCGTATGGATCACCTCGCGCGGCTCCAGGGGTTCCCCGAGGGTGACGATGGCATGGGCCGCGATCCGCTCATACCGGACCATAGGCTGTCCCCGCTGATAGGCGGCTAGAACACCCCGCGCGTGACTTTGGAGGGCCTCCCAGCGTTCCTCAAGCTGCGCCCATAGGGGGCTGCTCTTGTTCTTCTCCACCCGCCTCACGACCTGCCTGAGATAAGGCGCGAGCTGGGCCTTGGTGACTGCCTCCTGATCGACCGCGCCATGACGCCGCAACCGTGCGCGATGGGTGGTGCAATATGGGCTGTATCGGGAGGTGGTCTGCGAGGAGCAACCGGGTGCTCGACAAAGGCGACTCATGCAAAGCTCAATATCTGCGGCCCTGCCTAGCCAGACAGAGACGGAAATGAATAGCGGGTGCAGGTGGTGATGGCCAGAGCGCGCCGTTTGATGAGTCGGAGACGGTGCTGCGATTAGGGTAAGGCCTATGAGCCAGGAGGGCTACGCATTAAGCTTGGCCTCGCCTAAGGGGGAAGGGGAAGCTTATGTGTGACAAGGACACGCTACCGCAACACCCGACGGAAGTCGCCGATGAAGTGGCATATAGGACAGCTCGCGCCACGGTTGGGGTAGTCCCATTCGCCGGTACGTTCCTCCAAGAGCTGATGGACGTTGCCATTGGTTCTCCACTCGAGAAGCGGCGTACGGATTGGTTTAGATCACTTGCAGCCGAAGTGGCACGGCTTCGGGAGCAATCGGAGAGCTTCGATCCGCATCTTCTCGCGGGCAAACCAGAGTTTGTTAGCGCAGTCTACGAAGCTACGACGATAGCCATGAAGACCCACCACGAGGAGAAGCTAGCGGCTCTTCGAAATGCCGTGCTGAATGTAGGACTTGGCGCCGGTCCTAGCGAATTATTTCGCGGCCAGTTTATGCATTATCTGGACCGATTTTCCGTGTCCCACATAATGATGCTTCGAGCGCTGCATTCACCCGACAGCTATGGAACGATGGCAGAGGTCACCATGAATTTTCAAGGAAAGCGGGAGGACGGGAACCTACAGCGTGCGCTTGCGGCTACATTCCCAGAACTAAGCGAGGCAGGACTACTCTCCCAAGTTTTTAGCCAACTTCGAGACGAAGGTTTAGTCAGCATCAACATGGGCAACACCAATGTTGGGATGCGGTCGGGCTTAACAGGACTTGGCGAGGCGTTCCTTGAGTTCATTTCGGGACAGGACTTCTCTGACGCCTGATGTCCTCCGTCGCGACACGGAGGAGTGGCAATCGTTCAGCTCCTCGCCACCACGAACAGTAGCTACGAATGGACGTAACTACAACAGAGTGCTACAGAGAACGAATGGGGCGTAACGTAACTAGCTGTTTTTAAATGAGTTTACCTGGCTGATAGCCAGTCCTTTCCTGGGCACCATGATCTCTTGAACGCCTTGCGCAGCAAGAACTTCAAGGCACGTAAGGGTTTCTGTCTCTCGCCCTGGTACACAGGAGAGGCACACATGGTCATCGCGATGTCGCAGCCCTGGAAGCACCCGGACACCGGCGTGTTGTATTTCCGTGGCCGCGTTTCCGCTGAGCTCATCGAGACGTTGAAGAACCAAAAACTCACCGTTCGTGTGGGCGATACCTACCGCACGTTCACCGTTGCGGCCATGGGCGTTAACGTAACTCGCAGAAACACCCATCCTGCTTCTCCAAGCAGGCTTTAGCTTTCCAACGCCTCGTTGGTACACTGGTAAAGTAAGGACGGGACTTGGCACGTAGCAGGTTGGTTCCTGGGTATGCCGGACACATCGTAACGCCCTGGGATAAGGCCGCGGATCAAAACGGGTATCAGCTTCCCCAGCTCCTCACCGGAGTTAACCATCATGAAACGCCGGAATTTCCTCAAAGCATCCGCGTTAGTGCCTGTCTCCGTCGGTGCGGCGGCGATCTCGCCGGTTCTTGCCCAGACACCAACACCGCTGGAAGCGATGACCACGCAGGTCAGCGACAGTCTGTTCGCCTCCGACGGCCTCGCCGTCCCGGTCCCCGACAAGCCGGTGCCCTCGCGATTCGCTGCCGGGCTCGACCGCACGCTGGTGCTCGGTGGCGGCGGTGAATACTACGTCGCATGGTATTGTGGTTTCTTCCACGGCCTGCTCGAACTCGGCGTCGATCCGGCGGCCCTCGCCGAGATGGTGGTGGGCACCTCGGCCGGTTCCTATGCCGGCTCTTCGCTCACGTCCGGGCATTTCCTGCGAATGCGCAGCGAGATCGAGTTCTTCGGGCAGTTTCCAAGCCTGTTCGCCAAGCTCGCGCCGCTCTCCGCCCCCAATGCCAGCCAGAAGCGCGCGCAAGAGATCAACTTCAAGGTCACCAGCGGTGATGCCGCTTCGATCCGCGCCATCGGCCATGCGGCGCTGGCGGCGGACAACCACGTCAATGGCGGGGCCGTCGAGCGGTTAGCGTGGCTTCTGACGGGAGACAGCCGCACCGACTGGCCGGTCGCCAAGATGTTCACCACCGCCAATGATTGCTACACCGGCGAACGTCTGGTGGTGCATCAGGATGTGGCCCGCAAGAATGGCATTCCGCTCGCCCATGCCGCCGCCGCCAGTTCCTCGCTGCCTGGGGTTATGGGACCGACGCTGCTGGGGCAGCGCTATTGCATGGATGGCGGCATCTCCAAGACCTGGGCGCACACCGATCTGGTTGCCGGCTCGAAGCGCGCGCTCATCATCACCCTGACCAATGGCTATGAGGGCAGCCTGCTCACCGGCATTCCTCACGATATCCATAAGGAAATAGCGACGCTGGAGGCGACCGGCACCAAAGCGATGCTGATCATCGCCGGCACGCCACCGGGCGTGAACCTGCTCGATCCCGGCCAGATCGCTCCCGCGATCAAGGCAGGTTATGAGCGCGCCAAGATCGAGGCGCCGAAGATCAAGGACTTCTGGGCCTAGCCGCGGTTATTTCGGATTTTTGTGTTCCTCTGACGCGCTTCGATCCTGAATTCGGTAGGCGGGCGGATGGCGTGTCGATCGCTGGCAATGCCAAAATACGCCATGGCGCCCCCGCAATGCCCATGCCGGGTGCCTCTCGACCGGTTGCCACGCGGGCGTCAGCGCACCATGAAGCCGATGGCCACCGCATTGGCGATGTCGATGAAGAAGGCGGAGACGAGCGGCAGGATGATGAAGGCGATGGGGGCCGCGCCATGCACCTTCGTCACCGCGGTCATATTGGCGATGGCGGTGGGTGTCGCGCCGAGGGAAATACCGCTGAACCCGGCCGAAACCACGGCCGCGTCGTAGTCGCGGCCCATGGCGGGGAAGACCACGAACAGGATGTAGGCTACCGCCGCAACGGTCTGCACGCCGAGCACGAGAAGCAGGGCCGGGCCGAGATCACCGAGCGTCCATAGCTGCATGCTCATCAGCGACATGGCGAGGAAGACGCTCAGCGACAGGTCGGAGACGAGCGACAACGCCTTTGTCCGCGTAGGCCAGAGCAGCCCGCGGAAGACGTAAGGGATGGTGTTGGTCATGACGATCGCGACCATCAGGCAGGCGACGAAGAGCGGAAGATTGATGCCGAGTTCTTCCAACAGCTCATCCACGGTGAAGCCGATCAGAATGGCGATGTTGAGCACCAGGATAGTCCGCAGCAGGCTCACAGCGCTCACGTCATTCCGCACGTGCCCGTCAGGGTCATCCGGCAGGCCA